>NZ_JBECOV010000002.1:0-486735 GCF_040104435.1 Tenacibaculum sp. SSH1-16
GTGGACAGACAGGAAATATCATCCGTTGGGAAAGTTCTACCGATAACTTTACCACTGATACCGATATTGCCAATACCACTACGACCTTAACAGCAACCAACCTTACCACCACCACGCAATACCGTGCTATCGTACAAAGTGGTGCCTGTACTGAAGCTACTTCTGCTACAGCAACCATTACTGTAGGAGGAGTAGTTAACTTAACTATAAATGATATTACGGCAGACAACATTATCAATGCCTCAGAAGCAGGAAGCACTATTCCAGTAACCGGAACCGTAGGCGGTGGCTTCAATACCGGCGACACGGTAACCTTAGTAATCAATGGAAACAACTATACCGGTACCGTAGATGCCAGTGGAAACTACAGCATCAATGTTCCAGGGTCAGACTTAGCCGCTGACACAGACACGACTGTAGAGGCTAGTTTCCTGTCATATGCAACTTGTTCCACCAACACGAATCATGTTTATAATGTAGACACGACAGCTCCAGTTCCTACCATAAGTGTAGACAACATCACGGCAGACAACATTGTCAATGCAACAGAAGCAGGGACAACCATTGCAGTAACCGGAACCGTAGGCGGAGACTTCAATACAGGAGACACCGTAACCCTAACAATCAACGGAAATAGCTATACCGGAACGGTAGATGCCAGTGGAAACTACAGCATCAATGTTCCAGGGTCAGACTTAGCCGCTGACACAGACACGACTGTAGAAGCAAGTGTAGCGACAACAGACGCTTCCGGAAACCCAGGCAATGCGAACACGACCCATGCTTATAATGTAGACACGACAGCTCCAGTTCCTACCATAAGTGTAGACAACATTACGGCAGACAACATTGTCAATGCAACAGAAGCAGGGACAACCATTGCAGTCACCGGAACAGTAGGCGGAGATTTCAATACCGGCGACACGGTAACCTTAGTAATCAATGGAAACAACTACACCGGTACCGTAGATGCCAGTGGAAACTACAGCATCAATGTTCCAGGATCAGACTTAGCAGCTGATACAGATACGACTGTAGAAGCAAGTGTTACTACTACTGATACTGCTGGAAATACTACTTCAACCACTGATACTCAACTGTATAATGTAGATACCACAGCTCCTACCCTTTCTATTGTTATTGATGACATCACTCCAGACAATATCATTGACGCAGTAGAAGCTGGAACTGACATCCCTGTGACTGGAACTGTAACTGGTGACTTTAATACGGGTGATACTGTAACCTTAATAATCAATGGGAATACCTATACAGGAACGGTAGACGCCAGTGGAAACTACAGTATAAATGTACCAGGATCAGACTTAGCAGCTGATAGAGATACGACTGTAGAAGCAAGTGTTACTACTACTGATACTGCTGGAAATACTACTTCAGACACTGATAATCAACTGTATAATGTAGATACCACAGCTCCTACCCTTTCTATTGTTATTGATGACATCACTCCAGACAATATCATTGACGCAGTAGAAGCTGGAACTGACATCCCTGTGACTGGAACTGTAACTGGTGATTTTAATACGGGTGATACTGTAACCTTAATAATCAATGGGAATACCTATACAGGAACGGTAGACGCCAGTGGAAACTACAGTATAAATGTACCAGGATCAGACTTAGCAGCTGATACAGATACGACTGTAGAAGCAAGTGTTACTACTACTGATACTGCTGGAAATACTACTTCAGCCACTGATACTCAACTGTATAATGTAGATACCACAGCTCCTACCCTTTCTATTGTTATTGATGACATCACTCCAGACAATATCATTGATGCAGTAGAAGCTGGAACTAACATCCCTGTGACTGGAACTGTAACTGGTGACTTTAATACGGGTGACACTGTAACCTTGATAATCAATGGAAATACCTATACAGGAACGGTAGACGCTAGTGGAAACTACAGCATAAATATTTCAGGCTCAGACTTAGCAGCTGACTCAGACATGACTGTAGAAGCAAGCGTTACTACTACTGATACTGCTGGAAATACTGCTTCTGCTACTGATACTCATTCATACAGTTTACTAGACTCTGATAATGATGGAATTCCTGATATTACCGACATTGATGATGACAATGATGGAATTTTAGATACCGATGAAGGAGATGGCAACATAGATACTGATGAAGACGGTATACCTGATAGTCTTGATACTGATAGTGATAATGATGGAGTTCCAGATGTTATTGAAGGAAATGACGATAATAGTGATGGGATACCTGATAGCCTTCCTTCTGGAAATGACTCAGATGGAGATGGTTTGGATGATACTTATGACACAGATAACGGAGGTACCCCTGTAGACATTCCTGATAATGATGGAGATGGTATTCCAGATTTTCAAGATATTGATGATGACAACGATGGTATTAATACTTCAGATGAAAATCCTGGTGACTCTGACCCAACAACCAACGATGCTCTTGATACCGATGACAATGGTATTCCTGACTATCTGGACCCTAACACAAAACCATGTGGTACTCCCTATAACATCATGACTCCTGGTAGTGATGGTGATAATGATATTTTCTTCATCTCTTGTATAGACAGACCTGAATATAGTAATAATACTGTTGAGATTTTCAACAGATGGGGTAACACTGTATACAAAGCCTCTGGCTATAACAATAAAGACGTTGTTTTTAACGGAACTTCTAATGGAAGAACAACAATTAATGTTGATGAAAAATTACCTTCAGGCACCTATTTCTATGTTATCGATTTAGGTGATGGATCAAAACCAAAAGTAGGCTGGTTATACATTAATAGATAAAAAAAATAATATGAAATTAAAACACCTATACACATTAATATTCTTAATACAAATATTAATAAATGTAAATGCTCAACAAGACCCTCAATATACTCAATATATGTATAACACTATGAGTGTGAACCCTGCATATGCTGGATCAAGCGGACACACTATAATAAATGCTCTTGCAAGAACTCAATGGGTTGGTATTGAAGGTGCTCCTGACACTCAAACGCTAAGTTTCGATACTCCTCTAGGCTTTAGCGGCGTTGGGTTAGGTATTAACCTTACTAACGATAGAATAGGCCCCGCCAATGAGATTTTTCTGGATATCAATGCTTCTTATACAGTTCGTACCAGTGATGAGGGAAATTTAGCTTTTGGGTTGAAACTTGGAACAAGACATTTAAATGTTGATTGGAACAAAGGTATTGTTAAGGACCGAGACGATAAAAGTCTAACTGGAAACATTAATAGATTTTTACCAACTATTGGAGCTGGTATTTATTACTATACTTCTAACTGGTATTTGGGAGCAGCTATTCCTAATTTTATTAACACAGATCATTATGATGACTCTAATAATGGAGGTGATGTCGCAAAAGAACGAATACACTTGTTTTTAATTGGTGGATATGTATTTGATTTAAACGAAAGTATTAAGTTTAAGCCCGCATTTTTAACAAAAGTTGTAAATGGTGCACCTTTATCCCTAGATGTATCAGCTAATTTCCTTTTCAATGAAAAATTTACAGCAGGTATAGCTTGGAGGTGGGATGATTCTATTAGTGCTTTGATAGGACTTCAAGCTTCTAGAAATTTACACATAGGGTTAGCCTACGACCTCACTACCTCTAATTACAGCAACTACAATTCTGGAACCTATGAATTAATGATTAAATGGGAAATATTCAAAGAGCTAGCAATGAAGTCTCCTAGATTCTTTTAAATTATAAATAAAATGAAAAAAGCAATACATTTTTTACTTATAATAGTATTTATACCAATAACCATTAACAGCCAACGAAAGTATGCTGCTAATAGATATTTTGAAGAGTTTTCTTATAAAAAATCTGCTGAATTATATCAATCCATATACAACAAAGGAGATAATTCTTATACTGTATTAAGTAGATTAGGAGATTCTTACTACTTTAATTTTAAATATGTTATGGCAGAAAAAAACTATCAAGAGTTAATGAAACTATACGAAAATTCCGCTAAACCTAAACATATATTTAGATATGCCCAAGTTTTAAAAACTAATGGTAAAATAAAAGAATCTGACAAGTGGCTATTAAAATTAAACAAAAACGATAGTCGTGTGAAGGCTTTAGAAGAAAACACTAATTATTTTGTTGAATACTCTAATCGAGAAAAGACATATATAAACATCCACAACCTATCTAGCAACACTTCTTATTCAGACTTTGGTGGATACATTTATGATAATCATTTATATTTTTCTTCTACCCAACCCAAAACAGAAAAAGGTAAAAAACTCTATCGATGGAATAAGCAACCATATTTAAACATTTATAAAGCAAAACAAAATAACGATTCTATTAAAGTTTTGGATGTGGGTAAACCTATCATTCTTGAAGAATTAAGCTCTAAATATCACGAATCAAATATTGTTGTTTCTAAAGATGGAAAAACAGCTTACTTCACCAGAGATAACTTTGATGGCAAGCGATTAATAGGAGATAAAAATAATATTTCTCACCTTAAAATTTATAAAGCTACTAAAAAAGGAAACTTTTGGGGAGATATAAAAGAACTACCTTTTAATAGTAATAGTTTTTCTTGCGGACATCCTGCCCTTAGTCCTGACGAAAAAACACTTTATTTTGTTTCTGATATGCCAAATGGCTACGGAGATACCGACATTTATAAAATAGCAATTTTAGAAAACGATATCTATGGAAAACCTGAAAATCTGGGCAAAACTATTAATACAGAAAGCAAAGAAATGTTTCCTTTTATAGGGAATGATAATGTTTTATATTTTTCTTCTGATGGACATATTGGCTTAGGAGGTTTAGATGTTTTTGAGGCAAAAATCACTAGTAACTCTTATACAAAGCCAGTAAATTTAGGAAGTCCTGTTAATGGTCCTTTTGATGATTTTGCTTTCATTATTAACGACAAGCATACTCAAGGTTACTTTTCTTCCAACAGAAAAGAAGGTAAAGGAGATGATGATATTTATAGTTTTAAAATATACGATTGTAAAGAAAACATTAAAGGAGTTATTTCAGACTCAAAAACAGGAAACCCTATTCCCAATGCTACTGTTCAGCTTATAAACAAACAAGGAGAACCCATTTTTACTAAAACAACTAATAAAGATGGTAGTTATTTATTTGAAAAAATAGATTGTGAAAAGAATTTTGTAGTCGTTGCTTCAAAAAAAGATTATAGAAACTCTCAAAAAAATACAAAAACACTTAACATTAACAAAAGATTAATTACTGAGAACATCCAACTTGAATCTTTAATAAAAGATGATCAAATCATTATAAATCCTATTTACTTTGATTTTGATTTATATAATATTCGTGAAGACGCCGAATACGAGTTAGAACATATCGTTTCTGTCTTAAAAGACAACCCTGATATAAGTTTAAGAATTGAGTCTCATACCGATAGTAGAGGATCGCAAACATATAATAAATTATTATCAGACAAAAGAGCCAAATCTACAAGAGACTATATATTATCAAGAGGCATTTCTCCAAAAAGGATTAAAAGTGCTGTTGGTTACGGAGAAGAACAGTTATTAAACAAGTGCAATGATCTAAATCAAAAAAAGTGTACCGAACAAGAACATCAACAAAACAGAAGGTCTTATTTTTATATAGAAAAAAAATAATCTATTATTCTAATAAAAAGCAAAGGCTTTCAATTAAATTGAAAGCCTTTGCTTAGTAGCGGGAACAGGACTCGAACCTGTGACCTTCGGGTTATGAGCCCGACGAGCTACCTACTGCTCTATCCCGCGATTTTCGGTTGCAAATATACGTCTTTTTCTTTGTATTACCCAAATAAAAAGCAAATAATCCTTACTCTTATTCTAATGATAGAACTACATCCTTACAAACTAAACAGAAAACCAATATAATCACATGGGAACAAATTGTAGAGAGATTAATTTCAAAGACTAGAAATTAAAACTTATTAAGAATTGTGTTTAAATATTAAAACATTTCAACACAAACTTTTTAATCAGAAAAAAACTTTCAATTAGATTGAAAGCCTTTGCTTAGTAGCGGGAACAGGACTCGAACCTGTGACCTTCGGGTTATGAGTTCGAAGGAATGCCAATTTTCTCGCTTTTTTATAATTAAAACTTACAAAATAGTTTACGATATTGTTTACTGTAAATTAAATATTATTCTAAACCAAATTTAGAATAATTTTATATGGTATTTACAAAACTGGTTAAATTTTTTACTAGATTTAATTTTTAACGAATATTTAATGAGTCCTAGCAATTATTATTTAACCTATTTCAAAAAATAATTATTGTTTTTTTATATACTTAAAAAGTTATTTTTAAATTTTTGCTATAAAACAAATCAATAATTTGTTTGAAATCTATGCTACTTTTACCATGAGCCTAACCTTAAAATGTATTTCTGTTTTAATCAGTTTTTTTCTTTTACCTGTAAGTTTAATATCTCAAAACAAAAAAATAGATAGCCTTAAAATTGAATTAGAAAATTATAAGTTTAATGATACTATTCGTGTTAACTTATTATATGATTTGTCGCGTGCTAATTTTAGAAAGGATATTGGTGCAACCGATCGTTACCTAAATGAAGCTGATAGCCTAAGTACTATTTTAAATTATGAAATGGGAAAGGCTCGTGTTTATTATTTAAAAGGGATGCTTGAGAATATCAAAGCTAATTACACAGAAAGCTTACATTTTTTTAATAAATCGCTTAAGTATTATGAAATTATTCAAGACAAAAAAAGAGTTGCTGATGTATATGTAGCTTTCGGAATTACCAATTATGATTTATCCAGATATGATGAAGCTATAAAAAATTATCAAAATGCAACCAAAATTTACAGGGAGCTAAACAATAAAAGAGAAATTGTCACAAGTCTTATAAATACTGGAAATGTATATTCGGAAATTGGAAATTACAATGATGCCATTTCTAACTATAAGGATGCACTTATTATTAGTGAAGTTATTAATGATGAAGATGGTATTTCTTATGTTCATAGCAATTTAGGTGTTGTTTATAAAGTGCAAGGTAATTACCCATTAGCTATCGATAATTTTAATAAAAGTCTTGATTATGATAAAAGGATAGGAAATATATTAGGTATGGCTAGAATGCATAATAATTTGGGTGAAACATATATTTCTATAAAAAAATATGATAAAGCATTACAACATCTTTATGAGTCTTTGAGCTTATCTCATAAAACTAAAAATAAGAAGCTTATATCGGTTAATAAGAGTAATATCGGCAATGTTTATTTTTACAAGAAGGAGTATTTAAAAGCTATTGAATATTTTAGTGAATCTTTGCAAGTAAGTCAAGAAATTAATGATTTAAAGCATACTTCAATAACTTACATCAATATTGGGAACGTCTATTTAAAACTTGGTAAACCAATAATTGCTCGTAAAAATTACACAAATGCAAAAAGCATAAGTAAAAAAACAGAAAACAAACGTATTTTGTCCACTAGCTTTTTAGGTATTGCAGAAACTTACTTACATGAAAGGCTTTATTTGCAAGCGCTTACTTTTGCTTTGCAAGCCCAACAGATAGCCAAAGAATTAGACTTGTTAGAACCTCAAAAAACAGCTGTAGACATACTCTCTGAAGTTTATCAAAATACAGGACAATACAAAAAGGCTTTTGAAAGCCATCAAGAGCTAAAAAAGCTAAATGATAGTTTGTTTAACAAAGAAAATATTGAAAAAATTACTCAAATAGAATACGAGTACAAATACAAGCAAGCTTTAGATTCAGCTAGTCTTAGAGAGCTGAAATTAACAAGAACAGTACTTGATACCTCTCAAAACTTAAAAAAGTCTCAACGAAATTTACTGTTCGGTATCGTTGCTTTTTTAATAACAACATTGGTTTTAGGTATCATCATTCTATTCTTAAAACTGAGGAATCAAAAATCAAAAACACAAAATGTAATCATCGAGCAAAAACTATTGCGTTCGCAAATGACACCTCATTTTATTTTTAATTCATTATCAGTTTTACAAGGTATGATTTTGAATAAAGAACAGAAAAAATCGGTTTCCTATCTGTCGAAATTTTCAAAATTGCTTCGAACTATTTTAGAAAATTCTCGAGATAGAACTGTATTACTTTCTCAAGAATTAATGGCTGTAGAAAACTATTTAGCACTTCAAAATTTAGAAAATGAGTTATATACTTATACCATTTCTGTAGAAGAAGATATTGATACATCGCTTTTTAAAATTCCTCCAATGCTTATTCAACCATTTGTAGAAAATGCTATAGAACATGCTTTTGTTAACCTAATTGGAAATAGAACTATTAATATAGAACTCAGTTATTCTAACCAAGAGTTAATTTGTGTTATTAAAGATAACGGCGTAGGTATAGATTATTTAAAGAAAGATAAAAATCAAGACAAAAAATCATTATCGACAACGATTACTTCAGAGCGATTAGAAATACTATCAAAAGATTTTAAAATGAATGGCTCTGTTATTACGGAAGATAGAAAAAAATATAATGAACAAGGAACTATAGTTACCTTGACAATCCCTTATATAAAAATAGAAAGTATTGAAAACATTAATAATAGAAGATAAAGAATACATTAGGAAAGGTTTACGAAATCTATTACAGTTACTTGATACTGAAACAACTGTGTTAGGTGAATGTGAATCCGTAAAAGATGCCATAGTAGTTGCTAATGCTTGTAAACCTGAATTGGTTTTTTTAGATATTAATCTTACTGATGGTACAGGGTTTGATTTTTTAGCACAAACCGAAAACCTCAATTTTAAAGTAATCTTTATTACTGCTTATGAAGAGCATGCCTTACGTGCTTTAAAAATTGGAGCAGTAGACTACTTGTTAAAACCTGTTGATATAGATGAATTACAAATAGCACTTCAAAAAGTAGCTCATCTTCCAATAGACCAACAAAAGCAACAAGTACAAGTAGCAAAACAGGCTTGGAATAATGAAGATTCAAAGCTAATTTTATCATTACATGATAGTTTTCAAGTAATTGATTTAAACGAATTGTTGTTTTGTGAATCAGACAAGGGTTACACTACATTTTATTGTAGTAACAATAAAAAATATATGGTTTCAAAAACCTTAAAAGAGTTTGAAGAACGTCTGTGTAAAGCCAATTTTACACGCCCGCATCAATCTTACATGGTTAATTTAAAGTTCATAGATAAATATGATAAAACCGGAGTTATTCATTTAAAATGTGGCAAAAAAATACCAGTTTCTTCTAGAAAAAAAGAACATTTTCTAAATACTTTTTTAAACTGGACAAATAATTAACCTCCTGTTTTACGGATATTTTATAAAGTATTTCACTTATTTATTCAAAAACCTCAGAAATAGATTCTCTATTTCCTACTTCACTTTAACTATATACTTTTAGTCGTGTAATTATAAAAAACACGAAAATGAAAGTAGTAAAATTCATAGTAATCATAGCAGTATTTACTTTGTTGGTTTCTTGCGGAAATTCGACAAGTAAGCAAACAGCCAATAAAGAAGGATTCACTGCTATAGAAAAAGAACTCAAAAACGAATTTGGTAATAAGGCATATTATACAGATTTAACAATTACTCATAATAAGTCAATAGGGAATATTATTGGAGTAACGGTTACTTCAGCTCCTGAATCTTTAAAAATGGAACAATGGAATCATATGCAAGATAACTGGAAGCAAAACTCAGAAATTTCTTTAGAAGTACCTCAGGGAAGTAACGCAGCAGATTTTATGTTTCAATTAAATAACAGCATCAACTTATCTATACTAGGTGAATTGGTTGAAAAATCGAGTACTCAATTAACTGCAGAAAAAAGTATAGAAAATCCTGTTTTAAATATGGCATATATCAAATTTCCAAAGAATGGAGATGTGACTAAAACCGAATATGTGGTCATGTTAAACCCTGAGAACGGAGGTACAACATTTACATTCAGGTATAAATTAAATGGAGATTTTATTGAAATGGATTATTAAAATATAATAAACTTAAAAATTAGATAATATGAAAAATGTAAAATTAGCTATAAGCATACTAGTGATAACTTTATCTCTTTTTGTAAGCTGTTCACAAGATGAGAATAACCCTACAAAAGTAAGAGCAACCTCTACAGAGTTTAGTCTGCTTAAAGCAGCAGCTATGCAAAGTAAAATGCAAGATTTTCAGTTAAATGCAAACCAAACACAAGTACTTACAACAGAAAACGGCGTGCAATTTGTTATCAATGGAAACTGCCTTTCCAACAATGGAAATCCTATTACAGGAATTTTTGATATAAAAGTGATTGAACTTTTTAAAAGTGGAGGTATGGCGATCACAAATAAACCTACTATGGGGAGAATGGAAAATGGAGATAAGGCACTTTTAATTTCAGGAGGAGAATTTTTTATCAATGCCACTCAAGGAGGAGTACAATTACAATTGGATTGTCCTATACAGGTTCTTGTGCCTACTAGCCTTACTGGACAAGTAGATAATGAAATGATTTTATGGAAAGGAATAGGTATAGATGAAGACTGTGATTTACCCATAATCTGTGACAATATAGTTTGGGAAGAAATTGAGAACAAGGAAGTAGAAATTGCTAATGGAGATAATGGAGAAACGTTTTATGTTGCTGATTTTGGTGAATTTGGTTGGACGAATGTCGATAGATTTTCCCAAGACTCAAGACCTAAAACAACATTATTGGTAGATGTTCCCAACGGTTTTAATAACACAAACAGCAGTGTATATATATATTATAATGGAGAGCCAAATGCTTTAGGTGAGTTAGATACCTATATTGAAGAACAACAACTTTTTAGCGAGCATTATGGTCAAATTCCCATTGGTCTTGAATGTCACATCATTTTCACTAGTGAAGATAGTGGTAACTGGCTATATGCTATAAAACCTGCTACCATTGTAGATGGAGAGATAATCACTATTTCTGATGCCGATTTAAACACGGCAACGGCAAATGAACTGGAGTCCCTAATAAATGACTTGCCATAACCATAGTTTAAAGAAAATTTTTAAAAAAACAATAAAAAATAAACTGATGAAAAACATAACTAAATTTACAAAAACATTAATTCTTACACTATTAATAATAACCTATAGTTGTAGTAAGGACGACGATCCAATTATTATTAATCTTCAAAATTTAGAGGTTACAATAGATGAAAATCCTACGGTTGGACAAGTTATAGGAACCGTTGAAAGCGATAATAATGCTTCCTTAATCTTTAGCATTACTTCGCAAACACCAAATGGAGCTATCGAAATAAATGAAAATACAGGAGAATTAACCGTTGCCGATGCTACCTTATTCGATTTTGAAATAAACCCTACAATTACAGCAACTATTGCTGCGGATAAAGCTCAAAACACCGCTACGGTAACCATTACTGTAAACAATACAAACGAATTAAGCGTTCAAGATTTTTCTACAACTATTGATGAAAATCCTACCGACGGACAATCATTAGGAACTATTTCAGCAAGTGGTGATGCAACTTTAACTTATAGTATTACTGCTCAATCACCAAATGGAGCCTTAAATATAAATTCTAACTCAGGAGAATTAACCGTTGCAAATCCTACTTTGTTCGATTTTGAAACCAACCCTACAATTACCGCTACAGTTTCTGTTGATAATGCAGGTACCGTTCAAACAGCAACCGTTACCATTAATCTTAATGATATAGATGAAGTATCTGCTCAAAATACAAACCTAACTATTAATGAAAATCCATCAAACGGAGATGTTGTGGGGGCTTTACAGGCAAGTGGTTCTAATTTAACATATACTATTACCTTTCAAAATCCTGCTGGAGCTTTTAACATCAATGCAAATACAGGTGAATTGAGTGTTGCAGATGCTACTTTGTTTGATTTTGAAACCAATCCTAATATGTTAGCCACTATTTCGGTAAGTAACGGTACCCAATCGGTTTCTGCAAATGCTTTTGTTGCTCTTGCCAATATCAACGAGGTAGGCGACTATAATCATGGAGGGGTGGTTTTTTGGGTAGATCCCGCAGATAACAGCCATGGCTTGGTGTGCGCTCTTGACGAACAAGGCTCAGTTCAATGGGGCTGTGAAAGTGTTTTTATAAATGGCGCTACGGGAACCGCAATTGGAACTGGTCAAACCAACACCCAAGAAATCATTGCCGTATGTCCCGAAGTACCCATTGCAGCCAAACTTACTTCAGATTTATCCTTGAACGGTTACGATGATTGGTTCTTGCCCAGTAAAGATGAGATTCACGAATTATACATCAATAAAAGTATTGTAAACGAAACGATAACCGCCTATGGGGGAAGTCCTTTTACCAATACGACCCATTGGAGTTCTTCCCAAGATAGCACAACTACAGGGTGGGCATTTTATCAAGCCTTTAATGGATTTGAAGGCAGTGAGCAAAAATCACTAGAACTTCATGTAAGGGCCGTTAGAGCGTTTAACCAGTAATAAATAAAATATTATCACCCCTACAACTATCTATGTTGTAGGGGATGTTTTAAGAATGGTTTCAATAAAGTAGCGCCAGATATTCCAATATTACTATGAATAAAGTCGACACCTATTATCCACCCATACACCCCAAAAAAGGCATCCACCAAATAAGATAAAAAATGGGATGATGCCATTGCGTTTTTTAATAGCAAAAACTACAAAATGGTAATACTAAACTTATTAAAATATTTTCACCAAATTTAATTTATAAGATTTCTCAATTTATACGATTTTTCATTTACTTTAAAATTTTTAACTCATTTACAATCATGATAGACTTTTTTAATCAATACCCAATTGTGAAATGGATACTAATAGGATTAGGAATTCTTTACTTTTTAGACAAATATGGCATTTTTAGTCCTGTAGATAATTTAATAAACCTCATAGGTAGGTATAAATTTAAAAGTCATGCACATTTAAACGACCTAAAGCTTAAAGAAGTAATCATCTTTTTTAATAAAAGACAATTTAGCAATGTAGAGCAAACTTTAAAAAGTATGAATTCTAGCCAACGTTCGTTTGCTTTTGAAAGTTTGGGGCAATATGGAAATATTAAGATAAGTGATGAATGGATTACTAAAGACAATAATAACGATTTACCCAAAATAATTAAAGGATATCAATTAATTCATAAAGCTTGGCAAATCCGTGGTCGCGGAACTATTGATAGTGTATCAAACGAAAAGTTAGCATCTTTTAAAAAACACCTAAAAAAGGCCGAAGCTATTTTAATTGAAGTTAATAATAAAAACAGCAGTTTTAAAACCAATATAGTTTCTTGTTTATTAGATATTTACAAAGCTATCGATGCAAATAGACAATATGTGCATCAACTTTTCGAAAATGTGATAAATGAATTTCCAGATGATGCCGAATTGCATAAAAATTATTTAGCGTTTGTATCTCCCAAATGGGGAGCAAGTGTTGAAGAATATGAAAATTATTTAAATCGTATAAATGAATGGGTACCTTTTATTCAGCAATTAATATTAGCTCAATATTATTTTGATTTGATTTATTTTCATAACTATCAAGATGACGAAGGGAAAATAGAACAATTAATGACCGAGGTTAGAACAGCGCCTATTGAAAACATTAATTTACATCGATATGAATTGTATAAGTTATTATATTGGGCAGCAAGTAATTTAGGGCTAATTGAACATGAAACATATTATAAAGAAAAGGCATTACCTTATTTAGAAGATTAACCTGTTTGAAAATTTGAAAAAACTAAAACAACTTTTTACTTATATATTATGGACAATAGTTTCCATAACATTAGGTATAACCTATATGCGGATTGTTTTAGGGGCTAATAATATACCTAAAGAAGGATTGGGGTATTTAGCCCATATGTTCTACAACTGGGGCTTAGTTACCGTTGGAGGAATCGTTGGATTGGTCATTGCTGTTCTATTTATTCTTTTGGATGTTTTTTACTTAAAAAAGAAGTTAAAAAATAAAGGTAAACTAATTTCTATTCAGTTTGGAGTTCTTATGATAGTTACTGCTTTTGTAATAGTAGTACATTACCTGTTAGAAAAAGTGATTGATATAATTTAAAAAAATAAATGACCAACAAGCAACTATATAAAACCTTATTAGAACTTGCTAAACAAGGTAATTGTTTTAACGAAGAAGTTAGAAAAGTATTGTTTACTTTTAAAAACTCTGGAAGAACACAAAATATAGCTATTGAAATATTAAAAAAAATAAAAATTGAACCTCCAGCCAACCAAACCTTGCAAGACGGAGCTGATGATATTTTAGATATGGTCACAGGATATTGTAATGCTACAATGCGTGTTTGGGAACAAATAAAATAGTAAAATGGAAATACTCCTCATCATTTTTTTACTCCTATTAGCTGGTTTAGTTTTATTTCTACTCTACAAAATTTTAAAGTGGATTGCAGCAAAAAGAGTGAGAATTATTGTGGCAGCAGCATTGTTAGTTATTGCTATAATTGGCAACACCCTCAACCGTCTATTTTTCACCAAAATGGAAATGATTCAATCTACCGTTTATCCCAATTTATATTTGGTGAAACACCCCATTAAAGATCGAGATTCCTTAAACAATATTATAAAAAGCAAGGTAATTGAAGTAATAGGTAAAAACCCAATAATCAATCAAAAAATATATTCTGAGAACACATACGAAGCACCTTATGCTACATTGGCATTTTACACATATAACAAGAACTCAAAACTATCTGTATTTCAAGATTACGGAACGTCTTATTTTATAGATAACCAAGAAGATTTAGGCGGTATGATTGTGGAAGATTTGAGCATGTATCAAACTCAAAAATTGGCAACCTATAATATCAAAGCTTATAAAAATGATATCACTCGCTATTACGGTGCGTTAACGTATTTCAAAGATGCATATCCGGTTAAAACAGATACCATTAACAACAATGTCCTAATCAAAGACTAACACTACTTAATTAACTAAAAATGAAATTTTTTTACCTCATAATTATCTTACTAATCTTTTGTTCTTGCAATAATAACATCAAAGAAAAGAAGGTAGAAACTGTAGAAGTAGAAAACGCTGTTGAAGCGGCAGCAGAACCGTCAAAACACACCACTACAACCTTTAAAGAAGAATTTCTAAAACTGAAACTAAAAAATCTCCCTGTTATCGAAAACTCTTCGTTTGATAGCCATACAGATAAAGGCGATTATCAAGAAGTAAATACCGAAGCATTAAATCTGGCTCTAGTTTATAAAAATTGGAATATCCTCAAATCCAATTATCGTATCATTGACGCATACCGATTAAAGTTATCTAAAGATTTTTATACTGTAGTCATAACAGCAATACAAAGCGATGAGGAAATAGAATCGAGACTTATCAACTATGATATAGAAGGAAATATCATTGCTTCAGAAATGGTTGCTTACGATGCAAAAACACAAAATTGGACTAGTACAAAATCAAAAATTGAAGCAAATCGCATTACGATTAATTACCATTTTAAGGCAGGTGAAGAAACCGGTATTATTAGAATAGAACCCAACGGAAAACTTAAAATATTAAACACCAAAGATATATTTTATGAATTGGTGATAAATGAATTAAACATAGACCACTCAAAACTAATACCAAGCTTACAAGCATTTAAAACACTGCCTAACCGTCCGTACGAAGCTATTATGGTCATTCCCGAAATTGTAGAAGGTAGCGAAGAAGAACATTACTTTTCGCTCAATACACATATTGCTTATGTGAATATAGAAAACAAACAGGTTTTATTTCACTATTTTGAAAGTGCTGAAACAAACGGCTGGACATCAGATGCCATAGTATTACAAAAAATAATTATTGACACCGCACCCTATACCATTACAGAAAACGAACGTGCTTTTGGCGTTAAAACCCATTTTGTTGGTAGTTCGCGTGTAAATCCTTACGAAAGTGAGCAACTTTCCTTGTTTATAGTAGCCAATAACAATTTGCAGAAAGTCCTACATAATTTTGAAATACTGGACAATGGAGGTGAATGGGATGGTAATTGCGAAGGTGAATTTATAAACGAAAAAAGAACACTCATTATTTCAGAAGAAAAAAACAATGATTATTTTGATATTTTAGTAAAACATAAAATCACCAATAATATAGTTTTTGAAGATGAAAATGGTGGTTGTATTAGTAAAGATACCATTACTACTAAAACATCGGTATTAAAATTTGATGGTAAAACCTATAAATAAAGGAAACGAAGCGAATTAACATCATCATTGATGAATCTGAAATTAATACGATGTCAACCCCTAATACATATCAACTGAAACTACAAGAAGAAATCATAAAAAAAGTTAGTTTTATGAACACTACAAAGTGGCAGAAGTTATTTTCAATTGTAAAAGAAATTGAATGGTTATTTATTCCTTCCATAATACAAACAGAACGAAAAAATAGAGATGAACGGCTTACACCTAAAACTCATACCCAAAACACCAAACTAATTGCTAAAACATTGCAGGTAGGAACACAATTTGAATACGAAGAATCTAGTGAAGGAATAAAAATATATGGATACAAATAGATTAAAATCAACTATAAAAAAAACAAAATGAAACCTAAAACCACTCCGCTTACATTCCTTATATTCTTGTTAAGTATTGGCTTAACATCTTGTAAAAACACATCAAAAAAATCTACTGAAACAGAAATTAACACCATAATTAATACAGCGAAAGACAATAAAGACACAATAAACCTTCTTTCAAAAACAGAAGAAAACAAGATTCCAGATCATTTTACAAGTCGCCTAAGACCTAATGAAAAATTACATCTCGGAAAAGTTTACGCAGACACAGTTACCTACATAAATTTTAATAATATTGATTATGATGAAGTACTATTTACAGTAAAAAACAATGATGAAAAAGTTGTGTTGATAAGTGATGATAAATGGGAAGGAACGTTTATTAATAAACAAAAAATTGAGATAAACTGGAAAATAGATAGTATTAGACCTGTCGGCGACCCTGAGTTTTTAGAATTTAAAGAGTTTTTAGTTTCAGCAACAAATGTAAATAACCCATTAAATACAAATAATTCTTTTGTTATTTCCTGCGGTTCTAGTTGTGCCATTACCTATACGGAAAACAAGATTGTAAATAACAACAACACACACGAAGTAACCTTTAAGGTAGAAATGTTTATCAATGAGAAACTATCAAAAGAATATTATGAAACTTATATTTATAACTGCTCTATTTCAAATAGTAGCACGGAGATTAAATTAAAAGGAGATGATGAATTTAGTATCGATGATTTGCATCCAGAATTACAAAAACAACTGAAATTATATATCCCTAAATTGTGTAAATAATACTACTACAATATGAACTTTCTGGAAGCTAAAAAACACATTGCTAAAGAATATGAATCAGACGATGGATTAGACACATTGTTTAGAATGAGTGCCGATGTAGAAGAAGAACGAATTGCTCGGTTTCTTCAAGCATTACAGTGTTTACAAGAACATTACACAGAAAAACCGGTTATAGAAAAAGAAGTGGCATTTCAACTGTTTAGCATCAACGAAACTTTAAAAGCAAGCATGGGGCATTGGAAAGTAAACAGACCTAAGGGATTAGACCATAATACTTGTTGGAAAATTATTGAGAGTATAAGATGTATTTTTAGTGACTAACACAACCAAAATTATATATGAAACTAAGCGAATCATTTAGCGGAGCACTCAGAAGTTTTGCCTATTTTATGGCAAGTGGTACGCATTACCAATTAAAAGGCATTGATTACCTAAAACTATATGGCGAAGAGCCCAGTGCCATAGAACAAGCCTTTGCCATTTTTGCCAACGTTATAGAAATGGATGAAAACGGAGAAGTGCTCAATGCAAAATATGCTGAAAAACGAGCAACAGATTATATCCGTTCGTATTGTGATTTTAACTTTAAGGTAGAACCTCCGAACGAAGATTGGGAAATAGAGTTGTATTAAAAGAATACATTGAAACTAGAAATTATGAAGAATGTAAGTAAATTAATGATAACGTCAAATAAAAAGTTTAGTTCAAAAACTTTTATCAATCAGCATTATTACAGCTCTTCTATTGAAAATTCATTATTTTTCGAAATAGAATTCAGAAATATAATTTTTGCTAAAGTATCCTTCAAACAATGTGAATTTAAGCAGTGTAGGTTTAGAAATTGTGATTTTGATGATGTTCCTTTTTTGGAATCAATGTTCTGTGAAACCAACATTAAAGATTGCAGTTTAGAAAATGTTATTTTTTCAAAATCATCCGTATGTGAAAAACGAATAGAAGATTCCTCTGATTTTTTAAGCCTGTTACAACAAGACATTTGAAAAATGACAATAAAAGAATTTGAAAAACGTGCAGAATATCAAAACGGATATGATAGAGAATTTGATAACTGGAAGATAATTGACATTCATCAAATACCTGATGAATTTATGGAAAACCACGAAATTGATTTTTATTGTTCTAATGGGTTTAAGGTTTATTTATTAAGATTTAGAAATAGAACAACGGAATCCTATGTAATAAATGATGACTCTAAAGATTCAGGTTATCCTCCTTATTTGATTGCAGATTTTCCGATTCTAAGATTAGATAATGAAGTTATAAAAATGACATTAGAAAAGTTTAATTTAATATAATACACTGTTTTAATATGCTAACTTTCGTGAATTTTAGCATCGTCAGTAATTAAAAATTATAATGAACAATTATCGTAAATATAAAAGAACAATTTTAGAAAATCTTGAGAACAAAGAACGTAAATTAATGTTGGAAAGATTGGAAGTTGATTTGACTGAGAGATTGAAATCATTTACAAATTGGGATGAATACTGGCAAGAAGTGGATGAAATAATAACCATATTAAAAAACAACGGACACGACTTATGGAGTCATGATTATGATGGAAATGGCAAACATTTATGGGGATGGGATTATATGAGAATGGAGACAGCTGGTTTTTTACAAATACGGTTTGATTTTAATGGAACAGTAAAAATATTTTGGAGAGAAGATAATCCACAACTTGGAATAAAGAGTAAAGATAATTAAACCAAACGCAGCAACATAAATTTTAGTGTTGGTTAGAATTGAAATAATGAAACTAAAAACAGAATTTCAAAAAATAAAAGAGCTTAGAAACAGATTGTCAATTCCTATGGATTTAGCCAAAGAATTGATAATTGATAACGATGGTGATTTATTGACTTGTGAACAAGAGTTTCATAGAAACAATATCAATTCTATATGCAGACTCGCAGAGTGCAATGAAACAATAGCTAAAAAATATTATAGAATTTGTGGATTTGACATAGAGAAATCTATAAAAAAAATTCACGAACAATTATTTTACTTGACAGTTACACCTAATAAACCAATTGATAAAATTGGATTTATTTTATGGGCAGAAAATGAAAGCCTTGATAAGTATATAACCTTAAGAGATAAAAGTCTTTTTATTCAAACTAAAGATTTTGAATATGTTATCGATGCTTTTAAATCAGTTTTTCCATTAACTAATTCTAACACTAGAGAAACACAAAATTGTTTTAATATCGTTAGTGGAAACTTTTTTGATAATAAGACAAGTAGAATTATTGTTGGAAGAATAGCTACGATCAAAACAAAAGACCCAAACGTAGAAATGTTTTTAAGAGATTTAATTAAATGGTTTAATACTCAATTGAGATATGCTGACGAAATTGTTGTGTACGGAAATTTATAAAAACGAATTTTAATCTCCCAATTATAGTAAATTTAAGAAAAATATGAATTTTGCAGAAACTGAAAACTGGATAAAAGAAAGTATTACAAAAGGTGGAAATTTTTCACTTAATGCTTTTATAAAGGGAAACAAAATTTTTGAAAGCCCATTTAATTATGTTAAAGAGGATTTTGAATCAACCAATCTTAATGTTTTCCTGAAAAAAATCGGAAAATCATTAAAAAAGAGTAAACATATTGACTCTGTTTATTGGTTTAAAATAAATCTAATTGACAATGCAGTAACCGATTTAGTTGGATTAGGGGAATTATCTGATTTTGAAGACTTAAGTTTTATGTCTAGTCTCGTAAAATATGATAAAGCTGATCAGAGTGGGGATGTTACAGTTGGAATTTTTGACAAAACAAAAGAGTGGTTAATAAAGTTAACGAATAATCAAGATAAAAATCGAGTTTATATTCGTTTGTATGGGAAAGGGAAAATAATCGAGTTGTTGAAAGAATTATCTCGATAAACAATAATATTTATGAGCGAAGGAAACTAAACGCCACAAGATAATATATCATTTAAAAATGAAGACGAAAGCCTTGTTTTTAATCACTATTCGTTTTGTGAGTTAATTAAGCACATTATGGAAAAATCTCCTATAAAAATGCTAACGAAAAGCTAAAGCAAAGCTTCTTAATAAATACTCCAAACACTTTAGAAGATGTGTACCAGCTAATCCATGAGTTAGAATATCATTGGGCTATGTTGTTGGTTCACGGAAACATGTATTGGACCAAAGGAATACCAAGTGATATTAACAGTTTTAAGGATGAATATTTAGCATGGGAAAAAGAAATTATAAAAAAATATAACCTTAAGAAGACTTGTGAATATAACAGTTGTTAAACTCAATTTATCTTTTACTTTTTATGTAACATTAACAAAACAAACTAAAAACATTGAACCTATATTGAATAGAATCCTGTAATCATAAACAAACCTATGGCATTAGATTTTCACAGACTTGACAACCAAGAATATTTGTTCGGACTTAATGATAACAAGTGTAAAAATCTTTATGAAATTTTTACTGAATATAAAAATTGGACAGGCGTTTTAATTGCCCCATATAGCGACATAAAATTGACCATTGAAAATCAAAAAATGTTTGCAAAGATAATTGACATTTATATTGAGAAAACAAACTTAAACATGGACAAGCAAAAAATAATCGACATTTTAGAATTTAGAACATTATTGAAATATTTTTCAGACAAAAATTTAGATATCAAAATATTAGGCGACTAAAATGGGGTTCGAATATAAATTAAGAGCAAAACTTACTAACAAACAAACTAACGACATCCAATTTTTGCTCTTCTTTTGGAAGAGCTTTTGCTACTTGATATACTACTTGTACGTTCAATACTTTTATTACTTTAACAGAGTCAAAGGCAATAATAACAACTCTACAAATAGGTGAAATCAGTTATGTTAGGTTGCGCCACTTTACGCAAGGTTAAGTAAAGATAAAATACTTTTCGACACTTTTAAAATTGGCTAGTATCGATTATTTTATTAAAGAAGGATAATCTTTCGGTTATTCAGCATGGGAGTATTCAATAAAGTGTGTCAGCTTATTTTTAGTTTCAAATGGAGAATTTGTCTTACTAAATTCTCTAAATAGTTTTGTTATAAAAGTATGTCCAAAACTATACAAACCATATTCTTTACCTAGTTTAAAGTGATCTTTTATATTTTTAAACCTTTTGGTAAAATGGTCTCTTTTATTTTCTTCTTCAATATCCCAATCTCCTCCTATTATGTTTTGAGTAAATAAAAAAGAGTTTGTTTTTTATTTGATAAATCTGGTAATTGTTCTAATAAAATTTCTGGTATAATCTTAATTTTAACAGGACTATTTTTAGCTTTTACATATAGTTTTTTATCTTCAATATCTATATCTTAAACTTTTAACCTACATACTTCAATTGGGCGTAAAAAATTATACGATATAAATTGAATAAATAATAGTAAGTGTTTGTCATTTCCTTTTAAATAACTATAAATATCTTCCTGTAGTTTTGGTGAATAGGTTTTATTTCTCGTAGGTGTAGATTTTAATACATTAATCTTTTTTACAAAGTTTTCTGTGATAAGTTCATTGTCTTCCAAAATTTGGAATAAAGAAGCTATATCCGTACGGGTGTTATTCCTATTTCTTGCACTTGAACTTTGTAGAACTTCATTTAAATACTCGATAATAAGTTTCTTGTCAATAGTAAGTAACGATTGTTTTTCGTACCCTCTCTTTTTAAACCATTTTGAAAAACGTTTAATTCTACTTTTATATTTAGTAAATGAATTTTTATTCATTAACTTTTCTTTCAATTTCAAACCTATTTCAAAAGCTTCTAATATTGATTTACCTACTAATTCATTGGTATTAAAACTATTTTGCGTTTTTTTACGTTTGTGCAATATTTGAAGATTGCGTTTTACTAGCATCACCGAAAAGTTTAGCTTCTAGCTCTGAATTATCTATATATAGATTAAATCCTGCTTGTAATAACTCTAGCAACGCTTTTGCATTGTTCGTAAAAATGCTATCCGTTCTTGTTTTGTCTTTAATTTATTAACTCCTGCCTTAATATGTGGCTGCCTTTGTAATTTTTGAGTCTTAGGATTTCAATAAGAATAATATACAAACCAATCCTTTTTTAATGCAATTTCTTTTTTCAGATTTTGTCGGCTTCGACCACTCTGAAACTTGTACTCCACCTCTATATATTTTAGGCTCTGAAAAATTCAATTTCATATTAAAAACGTTTACGGTACGTAAAAGTAAGAAAGATAAAGACATAAAAAAAACGGATTGTGGTAAACAATCCGTTGATTTAACAAGCTTTAGCTTAGTAGCGGGAACTGGACTCGAACCAGTGACCTTCGGGTTATGAGCCCGACGAGCTACCTACTGCTCTATCCCGCGATTTTCGGTTGCAAATATACATCCTTTTTCTTGTTATCACCAAATAAAAAAGCATTTATTTTCCATATAAATATATTTCTCTAAATAACAAGCATCTAAAAAAATAAATACTTCTTACACAAAACAACCTATCTTTGCATCATGACACATAAAGCAGGATTTGTAAATATTATTGGAAACCCAAATGTTGGGAAATCTACCTTGATGAACGCACTAGTTGGTGAAAAACTATCTATCATCACTTCAAAAGCGCAAACTACTAGACATCGTATTTTGGGGATTGTTAATGGAGACGATTATCAAATTGTTTTTTCGGATACACCAGGAATCATAAAACCAGCATATGAGTTGCAAGAATCTATGATGGATTTTGTAAAATCTGCCTTTGAAGATGCCGATGTTCTTATTTACATGGTAGAAGTCGGTGAAACAGCTCTTAAAAACGAAGCTTTTTTCAACAAAATAATTAATAGCAAAATTCCAGTAATTTTACTGTTAAACAAAGTTGATAAATCGACTCAAGAAGAGGTTGAAGCTAAGATTGAATACTGGAAAAAGAAGGTTCCAAATTCTTTTGTGTATGTAATTTCTGCTCTTGAAAACTTTAATGTAGATACCGTTTTTTATAAAATTATTGAGCTTTTACCAGACTCTCCTCCTTTTTACCCAAAAGATCAGTTAACCGATAAACCTGAACGCTTTTTTGTGAATGAAAAAATTCGTGAAAAAATTCTTCAACATTATAAAAAGGAAATCCCTTATTCTGTAGAAGTTGAAACTGAAAGCTTTATTGAAGAAGATAATATTATAAAAATCCGTTCTGTTATTATGGTAGAACGCGAAACACAAAAAGGAATTATTATCGGACATAAAGGAAGTGCAATCAAACGTGTTGGAACAGAAGCCCGCAAAGACCTTCAGCAATTTTTTGACAAAAAGGTTTTTTTAGATTTACATGTAAAAATCAATAAAAACTGGCGCTCTAACGAACGTCAATTAAAACGATTTGGATACAAAGACTAGCCTCTTTTTATTGTTCGTAATAACTGTTTCGTATACTCTTTCAATTCATCCATTTGTTTTTTTCCTGTTGATTTCCCTAGGCTTCCTGCCAAGTATAAAGCAACCCATACAATAGGCAAAACAACCAGCATTACTATAGGCAGCATCGTTATTTTTTTTAATGACCAATTGCTGTAAGCTATAATCGCAAAAATCACAAAAGCTGTTCCCACCAAAAAGTGTAAAAACATGAAAAAAGTCCACACTTGAGGTTTGGGACCAAACAAACCTTTTATATTTGATGAAGTTTCTGAAACCTCTTCTATTTCAATATGTAATTGCGGTGACCACAAATGCGATTCCTTCTCAGGTACATCAATAACCACATGATTATCTACAACCTTCATTTTGTACTTAGAAACATCGTTTAAATGCTTCTTTATTTCTTCTAACAAAACCTGAGAATTTATTTCATACTCTAATTGAAAACGAGGTTTTAAAAAAATCTGGTTGTATAATTTATCATCCATTAAATAAAATATTAGGTGCCAACAATATAGCAAAAACTATATACTATCTAAAAAACATTACAAATCATATACTAAATTGTATCTTTGCACAAATTTTTTGCAAAATGAGTATTATTGCGATTGTAGGAAGACCAAATGTAGGTAAATCCACTTTATTTAACCGATTAGTAAAACGTCGTGAAGCTATAGTTGATTCTGTTAGTGGAGTTACAAGAGATCGTCATTACGGAAAATCTGAATGGAACGGAAAAGAATTTTCTGTAATCGATACTGGTGGTTATATTGTTGGATCTGATGATATTTTTGAAGGAGAAATACGTAAACAAGTTCAGTTAGCTATTGATGAAGCTGATATTATTGTTTTTGTAGTTGATGTTGAACAAGGTATTACCCCTATGGATGCTGAGGTTGCCAAAATTTTACGTCAGGTTGAAAAACCATTATTTATGGCTGTAAACAAAGTTGACAATGCAATGCGTGATGCTGATGCTGTTGAGTTTTACAACCTTGGATTAGGAGACTATTACACTATTTCTTCCATTAACGGAAGCGGAACAGGAGAGTTATTGGACGCTATTGCAGAAGAAATTCCTGAACCTGAAGAAGATGAAGAAAAACAAGACGAATTGCCTCGTTTTGCTGTAGTTGGACGTCCAAACGCAGGAAAATCATCGTTTATTAATGCTTTAATTGGAGAAGACAGAAATATTGTAACCAATATTGCAGGAACCACACGAGATTCTATTGATACAAAATACAATCGTTTTGGATTTGAATTCAACTTAGTCGATACCGCTGGAATTAGAAAAAAATCGAAAGTAAAAGAAGACTTAGAATTCTATTCAGTAATGCGTGCTGTACGTGCTGTTGAGCATTGTGATGTTGCGGTATTGGTTATTGATGCAACTCGTGGATTTGAAGGACAAGATGAAAAGATTTTTTGGTTAGCAGAGAAAAACAGAAAAGGTATTGTTATTTTAGTAAATAAATGGGATTTAGTTGAAAAAGAAACCAATACTATGCGTGATTTTGAAGCTAAAGTTCGTCAGGCAATTGCTCCTTTTACAGATGTTCCTATTGTCTTTATTTCTGCATTAACCAAGCAACGTATTTTTAAAGCTATTGAAACTGCTGTTGAAGTTTTTGAAAATAGAAAACGTCGCATTCAAACAAGTAAGTTAAACGAAACGATGTTAGAGATTATGGAGCATAATCCTCCTCCAGCAACGAAAGGTAAATTCATAAAAATAAAGTACTGTATGCAGTTGCCAACACACACTCCTCAGTTTGCTTTCTTTGCTAATTTACCTCAATATATTAGAGATCCTTACAAGCGTTATATTGAAAATCAGTTACGCGAACATTATAACTTTAATGGAGTACCTATTAGTATTTATTTCAGACAGAAATAAGTTTAACAATATTTAACTCTTAGAAAGTAGTTTTTTCTTTTTATTTGTAGCTCTTTGAAAATCATTTTGCTATAAACAATGAAAAAACTACTTTTTATTTTTACCTTATTACTTACCAGTTCAATTTTTGCTCAATCTTATCCGTTTAAAATTACTGGTACTATTAACTCTGAAAAAGATAAAACTACTATTGAGGCAGCTACAGTTCATCTTGAGAGAGCTAAAGACAGCTCGATTGTTACTTACACTATTTCTAACGACAAAGGAAAGTTTTCTTTAGAAGGAAAATCTTTTAGTAAAGACGTAAAACTCTTTATTTCTTATGTTGGCATGGATAGTTTCTCTAAACTTATAGAGCTAGACAAAACCTCTAATCTCAATTTAGGTACAATTTTTTTAAAAGAAGAAAGTAATGTGCTTAGTGAAGTAGTTATACAATCACGAGCTCCAATTACTGTTAAAAAAGACACTTTAGAGTTTAATGTAAAATCTTTTAAAACTAAAAAAGACGCTAATGTTGAAGATCTTTTAAAGAAACTTCCTGGTGTTGAAGTAGATGAAAATGGAAAAATTACTGTAAACGGGAAAGAAGTCAATAAAATTTTGGTTAATGGTAAACCTTTCTTTGGAAATGATCCTAGTATTACCACTAAAAATTTAACAAAAGATATTATTGAAAAAGTTCAAATAACAGATACCAAATCTAAATCAGAAGCTTTTACTGGTGAAAAAGGAGATGCAAATAACAAAACTATAAACCTTACCATAAAAAAAGAAAATAATAAAGGTTGGTTTGGTAGAGTATCTGGTGGCGCTGGAACCGACAAACGCTTTGAAGGAGCTGCCATGGTAAACCGTTTTGATAACAATCAACGATTTAGCATATTAGCCAGCACAAACAATATCAATTCTCCAGGTTTTAGCTTTGGAGAAATTCAAAAAATGTTTGGAGGAGGTGGTAATATTTGGATAGGTGGAAATGGTAGTTTTAATGTTAATGGAAGAAGTTTTGGAGGCGGTAGCGGTATTATAAAATCAAAAACTGCTGGTGCAACCTATGCTGATGAATTTGGTAAAGGTTTAGATGTAAACGCAAACTATTTTTACTCAGGAAGTAATTCAAACAACGAATCGAAAAGTAATAGAGAGTACACACTTCCTGATAGAAAGTATTTTTCCAACTCTACTACTACTTCTGATGATGAAAATCACAATCATAGTTTTGATACAGAGTTTGACATTGAAATAGATTCTACTCTTTTAATTAATGTTAGACCTACGTTCATTTTTAACAAACGTGAAAGTAATAGCCGTAGACAAGAAGAATCTTTAAATGAAAATAATACACTTACGAATAGCTACGTGAGTTCAGCCTATTCTAAAGCAACAGCAAACAATTTTCAAAACAGATTAGATATTACCAAAAAGATTGGAGCTAAAGGTTCCTTTATTAAAGCCTCTATAACTAACAGTATTGATAAAACAGATACCGAAGAATTTAACAAGTCTATAATTGAAACTTTTGGAAATAATGCTAGCACAGAAAATAGAGACCAAAAAAGCATTATTGAAAATAACTTAACAGGACTTTCCTCACGTCTAACCTATCGTTTTCCTCTAATTGCTAAGAAATTATTTTTAGATACTAAGTATAGTTATCAACGTGATGAACGAAAAAACCAAGAAAACACTTTTGATTTTAACTCAACAACGCAACAGTACAGTGACTTTAATACTGAATTGAGTTCTGACTTTACATATAATGATATTACTAAAACCCCTTCAGTAGATTTAGTGTATAGATCTAAAAAGTGGCGTTTAAATTTTGGTACTGGTTTTGTTAACAGAACCTTAGAAAACAATGATAAATTGCGCCCTGAATTAAGCTTAAAAAAAGAATACAATAATTTAGATTTAGATGCTAGTTTCAGATATAGATTTGACTCCAAAGCCTCTATTTACTTTGATTATCGTTTAAACAATAATGCTCCCAGCATTAATCAAGTTCAACCTTTTTCTGATGTGACCAACCCTTCCAATATTGTTACCGGTAATCCAAATTTAAAACCAGCTCAAAATCACAGAGCATATATTAATTTTAACAAGTTTAACTGGCAAGCTCGTACTGGTTTTTGGTTTTATATAAGTGGTACTCTTTATGAAAATCAAGTAATAACAAACACCTCTATTGACGATAATTTGGTCAGAAAAACCTCTTATGAAAACAATGATGGGGGTTATGATTTATGGGGTGGTGGTAGCTATACAAAAAAAATAAAACTAGACTCCATTTCTAGTATTAAATTTAAAGCTGGTGGAAACATTGGTTCCAATAAAAACTTTAATATCTTAAATAACATAAAAGAAGGAGCTAAAACAACTTCGTTAACCCCTAATTTTGGAATCACATTAGAGTGGGACAAACTGGCTTCTATAGAAACACAGTATCGTATTTCTTTTTCAAATACTAAATACGACGTTAACACTGATCAAAATCAAGACTTCACTAGACATTCTGTTAATATAAGAACAAAAACAAACATCCCAAAAAAGTTAGAATGGTTAAATGACATTCGTTACACATACAACCCTAACGTAATTGGATTTAATAAAGCTGCTTGGTTTTGGAATGCTACATTAGCTTATTCTATTTTAAAAGATCAAGGTACTATTAGCTTAAAAGCATATGATTTATTAAATCAAAACACCAACGCTCAACGTAGAGCAACCTCAAACTACATAGAAGATTCCGAAAGCACCGTATTGCAACAATATTTTATGCTTGGGTTTAGTTGGAAATTTAATAGTTTAGGTAAAAAAGGTAAAATACAAAACTACGATTTCCGTTTTTAAATCTCCATTCAAAAGAACTATAAATCCCTTATCAAAAACTGGTCAGGGATTTTTTATTTTTTACTCCCATACCTAAGCATTATATTTAACATATAATTTAACTTTTCACGCCATTTATATCGTTTCCTTTTTTTGTTAATTTATCCCAATATTTACTTAAATAAAATTAAAAATTAGCTATACAATGCCCAAATACAATTTATATAAATTAATAGTTATAATCCTACTCTTTACATCTTGCTCTAAATCAGAAGAAAACCAACTACCTGTTTCTACTCTACTAACTGTAAAAATTAGTTCAACTAATCCGTTAAACAGCAAAATAGAATGGACTAATACTGATAATTCACAAAACAAAACCACCTATTACGACCTTTACTTAGGCGATGAACTAATAGCTGAATATATTGACGGTAACACTTTCGAATTTGAAGAGCTTAAAGGCTTAACTGAATACCAAGGTAAAGTAATCGCCAAGGACATAAATAACAAAACTATTACTTCTACTGAATACAAATTTTTTACTGATAAAAAACAATTTGAAGGTAATATAGAGTTAAAAAGTCAAGAAGATATTGATAACTTTACCTCTAAAGGATACAATGCTATCAAAGGAAATCTAATTATAAACGGTAAAACTTCCTCTGTAAAAAATCTTTCTAATTTTAATGACCTTAGTCAAATACATGGAGACTTGTTTATTATAAATACCTCTCTTAAAAACTTAAGTGGTTTTGAAGGTGTAACATTAACTTCTAATGAAGCTAGACTCGTTATTATTAATAACGATGAACTTACCAATGTTGAAGCTTTATCAAAAATTACGGCTTTGGGTTCTCTTCGTATTCTAAACAATAAGTCGTTACAAAACTTAAGCGGATTTCATAAACTAAAAACTATTCGACAAGAGTTATCAATCAGTTTGAATCCTTCTATAAATAATCTAACTGCTTTACAGAATCTTAGTAAGCTTCATAAAGTTAATATTATTGGAAATGATTCTTTAGAAAACTTAAACGGTTTAGAACAAATAACAGAAGTCAACGCTGTTGTAATTAAAAATAATACTTCTTTAAAAACTATGGAAGGTTTACAGAACTTAACATCTTGTGAACTTTACTTTACTATTGAAAACAATACTAAACTTACTAAGTTAAATGGTCTTTCTAGTTTAAAGAGTGTTGGCGCTATTAAAATTATTAACAATGCTTCTTTAGCAAGTATTTCTAACTTATCATCTTTAACGTCTGTTAGTTATTTAATAGAAGTAAAAGATAATTCTAATTTAACTTCTCTTAATGGAGTACAAAATATAGTTTACGATAACAGCCCCACAAATAAGGAACTTTTTATTCAAAACAATCCTAAAATTACAACCTTAGATGCTCTTTCAAACTATACTTTCGAAAGAGGTGTTATAGACATTTCAAATAATAAAAAACTTGTTAATTTTTGTGGATTAAAAAAGCTACTAACCGAAATTAAGCATAAAGATTTTGATGAAAACAACTTTATTTATAACAATGCGTATAACCCCAGTATAAATGATATTTTAGGTAAAAAATGTAATTTATCATTATAATTTTACAAAATGCACCTCATAAAAAAACACGCTGTATTTTCTTATACAGCGTGTTTTTTATTGCTTTGTTTAAAAATTATTTTACTTTTTTCATCCAAAAAATAAGTATACCTATTGTTGTTACTCCCCATAAAACAATAAAACAAACTATGGGAGCGGGTGTTTTAGGTAAACTACCGTTAACTCCATAGCGAGTTATTTCTTCAACTCCTCCCCAAAAAGACAACCCTAAAATTATCACAGTAATACTGTATGCTATAATTATTGATATTCTATATTTTTTCAACCCTGACTTCAGCTTTTGCCGCTTTGCTTGTAAGTATGCTCCTGTTAAACACAGCACAGACAATGAAAGTCCGAAAATAAAATACAACCATTTAGACCACAATCCTGCAAAATTGCCAAAATGTAAAACATCTACAGTTTCCCACCATCTATGATACATGGTTAACTCCTCAGGTTTTTGAATCTTAATTACATCTCCTGTTAAAGTATTCAGAGTAATATGTGCTGTTCTTTTTCTTACAAGTAATGCTCCATTATCACCTTCAAATGATAAAAGTCCTTTATTGTAATTGTAAAAAAACAAACGCTGAATTTCCAATTCAGGAAACTCTTTTTCTGCTTTTTCTACCAGTTCATTGATACTTAAATACTTTTCCTTATTTTTTTGTGTAATTTGTGAAGTATCAATATGTGGCGGCTCTGGAAGCCACCATTCCAACAAATACCAAGTTCCAGTAAGTCCTATTAATAAACCAAACCATAGTGACCATAATCCGATTAACTTATGAGTATCTGACCAAAGCCTTCTAGCTCCTTTTTTAATATTTAACTTAAAAAAACCTGATCTCCATTTTTTGTAAAATAAAAAACCTGTGAGAGTTGAAAGAACTAAAACAAACCCTAAACATCCCACTATGAAGTACCCAAAATTTACTCCAAAAATACGTGATACATCTGGATCAAAAAGAGACATATGGAAACTTCTAAAAAAGCGTTGTACATTAAAATATGTTGTTTCTTCTTGTATATTATAAGATGAAGGGTTCATATAAAAACGAAAAAGTTCACCACTTTGCTTCCTTCCCCACCCATGCAATGTATAACCACTTCTTTCAGCTTCAGCTAATTCTCCTAATTCAGATTTTGGATATTTTATATGAAAAGAATTATATGCTTTTTGCCAATTAACTTCTTTTTTATCGTTTTTTATGTAATCACTTTGAAGTTTAGAATTTAGTAACCAATCTATTTCATGAGAAAAAACGGCAATACTGCCAGACCAACATATAACAAATAGTAAAAGTCCGGCAGTAATACCTATCCAAGAATGAATAGTAAAAAAAGTTTTTTGCTTAATTTTTAAAGCCATTTTTTAGTTAATGTAATTTGAAAAAGACGCCTATCTCCCACTCCAATTTGATCGGATCCTCTTAAAATATTGTCTTGTGCCGAGGTATAATAAGTTGTATCAAAAACATTAAACACATTATAACGTATTTGTAAATTGTTTTTAAATGTGTAACCTAAAGCAAAATCCATACGAGTATACCCTGGTAGTTGATATTGATTTCCACTGTTAGCTTCACGTTTTCCTTGATGTACTACACCCAAACCAATATCTAACCCTGATAAACCTATACTTTTTCCATTATAATTAGAAAACCCACTAAATTGAAACTCTGGAATGTTTGCAAACTTGTTTCCTATAATATCTTGATCACTTTCTGTTATTTCAGAATTTTGGAAACTCATACCTCCCATAAAAGATAAATCTCTAGTTAACTTCCCTGTTAATTCAAACTCTATTCCTTTTATTTCTGCGCTTCCTAACGGTAACATAAAGCGTTCTTCAGGCGTATTGCTTGGATCTGAAATAGCTATGTTTTTTCTTTCTAAAAAGTAAGCAGATGCTGTTGCTAAAGCTTTTCCGTTAAACAGTTGCCATTTTAAACCTCCTTCAAAAGAGTTTGCTCTAATAGGTTTAATTCCATTTCCTTTACGAGTTACTCCATTTTGTGGTTGTGCCGATGAAGAATAACCTACAAAACTTGTTAATGTTGATGTTACGTCATATGATGATCCTAACCTAAATGAAAATAAATCATCATTATAATTACGGTTAATTAAGTTAATTGGATTAGGTGCAGATTGTGCTTCTAATTTTGCTAATACTTCTGGGCTAATACCATTTAAGTTTTGTTCTGTTATCTTTTTTACATCATCATATCTCATACCTACAACTGTTCTAAACTTAGGTGTCCATTTACCCAGCCATTGCCCAAAAACTGCATTAATTTTATCTCCAACTCTAAAATTTGGGCGTATACTTTCTCCTACAACATTAGGCTCTTGATTATTATCTGGATTAAAAACATCTAAAGTATTTTCAAAACTTCTATACACAAAGTCTCTATCAGCATCAGTATAAGTAGCATCACTAATTGCAGTGCTTCCTCCAAAATTAAAAGCATGTCCAACACCTTCTTCATTTGTAAAGTCTCCGTTAAAATTTACCTGTACCGTTTCTGTTCCAATGTCAGCTCCAACTTCAGCAAAAAATATTGGTACTACTGAATTTCCTGAAAAAGTGACTCCATCTTCTTTAAAAAGAGGCCCCCAACCACCTTCTGCATCAGCATTTCTAAATGAATGTTCTTCTGATTTTTGAGAAAAATTATGATATTGTACCGTTGCTGAAATTTTATCGTTGAATTTATGATTTAACGTTATATCAAACCTATTAGAGCCTATTTTATAATCGTCCTTTTCTCCATGAAAAGTAAAATTTCTAGGTAAAAAATTATTTTTCAATCCAGCTCCTTCAATATAAATAGTTCCTCTATCTAAAGGATCATTAGCCCAATTATATTCATATTCTACAATAAGGTTTGTTTTATCTGTTATTTTCCAATCAAACGATGGGGCAATAGTTACATACGGCCTATCATCCTGTCCATTTCTCCAAAATTGCCTTTTTTGATAACCTGCAATTAAACGACCATTTAATTTTCCTTCTACTAAAGGGCCTGTAACATCTCCAACTACACGCATAAAATTATGATCTCCTCCTCCTAAAATTACTTCAGCAGCAAAAGTGTCTTTTGGTTTTTTTGTGATAATATTCATAAAACCTCCTGAAGAAGTTAATGACGCCTCAACACCAGAGGGTCCTTTTAATATTTGAACTCTTTCTATCGTTTCTATAGCTCTAACTCCTTCTGGAGCTCTTTGTTGTCGAATACCATTTATATAAGATTCTGATTGTGGAAAACCTCTAATTATCACATTTTCTACTTGTCCTCCACCATTATCGGCATTACTAACACCTGGCACAAATGTTATAATTGTGCTTAAATTTCTAGCTCCAATATCCTCTAAAAAATTGTCACTTAAAACAGCTATTGAAGCTGGAGCTTTTAGTGTTTTTATTGGTGTTTTTAATGCATTAGTTAATGGAACAATATATCCTTGATTTCTTGTTCCTGTTATCACAATTTCATTTAAACTTTCAGCAGTTTCAGTTAAAGAAAAATCTAATGTATTCTTTTGATTTGCTAAAATTGTTACTGTTTTTTGTTCATTACCAAATCCTACTGAAGACGCTATAGCAATGTAATTTCCTTCTGGTGCATAAAAACTATACCTCCCATATTTATCAGAAGATGCCCCAAAACTAGTTCCTTTTAATACTATTGATGCATAAGGTAAAGGAAGTCCTTTATCATCTAAAATAGTTCCTGTTATTACACCTTTTTCTGCTTGATTTTGTATTAAAATAGTGTTTCCTCTTACCTTATAATAAATGTGATATTTAACTAATACTTCATTAAGTATTTCTCGTAATGTTACTTTTTTATACTCTTTGGTAATAATGTTTTTCCTCTTTTCATCGATAGACTCAAAAGCGAATTTACAACTTGCTTTTTCTTCTATTTTTCTTAAAGCAGTTGGTATCGTATTATTTATAAAGTTTATTGAAATTTTTTTATCTAATATAGATTCTTGTGCAAATGAACTTTGAACTGTAATGCAAAAAACTATTATTAGTATACTTTTTACAGTTCTATGAATAGCTGTATAATTTATTTTATTCATATATTTATAGTTTGTGATTTAATCGTGTTTTTGGTTGAATTACTTTTAACCAGTATGAAGTTTTGCCGACAGAATACTGGTTTTTTTATTTTGTTTTCTATGTCATTTGTATTTATTTTTTTTTAAAAAATTATTATTCTATCCCCTGTCTTTTTGAAATTAAAATTCAACACAAAACCAATATCTTTCATTACTGTGTCTATTGATTCTTTTGTATGAATTCCGTTATATTTTCTCCTTTTTAACTCTTCTTTTTTTATCTCTATGCTACAATTATAAAATCGTTCTAACACTTTTATTACACTACTTAAGGTTTCATCTTTAAAAATTAATTTTTGTTGCATCCATGCCGTATGGTCATTTTCTTTAAAAACCTTCTTTACCAACCTTTCTTTAACAAGTATTGCTTTCTCTTTTGGATTTAGTGTCATTCCTTTTTCTTTTCCTTCTTTTTTTGAGAAAAAAAACACTTTTCCTTCATCTAAAAATATAACGTTATTCTCTCCTGTATAAGCAGATAAATTAAATTTAGTTCCTAAAACTTTTGTTACTGTTTTTTCTGTTTTAATTACAAATGGAAGTTGAGCGTTCTTTTCTACTTTGAAGTAACCTTCTCCTTTCAATATTACATTTCTATGTGTTTTTCCATACTCTCTTGATACTTCAAGAGATGATAATGCATTTAAGGTAATTCTCGTACTGTCTTTAAGTACTATTGTTCTTACTTCACCTGCCTGTGTTGTATATATTATTGGTTTGTTAACAACAAAAAAGGCTGACACTAATAAAAAAACAGTAAATGTTGCTGCTACACTCCATCTAAAAAAGAAGTTTCTTTTTGTTGACTTTATTGTATCTTTTGCAATGGTATTCCAAAGTTTCTCTTCAATATGTGGTGATGTCTCAATATTGGTTTCAGGAAATTTGATCTCGTTTTCAGTGGTATTCACCCATTCCTCTATTCTTTTTCTTTCAGTTTCTGTACACTTTCCTTCTGCATATCGTGTTAAAAGTTCAGGTGTTATTTCCATATAAACTACTTTGGTTTATATATAGGAACGGATATAGTTTGACAGAGTCCTAAACGATAATCAAATTTTAAATAATTTTTAAGTTTTCATGAATAAAAGCCAAAGCTTTAGTGAGGTGATTCTTTACCGTTTTTGGTGATATCTCTAACTGAATAGCTATCTCTGCTGTAGAAAGTTGTTGCTCTCTACTTAATCGATATACTTCTTGGCATCTATTTGGTAATCGATTAACAACTAATTGTAAATCATTCTCTAAAAAATTGGTCACTGCCAGATTATGCTCTATTGACTTTGTTTCTTTTAAAACACGATCTGATGTTATTTCCTCCAATTTTTTTTTATTCTTATAAGAATTTTTAGAGCGATAGTAGTCTACAATTTTATTGCGAGCAGATTTTAATAAGTAATTTTGAGTTTGACTAGTAAATTCTATTTTATCAACCCTTTTCCATAAAGAAATAAATACATCTTGAACAATCTCTTCTGCTGCCTCTTTACTATTGGTTTTAGAATAACATAAGAGGTATAAGCTCTTCCAATGAGTTCTATAAAGTTTTTCAAAACTTTTCTCTTTTGTAAGCCTATATGTTTTTATTCTTTTAATGGGAAAAACTTCTGTTAAATTAACTCAGCAAATATAACAATCATTACTTATTTAGATTTATTAAAAATAAATTTTATTTGAATTTATAATCCTATTTGTCAAAAGTTATTTAATGTTTTGTAAAAACATTACTTCTACTCTAAAACATAATTGTATGAAAAATAATTTTAAAGCTTTTAAAGTTATTGTTTTTGAAAGGGAGTAGTAATAAAAACGACTGATTACTTACAATTTTGTAAATTTGTATTGATTATTTTTTTATTACTCTATGAACATAAGACGAACAAAAGACATTCAAAATCTAGAACTTCCTTTTAAACTAAAAATAAGTTTTGAAAAGGTAGTCGCTTTATTTCAAAAATATGCTTCTAAAGAGTATGAAAAACATCCTTATCATCAATCATCAATAAACATAGTTCGAGAGGCAAAAAAAGCTCCTGAATTGATTAATGGGTTTTCTGATGAATCAATATTAGAAAAACATAAAGAAGCTATTGATTTATTGCTTGAACCTTTGTTTCCTGAATTATTATTAGAAAATGAAATTAAAGCAGTAAGCATTCCATTTACATTTACTTCTTTCAAGTTTACAACTCGATTTGAAAAAATTTTACAAAATGCTGGAAATGATTATGAATTAAAAGTTCGAAACTTTGAAAGTGATTTAATGTACATTTATGCATGTAGTTTAATTTTAGCTAGTGTTTACGATTATCCTATTGATTTAAAACGACCTTTTTTCTTTGATATCCCTGATAAAACAATTAATACTATAAAAAAATATCGCGCAGCTTTTAATGCTGATTTTATGGAAATTTTCCCCGCAGAAGGCACTCCTAAAATCACTGAAGAGGATATAAAAATATTACTTGATAATTTTGAAGATATAAATATTTGGAAAGAAAAATTCCCTCCTAAATCTTATATTTTTAAAGGTTTTGGGATTATGAACTTGTTTGACGTTACAACAGATGAAATTATTTCAGAAATAAGAACTAGCCTTATAAAAAAAGACGATAATTTAGTTCATACCTTAGAAGGCATCTTTCAAAGGTTTTTTGGAATTCCAGACCTCTCTTTAGGGTTTTCTATTTTTGAAACAGATTCTAATAACTTTTCCTCTTCACACATAAATAAAGAAGAAAGTTTAGTATTAAATTACGATAAAGATGTTTCTTGTGATTGCATTTTTTGTAATTACACTTTAGAAAAACTTTTCATAAACAATGAAACTCTTGCTATTTCTGATGTAGAAAAGTATGGAAATCAAGCTGAAAATAAAAACCTTTATCAACGTTTAAAAGACAAAAATATTGGCAGTATAATTTTGGTTCCTATACAAGCATCAACAAAAAACAGTATAGCTATTATTGAGTTTGCTTCTCCTAGACCTTTTGAACTAAACTCTATTAATCAAAATAAATTACAAGACTTAATTCCACTGTTTAAAATTGCGGTTGATCGTTTCTCTGAAGAACATAAAAATATCTTAGAGGCTACAATTCAAGAAAATTATACATCTATTCATCCTACTGTAAAATGGCGTTTTTATGAAGCTGCTGAAAGGTTTCATAGAGAATCATATGAAGCAAAGGAAAAAGTTAAAATTGAGGATATTATTTTTCCTGACGTACACCCTTTATATGGACAGTCTGATATTAAAGGTTCATCGGTAGCTAGAAACGCTGCTATTAAAGAAGACTTAATAACCCAACTTTCTCTGGCTATTTCAGTATTATTAGAAGCCTGTAAAGTTGAGAACCTCCCTATTTACAAAGAGTTACAATTTAGAGTTCAAGAATATTTATCAGATGTAAAAGAAGGTTTAAAAGCTGGTGATGAAATTGCTATTTTAGATTTTTTAAAACGTGAAATTTATCCTGTTTTTAACCACATAAAGGAAGTAAACAATGATTTAAGCATATTAGTAAAATCTTATATCAATCGTTTAGATCCTGATTTGCAGGTTGTATATGAGAAAAGAAAATCTTATGAAGATAGTGTTACTTTATTAAACGATAAACTAGCTTCTTTTATAGATATTAGGCAAGAAGAAGCGCAAAAGATGTTTCCTCATTATTTTGAACGCTATAAAACAGATGGTGTTGAGTATAATATGTACATAGGACAATCTTTAACAAAAGAAAAAAAATATGACGACTTATATTTATACAACCTTAGGTTATGGCAACTACAGGTGATGTGTGAAATGGAAAATATAGCTTTAAAAGCTGCTGAAAAAATGGAACATAAACTTAGAGTAGCTTCTTTAATTTTAGTTCACAGCAATCCTTTAGCTATAAAATTTAGAATGGATGAAAAACAGTTTGACGTTGATGGTGCTTATAATATTCGTTACGAAATTATTAAGAAACGTATTGATAAGGCTCACATTAAAGGAACTGAAGAACGATTAACAGTCCCTGGTAAGATAGCAATTGTGTACTCTCAAGACAAAGATGCAGATGAGTATTACAAATATATCAAGTACTTACAATCTAAAAAATTACTAGGTAATATAGAAAAATTAGATATTGAAGATTTGCAAGGTGTTTCTGGATTAAAAGCCTTACGTGTAGAGGTTATTTACAACAAAGACTTTGATACTCAAAAAACAATGACTATTGACGAACTTATTCAGGAGTTTAAATAGCACACATTACAGAAACAGTTTCTCCTAACTTTGTTGCTTGTTCTTGTTGATAAAAAGCAAATACAAAAGCAACAACACTTACCAAAATACCAATCATAAAAACTGTGTATGTAATACGCAATAACTTATACTTTCTATTTAACACTAATCCTAAGAAGTATAAGTCTTTAGTAAGTGATCCATATAAATAATCACGATCCTTCATCATTTCGCTCATTGCCCAATCAAAATCAGGCAATTGCATTTGATGAAAATTCCCAAAAAACAAAAGATTTACTTTTTTATTAGCTACATCTTCTTTTGTGAATTTCCCTTCAGTAACATTGGGTCTTGTTGCTAAAACCGATAACACAATAGATATTACCGTAAAAATTGAAAAAATTAACGTAGGTATTATTAGGTAGTAATTAGATGGATTATCTAATTTAGGGATTAACGTTGACAATGTCATCGAAATAATGATTGCATTTACGGATAGTAAAATATTTGCCTTTGTATCTGCAATATCACTTAACGTAATATGATTACGGAGTGCTACACGAAACATAGTTTCAATACCCCTCTCTGGTAATTCAATCTTATTTTTTTTATATGCTAACTCTTCTTTTTTCTGTTTAAGTTTAGCGGCTTCTTGCAACTCTTTTTGTTTTCTCTTTAAAAGTTGAGCTATATTTTTACTTTTTTGTTTTTCCCAAAGCTTAGAAGCTTTGCTTGTATAAAAACGATGTTTTGTTAAAAACTCAAGATTAGCGTCATCCCATTCAACAGTTTTAATTTTTCTCTTACATACTAGTTCTCTTTCCTTTCGTAATAATTCATTAAAGTCTGTATAATTTTTACTTCCAACATGAGAACAATCTGCATCTCTTAAAACCTTCTCTAATTGTTTTTTAGGTTTTGCTCCCATTTTAGTTGAAGCTATTAATTTAGATACTTCATCTATAACACTTCCTAATACTTTTTTACTCTTTAAAAACTCTGTTGCTATTTTTATACCTTCTTCTTCATGATTTTCAGGATTAACTGTATATCCAACATCATGAAACCATGCTGCTAATGTTAAAATTTGTTGCTGCTCTTCTGAGAAATTTTCTCCTTCAATTAATTCGAGTGACTTCTCAACCACTCGTTGAGTATGGGCAATATTGTGATATACAAAGTTTTTATCTAAATTTTCATTTAATAAATCAATTACAAATTGCTCTGTTTCTTGTATCAAACTGTTCATGAAAAAGGTTTTTGCTAAAATAATAAATTATTAACCAGTATTAATTTTTAATAAAGTGATAAAAAAGCGTACTTTTAAAAGAGTATTTTTACACGAAATGACACACGAATTTAAAGAAATAATACAACAAGCCTCTATAAATCAACAACAAGGCATACAAAATATTTTAGCAACGGTTGTAGATTTAGATGGCTCTTCTTACAGAAAACCAGGAGTTAGAATGTTACTCTCTTCTAATGGAAGAATAATCGGTGCTATTAGCGGTGGTTGTGTTGAAAAAGAAATACAACGTAGAGCACAATCTGTTTTTGAAAACAACAAACCAAAAATAGTGACCTATGATGGTCGTTACCGTTTAGGTTGTGAGGGAATATTGTATGTTCTTTTAGAACCCTTTTATCTTTCAACTGAATTTATTGATGCTTTTTCTAAAAATAGTAAAGAAAGAAGACCATATGATATTATATCTTTTTTTCAAAAAGAAGATGAAGCACACGGAGATTTCGGTTCCATAATTCAGTTTAACAATCAACAAATATTTACTTTCAACAAAGAGTTTGATACTGAAAAAACAGGTCAGTTAGCTAATTTTAAACAAACTTTACAACCACTATTTCGTTTGCTTATTATTGGCGGAGAGCACGATGCTGTAAAACTATGTACACTAGCCACTCAGTTAGGCTGGGAAGTCGATGTAATTACCTCTATAAAAGATCCAAAAGAATTAATCGATTTTCCCGGAGCTAAATCGGTAGTTGCACAAACTCCAGAATTAATTCAACTTTCTCAAGTAAATAACAATACTGCTATTGTTATTATGAATCATAATTTCACTTACGATTTACGTTGGCTTATTAAATTACAAGAACAAAATCCTATTTATATAGGTATTTTAGGTGCTGCTAAACGACGAGAAAAACTATTTAACGAACTGTTTGAATTTTCACCCGATATTACTGATGAATTTTTAGATAAAATTCATACTCCCGCTGGATTAAATATTGGAGCAGAAACCCCAGAAGAAATTGCTTTATCAATCTTAGCAGAAATACTATCCGTAATTCGTAAAAAAGAAGTTTTTTCTCTAAAAAAGATTACTGGACGAATCCATGAATAAATAGATGCAAAAAACAGCAATTCTCATATTAGCTGCTGGAAGTGCTTCTCGAATGGGAAAAATAAAGCAACTGCTTCCTTATAAAAACACTACGTTACTGGAATGGACTATTGAACAAGCTCAAAAATCAGTAATAAAAAATGTGTTTTGCGTATTGGGGGCTAATAAAGACGCCATTGAAAAGAAACTTACAACAAATGCTATTATAACAATATATAATCCAAAACACCAAGATGGTTTAAGTACTAGCATTATAAAGGGTATTGAGTTTTTACAAGAACATAACTTTGATAATGCTCTAATAATGCTAGCCGATCAGCCTCATGTTACTTCAGAGTATTTAAACTCCTTAATTAAAGTTTCAAAAAGAAATCCTTCTAAAATAATTACTTCCAATTATCAAGGAAGTGTTGGAGTTCCTGCCATATTTCCAAAAGAATATTTTAATAAGTTACTAAACTTAAAAGGTGATAAAGGAGCTAAAAATTTTCTATTACAACATGACGATAATATTTTCAAAGTGAACTCCTCTTTAAACTTACTAGATATTGATACTCCTGAAGATTATCAGTATTTATTAAAACAGTAATTTTACTCTAAAAAGCCTTATTTTTACATAACTAAAAAATAAGACATGAACTTTACCAAGTTTTGCATGTATCTAACTATAATTGTTGTAGTTAGTGCTTGTGCATCCTATAAAGCTAAGTACGCAGATAAGACTTCACCAAAAACAATTCAAATAAATAAAGAATTGTTACACTCCTTTTATTTAATTGGAGACGCTGGTAATGCCGAAATGGGACAAACAACTCCTACCTTAACTTATTTTCAAAAAGAATTAACCAAAGCTCCTAAAAAATCAACTACGTTATTTTTAGGAGATAACATTTACCCTTACGGAATACCAAGTAAAGAACACAAAGATAGAGCCTTGGCAGAGCATCGTTTACAAACACAAATTGACGCTCTGAAAGACTTTAAAGGAAATACAATTTTTATTCCTGGAAATCACGACTGGTATAATGGTGTTGATGGCTTAAAAGAGCAGGAGCGATTGGTTGAAAAAGCTTTAGGTAAAAACTCCTTTTTACCTGAAGGTGGTTGTGGACTAGACAAAGTAAAAATTAACGATGACCTTACTTTAATTCTTATTGATAGTCGTTGGTTTATTATGAACTGGGACAAAGAGCCAAAAATGAACGATAACTGCGACATTAAAACTCGTGAACACTTTATTCAAGAGCTTTCTAGTTTATTTAAAAAAAATAGATATAAAAATGTTGTAGTAGCTGTACACCATCCTTTATATAGTAATGGTCCACATGGAGGAAGTTTTTCTGTAAAAGATCACATGAGTCCACTACCTGTTCTAGGTACTTTAAAAAATGCGTTACGTTCACACGTAGGTATACAAACCGATATTTTTAATAAAAGTTATAGTGACTTTGTTACTCAAATACAAACAGTATCTAATGATTTCACAGACAATGTTGTATTTGTTTCTGGTCACGATCACAACTTACAATATATAGAACAAGACGGGTTTAAACAAGTAATTAGTGGCTCGGGCTCAAAGCAATCAGCTGCTTTGGTTGGTTATGGAGCTCAATTTACCTATGGTAATCATGGATATGCTAAATTAAATTACTACAAAGATGGTTCAGCTGTTATTGAATACTATGCTGCCAATACCACAGATGGTCACAAACTTTTATTCAGTAAAGAAATTGTAAAACCAAAACAAACAAAAAAATATACTAGCTTTCCTGAATACGAAGAGCATAAGAAATTTGTAGAAACCTCAATTTATCCTCCAGAATCCACAGAGGTTAGTGGTTTTCATAAATTTATGTGGGGAGATTTAAACAGAGATAAGTACGGAAAAACAGTAAAAGTTCCTGTTTTGGAGTTAGAGAATGTTTTTGGAGGCTTAACCCCTATTAGAAGAGGTGGTGGTAACCAAACCAATTCGTTACGATTAGAAAACCCTGATGGTAAACAATACGTGTTACGCTCAATGGTTAAAGATGGAAGTCGTATTATGGGAGGTATTTTAAAAGGTACTTTTTTAGTTGATGTAGTTCAAGATATTTTTACCATGTCGCACCCATATGCTGCTTTTGTTCTTCCTGGTATGGCAGAATCCGTAAATATTTACCATACCAACCCCAAATTATACTACATGCCTAAGCAACCCGCTTTAGGTAAGCATAACGACATCTTTGGCGGACAGTTATACTTGTTAGAAGAACGACCTGCTGATGACCGTAGTGAATTAGACAACTTTGGAAATTCAGACGATATTATTAGCACATTTGATGTGTTAGAAAAAATTAGAAAAAACGGTAAGCACTCTATCGACCAAGAATGGGTAATTCGCTCTCGCTTATTTGATATGGTTATTGGCGACTGGGATAGACATGAAGATCAATGGCGATGGGCTTCTTTTAAAACCAAAGATGGTAAAAAGTATTATCGTCCAATTCCAAGAGATAGAGACCAACCTTTTTCTAAGTTTGATGGAGTTATGATTCCGCTTTTTCAACAGTTTGCACCCTTAGTAAGAAATATGCAAACTTTTGACAACGATATCAAAAACATGAAATGGTACAACAATTATGCTCGCTTTTTTGATACTGCTTTTTTAAATGAATTAACACTCGATGAATGGAATAAACAAGCTGAGTACATTCAACAACATTTAACTGATGAAGTAATTGAAAAATCAATCCAACAATTACCAAAGGTTATTTATGATATTGATGGAAAAGAAACCATTGCTAAAATTAAAGCTCGAAGAGATAAATTAAAAGAAATTGCTAAACGTTATTACACCAAACTAAACAAAGTTGTACATGTAGTTGGTACAGATAAAGACGATAAATTCATTATTAAACGTTTAAATGATGAAGAAACTAGCGTTGTTGTTTTTAGAAAAGATAATGAAATTTATAACCGTGTTTTCAAAACAAAAGAAACCAAAGAAATACAACTTTATGGTTTAAATGGAGATGATGAGTTTTTAATTTCTGGTGATGTACATGATGGTATTTTACTACGAATTATAGGGGGACAGAATCACGATGTATACACTGATAAATCATCTGTTGCAGGTTGGGGAAAGAAGACTAAAATCTACGATTTTAAATCAAAGAAAAATACAATAAACCCTAGTTCTGAAACTGCGGATTTACGTTCAAATAGTTACTTCAAAAACACCTATGATGCGCATGACATTAACAACAACACTACTGTTGTTTATCCGAGCTTAGGTAGCAATCCAGATGACGGTTTCTTTTTTGGTGCTTCGGTTACACATACACAACAAGGCTTTAAAAAACAACCTTTCGCTAGCCAACACACATTAGCTGCAAACTACTATTCTTCAACTAGTGGATACGATTTAGAATACAATGGTGAATTTACAGAGTTAATTGGCAATTGGAGCTTACACTTACGTGCCAAAGCCACTAGCGATAACTATTCCTTTAATTTCTTTGGATGGGGAAATGAAAGTATTTACGACCAAAGTTTCAATTTGGATCATTATCGTGTTAAAAAAGAAGAAATTAGTTTTTCTCCTTCTTTATTAAAGCGCTTACGAGGTGGAAGTATCTTTAAAATTTCAGGCCTTTTTGAGGCTATTGAGATTGAAGATACACCTGGTAGATTTATTAATAATTTTGACAATCAACCTACAGCTATTTTTGATACTAATTATTTTTGGGGAGGTGAATTAAACTTTAATCACAACCGAGTAGACAATAGTAGTTTTCCTACCAAAGGTATGAACTTCGATTTAGCTGTTGGGGCTAAAGCCAACTTAGACGATTTCGACAGACGCTTTGGTTACATTAAAAGTTCTTTGGCTATGTATCAAAACCTAGTATTCAACCGCTCATTAGTTTTTGCTTCTGAAGTTGGAACTCAAATTAATGTAGGGAATCGTTTTGAAATTTACCAAGCGGCTACTTTAGGCGGTGACCGTAATTTACGTGGTTTTAACAGAGAACGTTTTTCTGGAACCGAAAGTTTTTATCATAGTAACGATTTACGTTTACGTTTTGGACGTATTCATACAGGAGTTATTCCTATAAAAGTTGGTATTACTGGTGGTTTTGATTACGGTCGAGTATGGTCTCCGTATTCACCTAATTCAACGAAATGGCATACTAGTTATGGTGGTTCTTTTTGGCTAAGCGGAATCGACTTATTCACAGCTAATATTTCATACTTTAAAGGAAATTCACAAGAGGATAGAGTAGCTTTTAGTATTGGTTTTTCTTTTTAACTCTTAAAAAAATATGACACAACAAATTGTATTAATTACAGGTGCTTTATTTGGTATGCTTGCTGTAATATTTGGAGCTTTTGGAGCACATGCCTTAAAGAAAATTTTAACCGAGGAACAACTAAAATCATTTGAAACGGGTGTAAAATATCAAATGTATCATGCACTCGTTTTATTATTCGTTGGAAGTTATTTTGACGCACCTAGCTCAGCAGTATATTACGCTTTTCTAATTGGAATTATACTGTTTTCTTTTAGCATTTATGGTTTAGTATTATCTGGCGCTAAAGGTAAAAAAATGACCTTTTTAGGTCCTATTACTCCTTTAGGAGGTCTACTACTTATTGTTGGATGGGGTCTTTTAATATATAACATAAGCCAAACCATACACAGTTAAATATGTATAGTTTGGCTAGCATGGTAAACAAAAATTATGTTATTAATCAACGCCTTGTGCGTCACTGATAATTCTATCAATAAATTCAGTTTTTATATATAGTTGCTTTGCTAAGTTATATAGCACCTCAACTTCTGAAGCATCTATGCTTCCATCAGCATAAGAAATAATAGATAAATCTCTTAGAATATTTAGTTTTTGCATCACAGAAATTACGATATCTAATTCTTTAGCCAAAGCTATAATTTCATCAATAATATCTTGCTCTGTTAATCCTTTAATCGTTAACATACACTGTGCAAAAACTGATGGAGATACTACACTACTCAATGCCTGTATTTCAGAATCATCAACAACTCCATCTGCCTTTGAAATCATATAACCACCTAAGAACATAAAACGTTGAATCTTTTCTGAATGCTCGGTTTCATTTCCTAAGTCTTCTGGTTCCATTAACGACATAATTCGTTGTATTTCTAGCTCCATCGCTTCCTCTGTTATTTCTCCATTAACTTCAGGATTAAATAACTCATACGTTTTACTCTTATTGAATAACTCTAACGCTTTAATACGAAGTGGACTAAACGGGTGACTGCTATACCAATCTGACGGATCGTGTGTGTCATCATTTAAAACTTCTTCTAAATCTGAAAACTGATTGATATACTCGTTTAGTTTAAAATCTAAAGAATCAGAAGTTACTCCAGACGATAGCTTAAAGAATGTTCTCGCTGCTGCCTCAAAACTCTTACAGCATAATAAGCCAGCTCTATCTGCACTAATTTCAGCGTTACGATTCCATGCATATAACTTCATCGCATGAATTGGCGCTAAATCGTTTGCACCTTCGTCTAAAATATGTTTTACTGGATAATTAAAGTGTTCAAACAATACATGCCCTATTTCATGACCAATGACAAAAGCTAACTCGTCTTTTGTAAAACGTTCTAAAATTCCTGAAGTTAAAATAATATACAGTTTATCTTCATCTGGCGGATAACATGACGCATTGAATTTATCGTTTTGATACACAAAAAACTCAATATCAGCTTTCAATTTTAAAACCTCTTTACAATGCTCTCCAATTTCGTGAAGCACTGGAGCTAACATTTTTGTTAATCGTAAACTTGATTTCAACAAATGTCTTCTCGATTTAAAAACTGGATTGTTTTCTTTTATTCTTTCTAAGGTTTTTTGAATTAACTCATCTTCTTGAAACTCTAAAACATAATCTCGATCACCGTCATATACCAATGCGTTTAAGTCAATATCTGCTCTAGAATTATCATACACCTCTTGAATGTTTTCTGTTACATTTTTAAGGTTTAACTCGTTAATTTCTTCAATACGTTTAGTGTATTGTTCTGCTAATTCTTTAGCTACGTTTTGAAAATGAACACTTGCTTGGTGAATTAAATCGTTATCACCGTTCTGTTGTGCAAGATTCAAATCTTCCATCATCTTATTTTGCGCCTGAGTTAATGCGTCTTGATGCTCTTTTTCTAATTCTGATAGTGTGGTAGATTGATACATACTTTTTCTTTTTTTAAGCTCCTACAGGAACTGTTGAGTTAGACAACTTTAATAATCTTCCTTTTAGGTCAAAAATTCCTAAAATTTGATCTTCTCCTTTTTTAGCAACGATATTATTTCCTGATACCTCAACTTCATATCCTTTTTGAACTAAATAGCAAAACAATGCATGCTTGTGTTCAAAATCCATACGAGTAGTTGTTTTTGAGAAGTGTGAACAAATTAAAGCAGGAATGTTTATCTCTTTTTCATCAACTATATCCGTATATAATAATACATACACAGTAAGCCCTTTAAAAGGTAATGGTGCATAACAACTTGCCTGATTTACTCCTGTTGCTACGAATGAGAAATAATGTCCTGGATCGTGTTCTGTTTCTATTTTTGAGGAAAGTAAGTCTTCTATTCCATGGCGTTCTCCTAGAGCTTTCATTTGTAATGAAGCTTCTAAAAATTGTTCTGGAATACCGCTTTGTTTATTTGCCCAAGCCCATAACCATGATTTTTCATTGTGAGAGTAGGTTCCTAATACCTGCATTTTAAAAGTTAAATCACCGTAGGTTACCGTTCCTTGAAGCATATCACAAGTCCAAGGTAAATCCTCAACAATATCTGCTAAGTTATCTTGCTTTTCAAAAGCTAAAGCTACATATTGGTTGTGCAACTGAGGTAAGCTCAACTTTATAGTGTTATCTACCTTCCCTCCTACAATATTATTTGGGTTTTCTGTACTTTCAACACTAGCTTCACTTCCTGCAAATTCTTCTAAATGAGTTTCTAAAAGGTGTACAATTCTTTCTGTTTTTTCTTCCACCTTATCTGCATTCATAATTGGGCTGTGATTAATAGTTAACACCCCATCTACAAAAGTGATTGCTCTTTCTAAATTGTGCTCGTTATTTTCATTAACAATTTTTACTTCTTTTAATCCATTTTTTAGCAATTCTCCCCCAATTTCATCAATGTTTACAGCTTTGATTGCTTCAATTAACGGTTGAAAATATATTTTTGGAAACGTATCATTGTAAAGGTGAGAAAACTTATCTTCTACCAACGTATCCCATGCTATGTTTAATGATACATTAAATCCTGCTTTATTGTTTATTTCCGCTTCTAATGCTGGAAATGATTCGTTTTTAAATGTTTGAACTGCTCTTTTTTCTTTAAGACCCATTTTTTAATAATTTTAGTATTCTATAATATTTCTTCTATCTTTTCAACAAAAAGATGCTCTAACTCTTTTGGTAGAGCTTTGGTAATTTCAATACCAATTTTTAATACATTTCCTTCTTTACTTACCTGCAATTTTTCTGTATTAGTAATAGCTACAGTTTTTATTTCTTTCCATGCAGCTAATCCCATTTCATCCTCTATTATTAATTGTTTTGCTTTTAACAAACTAGTAATAACATCTTTACTATTTAATCGAGCGTTTGCTTCTTGCAATACTGATTTTTCTAACGATAAGTTGATTGTTGCATCTAGCAACGATTCTTGCTCTACAATCCATCTTTTTAATTGTAAAGTACTTATGGGCTCCTCTCCTAACGGGCGACTGATACTTCCTTTAGATAAAGAAACAGCTATTTTTTTAGGGTGTTTAATTCGTAAAACGGATACTTCTTGGAGGTCGAAAAACAATACTTCTTGTTCTTCGGTTTTCATACACACAAATGTTTGGTATTCTTCCTTAGCAACATCAACCACAAAACCTTCTATATAAACTCCACTTTTTAATGACAAAGCAACTTTTAGTTGTTTCTTCTCACTAAACATATCTTGGATTATAGCTGCTGGTGATTGCGCTTTAAATTGATTGATATAATCTGTTTCCATAGCAATTTTGTTTTTTATTGTGAATTACTAGACTATAGGTTATTCTCTAATAAATCAACAAGTGCATCTGTTCTGTCTTGAACTTTATCTGCGTTTAAAATTGGGCTATGGTTTACTTGTAAAACTCCTTCTTCAAAAGTATAAGCATGCGTTGGGTTGTGGTGATCGTCTTTGTTGGTAATAACCACTTTCTTTAACGATTCTGCTAATGCTTCTTTTCCCATATCATCAGTTGCTATGGCTGAAAAAGCATCAATAAGTGGTTGGAAGTAAATTTTAGGGTAACTATCATCATATAAGTGTAAAAACTTATCTTCAAACATAGTGTCCCACTCTACATCTATTGTTACATCAAAACCTGCTGCATTGTTTATTTGTTCTTTTAATGCAGGATATTTTTCTTCTTGAAAAGCTTTTGTAAATCTTTTTTCTTTAAGTCCCATATGATTGTTTTTTTAAGGTTACTTTCTATTATTTACCTCAAAATTACAGGGAACTTTAGTACTCTTTTAATGAGTTTTATATGTGTTACTTTCTATTTTGTATTCGTATTAAAGTTCTCTAAAAACTGCTTTAAATACGTCTTCTTTCTTGATGATAAAGGAACGTTTTCACCACTTGATAATTTAACTGTATTGGCACTTACCGAAGCTAAATATTTTATATTGATTAAGTGAGATTGGTGTACCCTAGCAAAGGCGTGCGTGCTTAAAATATTTTCATAATACTTTAAATTTCTAGCACTCATTATTTTTTTATCTGTAGTATAAAAAACGGTATAACTTCCATCAGATTGGCAACGTACAATATCATCTACATGCAAAAAATGTTGCTCTTCAGTAGTTTTAATAAGCAATGTTTTTTGAGCTTCTTTTTTATCTAATTCACTTATTTTATGTAGTGCTTGTGTATATTTTTTATCTTTTTCAAATTCAGTTCTAAAACGACCTATACATGCATTTAACTCATCAGAATCTATGGGTTTTAATAAATAATCTACCGTATCAAACTTAATTGCTTTTATAGCAAACTCATCGTAAGCTGTGGTAAAAATCATTTTAAAGTTTATGGTTTCTAAAGCTTCTAATATTTGAAAAGCATTTCCACCAATCAACTCAATGTCTATAAATACCAAGTCTAAATTGTTGTTACTTAAAAAATCTATAGCTTCATCTACATTATCAATTTTAGCTACAATTTCTATATCTTTTTGCGTGTATTGCAACAGCTTTGTTAAAGTGTTTAGCGCATTAAACTCATCTTCTATTATAGCCGCTTTTATCATTTTATAACTTTAATTTAAATACAACTTTTGTTCCTGATGGGTTTCCATCATTATCATGTAAATCTTCTATTGTAAAAGATTTTTCTTCCCCTTTATTTCTTATCTGTAGTCTTTCAATAAAAATATCGGTAGCGTGTAAATCTTTTGCTATTTTTTCTTGACTCTTTTTTTGCTTTCTTCCTACTCCATTATCTTCAATTTCAAAAAACAGTTCTTGTGCTGTTTTTCGAATATTGAGACTCAATATTCCTCCTGATTTCTTTTCTTTCAAACCATATTCAATAGCATTTTCTACAAAAGGTTGTAATAGCATTGGAGGTACTTTTACTTGTTTTGTATCACAGTTTTCAGAAATATGTATGTGATAACTAAAACTATTGTTAAAGCGTAATTGCTGTGTATCTATATAGTTAGAAATCATAGCTAGTTCTTCTTCTAAACTAATTTCTTCTTTTCGAACATAATCAAAATTTTGTCGAATGAGTTTTGAAAACTTAGCTATATAGTTTGAAGATTTTACTGGGTTTCCTTCTAACGTTATATTTTGTATCGCCGCTAAGGTGTTGAATATAAAGTGTGGATTCATTTGGGCTCTAAGCAATCGCTGTTCTAATTTAGATGCTTTATTGGCTGCTCTTAATTTATTATTGTATCCAATAAACAATGCTATAATTAAAATAAGTACCAACGAAACAATTACACTAATTCCTAACCACCAATTTTGTTTATTTATTTCTTTTTGATGTGTTAACGCTATTTCTTTTTCTTTTATTTTATAGTTTACATTGGCAAAATGAAGTAGTTTTTTATTTTGTTTTTTATTTTTTACCACCTCAATACTATCTCGTATAATTTGATGGTTAAGTGCTACTTCATACTGTTTTTTAAGTATGGCTATTGATATTAATTTATCTCGTATTTCTACTTCTTCTGAAAGGTTGTTTTTACTTTTGTAGATTGACATTGCCTTATTATAATTTACTGCTGCCGAATCTAACCTATTCGTTACCAAAAAAAGGGTTCCTAATCCTTTATACGGAGCTCCGTTAATTGTTTTAATTTTTTGGTTAAGTTTTACTGCTCCTCGTAAGAACTTCTCCGATTCTTCAAAACGTTTTGCTTCCAAATACGTATATCCAATATTATTAAGAACACTTACAATTGTCTTAGGGTCTTTTGCAGACTCACCCAAAGCCAATGCCTCTGAAAATTGTTCTAGGGCTTTGTTATATTGCTTTAACATTAAATAAACGCCTGCAATATTACTTTTAATTGCTATAATTGAATTAGGATCATTTGGATCGGTAAATAATTCTTCAGACCTTTTTATGTAAAACAATGCCTGTTCGTAGTCTTTTAATATAAAATGAAGATTGAATAGCTGATTATTTGCCTTGGCTTGTAACCTTGTATTTTTTATTTTTTTTCCTATTTCTAAAGCTTCTAATGCGTACTTCTGAGCCTCCTCTAGCTCATTTAATTTCATACAAGTAGCACTTAATGTTATTAAGCTCCTACCTTTATTATAATCGTCTTTTAGTTTTGTAAATAACCTATACGTTTCTAAATGAATATTTTTAGCCTCTACTAATTTATCGTTTAAGTAAAATAATTCTCCTTTACTAAATAATAATAGCGCTTCGTTTTTAGAATTTTGTTTCTTTTCTAATAAACTATCAATTTTTCTTAACCCTTCATTGGGTTTTTGCTGAGAAATGCTATCAATAGTATATAAATATTCTTGTAGTTTTTTATCTACTTTATTTTTCGTACAAGCTGCAAAAAAAACACAAATACTAATAGCGTATAAAAAGTTGGTTCTGGTTACCAAAAACATTTTCTGTAAAAAATTAAGCAACTAAAGTAGTTATATATTTTTATTCTGCCTTCATCTCATTCACTTTAACAAAGCACTTATAAAATTAACATCTACGCATACAAAACATTTATAAAACAAAAATCTATTTTCTAAGATATTTGACTAAAATAAAATGATAAAAATGAGTACAGTTGAAACTATAGAAGAAGTTATTAAAACAGGATCTTGTGATTTAACAAGTTTTGAAAAGATTGAAGAGATTTCTAAACCTAAAGTTAGTATTGATGGAGCCTACCTATTAATTTATAATTGGCCAGATGATCCTAGTGGTGCTAATACTACTATTCACGTTGACCTTACTTATTTGTTTATACATAACAACCAAGAATACAAAGCTATTACAAGAACTAAATTTTATGATTTTGATGTTGCTAAGTTTGAAAACTTACCTAAAAAATACTTTATAACCGAATATCATAAATTGGTAGAGCAGGCTTTAATGTTATCTAAACAAACAATAGAAGAGAAGCTTGAAGAACCTTTAAGCTCTGTTATTCCGTTTAGTTTTAGTCGAGAAGACTCCATTTTATTGGCTATAAATGCGGGTTATTCTAGGCAAATAGATTACGTGTAAGTATTTAACAATATACAATTCCCCTCCCCTTTTCAGTTATCATTGCACATAGCTTTGGTAACTGTTTTTTTAATCTTTTATTACAAATTCATATAGCTTGCTGTTTCCTCCTTTAGCGGCTTCATCAGTTATGTAAAGCGTTGTATTATTTTTAAAAGTAACCCCTTCTTTTTGAGAAACATGGTTAAAAGAATACTCTTTTACATCTCCGCTAAAAAAATCATCTTCTTTAAAATTGGCATATACTAATACGGATTGATGTGTTAACAAAACTACTTTTTGTTTATCAGGAGATATTGCTGCTGCTGTAATTGCACAATGTAAAGCATCGCAGTTTGTGTACTCGGAAATATATTTAGCAGTATACTCTCCTTTTGTTGCCGGAACTTTATACAACATTGTTTTACCTTGCTTATTTTTAACCCTACTTTTGGTAAAAATATACAGAAACCCATCTTTATAAATTAACGATTCTGCATCAAAAAAACGGTCTTTCTTTTTGGGCGGAAACTTGGTTTGATTGGGGTATGAAAATTGTATTTTTTCTACCTCAACATTGTCTCCTTTTAGCAATTCTTCTTCCTTAATTTTTAGAATTACTAAGTTCTTTCTTTTGTTATTATTGTTACCAAAATCGGCGATGTATATGTTTCCATTGGTATCAGAAGTTATGTCTTCCCAATCATGATTTTTTAATGCTAATGCCCTTTTTTGTAAAATTTTTCCTTGCGTACTAACTTTAAATAATTCCGCTGCATTACCACTATCGTTATGCATCCATAGTACATTTAAGTCGTTACTTTTCTCTACTCCAGAAACTTCTTTTAAATCTTCCGATAAGTACGACACTAGCTTCAGTTGTCCATAATTGGTACAACTGGTAATTAATAAAATGGTTAATAATAAGAGTATTAGCTTTTTCATGTTAGGAATTTTATCCCTGTAAAAATAAAAAGATTTAAGTTAAGATTCCTTCTTCAATCGGAAATACCTCAACCCTTTATAACACAGGAACTCCTTTAACAAAAACAACGCTATTTATAAAAAAAATAAACTTTTTTTGATTAATAAACTTTCTATCTATACATTTGAAACATCGAAAAAGCATACACTTAAAAAATTGCTAACATGCTTTTTTGAAAAATTGTAATCCAAAAAAATATTCTCCCCCTGTGCTATGCTGTAGCTATTATTGCTATGGTCATGTTTTTGCTATGCAAAAAACATGGAAAAAAAAGAAAATAATAAATCATGAAAGAAAACATTGAATTAGAAAAATTTCAAGAAGACGCCTATAATGATAATATAGGTACTTATAAATTTGAAATAAAAGGACCGGACGGAAAAACCAACATTAGTTCTGACTTACAAGCTAAGAAACAAGGAATTGAATTACACTTTTTAAGATACGGGATTTTTAATCCATTTCCCTATCATATACAAGACAACAAGTTTGTTAGAGCCCCTGATATTGAAGTTGAAGTTGAGCCACACGATAAGAATGATAAAAAAACAATTGATTATAAGCTTAGTGAAGTTGTTGTATCTGCAAAACGAAAAAGTGCCAATCCTTCTAATTTAGCTCCAAAACTAACCCATAGTCGTTACGAAAGAACAGGTTTAAGACATGGATATTTATATATTTTGCATGACGAGGAACCTAAAAAATGGCTTGAATACGAAATAGATACAAGTGGTCTTTTAAATCCTATTTATTGGAAAGACAACAAAGAAAATGGAGAATATAACGATATACGAGACGCTACAAACAACTCAGGTAAAGAAACTTACATTGTAGCACCAGATTCTGTAATTTGGGTAGCCTATTCTCATGTGCAATGGTCTATGCAACAATTGGAACAAATTGCTTCTTCGCCAGAAGAAAACGAACGAATGATAAAAGTTGAGTGTAAAGGCTACGAAAAAGGCAAAGAATTAAAAAAAGCAGAAGTTATACACGACCGCCCCTATCATTCTTTTATTGCTGTGTTTGATTACAAACACTTTCCAGAAGCAACTAGACTAGAAGAAAAGCTAAAAACCATTCATGCTATTGAAAATGCCGACGACCCTAATAATGAAAACACATTATTAGAGGATATGTTTATTACACTTCCAGACCCTGTTGGCTGTGCCTATGACCTCGTAGATATCATTTTTTATAAACTAGATTATTTACGTTCTATGGTAGAGTGTTTAGCTACCTCTGTACACCATATGGATTTATACAAGTACAAATTAGGGCTTATAGACTATGGAGAAATACAAAGTGATGAAATTTCTAAAGAGGAGGCAGAAGAACTAAAATACATCTTCTCAATTGCCTTAACTACCTATAAGTTTGTTTACAACAACCCTGAATTAAAAGAAGACTATACACGTAAAAGAGGAGAGTGGTATTTAAACCATGGTATATCGCACGATAAATTAGACCACATACTCGCTATTGAAGAACGCAAACGTATTCGTAAAGTAATAAACGGATTTAGAAACGATTTAGGAAACCTCTTAAAAAGCGAGTACTACAAAACCGCTATTGACGTTTGTTATGAAAATAACCCTACCCCATTAGCTAGTATAGAGGGTAAAAATATAATTTCAGACCACTTATTGTGTTTGGCACATTACCCCGAAATGATAGACAGGCAATTACTACCCGAAAGTGAATACAAACCGTATGAAGATACTTGGGTAAAAGAAATTATAAAAACCAGTAAAGGTGAAAGTTCTTTAAAACATATAAACGATGTACTCTTCTGCCCAATTGAAGTTACCGATTTAGAAAAACAAGACACCAAAGACTGGAAATACATAGTTAAGTTTGAAAAAAAATTATTTAGTCATTTCAAAAAAGTAACTAAGGCTTACATTGGTTTTGGTAAAGCAATAAAAGTTGAATTACTAAGAAACCAATTTGATTTAATAACTCGTACTAACAACGGAGTTAAAGAAACCCACTTAGTTACAGCAGGTAAAAATTTAATTTATAAAGAGTTTTTAAACGACTTTGAAAAAGTTAAGAAAAACATAGCTTCTAAACACCCGCAACATAAACGTATTGATGCTATAAAACACGCCAAAGTACCCGTTACCTATTGGTTATTAGTAGAAGAACAGTTTAAAGGAGAAATAGACGCTAAAATGGCGACTGCCAAAACAAACCCTGAAAAACTAGCCATATATATTAGAAATGGTAAAAAACTCCCCTATGCCCACAAGTTAGAAAGTATTATACAAAGCCAACAATTTAGGAGTACCGTATTAGTTTTTGAAATGTTTTCGTTAGCTCAACAAGTTAACAAAATGACTAATAAAGAAAATTTTTCGGCAACAGATATTATGAAGACTGTTGGTGTTGGTATAAAAGTGATTTCAGCAGGATTAAATGTAACCGAAAGTATTTCTAAAGATATTGCCCAACAAAAAATTAAAAGTTTTGTTACCACACAGCCAAGAGCTACTGCTACAGAAGTGAAAGATGTAATAGATAATATTAAAGAAAAGTCTTTTGCTACAAAAGGTACAAAAGCTATTAAATTTTTTGGAGGTTTAGCATCTGCTTATACTCTAATTGCCACCATTGAAGATGTAAATAAAAGTTTAGCAAAAGCTGACAACGATGCCGCCTTAGCGTATAGTGGTGCCGCGGTGCTTTCAGCAGTATCTTTACTAGAAACCTTCGGATTAATTTCGTTAACAGGAGTCCCTGGTTTAATTGTGGGAGGCCTAGGATTAGCTTTTTACGGATTAGCGTATTATTTAACCGATGATGAGTTAGAAACTTTTTTTAAGTTTTTTCCGTTTAGTAACAAAACCTATATGAAAAATCCAAGTTATTACAATCCATACTACAATGCACGCTTAATGTATCGAGGCAAAGAAAAATTAATTAACCCCTATAAAAAAGAGTACTTATCCTCAAGTTTTGATGAAAGCTATAAAAGTGTATATGTACGCTTACTAAATTTAATAGTTGGTAGTGCCATTACTATAAAAGCAAATAGTACACGGTATGCTTCTCCCAAAAGTACCACTCCAACTTTTCGTGCCGCTAACCAAGACTTGCATAAAAACTGGATTGACAACAGTGCTACCCTTTGGAGTAACCTAGCCATTGATATTTCGTTTGGGACGTTTTTTAACAATCCAAGCGGACTAACCTACGAGCTTTATTTGGTACAATACAATGATCCTTTATTAGGTAATAAAAGCTACAAGCTACCTAAACATTGTTACGACACCGTAGTTACGGCTCCCTCTACAGTTGATGACAAACCAGAATTTAAAGAACAATCGTTACGCAACGGAAACATGGACGCTTCATTTAAACAATTTCACATTTGGGTGCGAGTACCCAAATACTTACAAGTAAAACACCAACTGGCTGCCAATAATATCGTTAAGCAAGAATACGAAGGAAACAAAGTGTATCTAAACAAATACTCACATATTGCTGTATTATGTAAGTACACCGATGCACAAATACAATTACCTTTACACCCAAAAGATAAGCAAGGCTATTTATGGAATATTATGCCTTTGGTAAAAGACAATAAAAAAGAAGAGGAATATATTACCTTTAGAAACGTTAAAGCAGGCAAAGCAACCATCATCGAAGATGCATCCTTGTTTTTTAATAAATTTCCCTTACAACATTAAAATAATACTATGAGTTTTTTAAAAGCCAAACCCCTACCACATGAAATAGTTGACTACCCTATTACCCAATTCAAATTTAATTTACAACCCAATAAAGCTGAAAAAATACAAGAAGCCAACGACGAATACTTTGTCATAAACATGGCAAAAGGTCTATATTTATTTAAAATGTTTGCTTGTACTGGCGGAGGAGTAATGCTAGTAATTCTTTTATTACAATTAATAGGAAAAAATGGAGGGGGGATTACTTGGGTAGATTATTGTATATATCCATCTCCTTTTATTATTGTAGGTTTATTTCATTTAGCGGTATATTATTACAATCCACATAAAGAATTAGTGTTAGATAGAATGAACGGTACCATAAGTTACCCCCGTTTATTTTTTAGCAAAAAACAAGAAACTGTACCTTTTTGGTTGGTTACGGTCTATAAAAACTTACAAACAGGCGGGGACTTTACACCTATGGGGTATAATTTAATATTACGTGACCGTAAACAAAATTTTTCTTGGACACTAGCACATAATAGATGTGAACGTTATTGGAGTTTTATGGTATGGTATATGGATAAAAACAGACCCCTACCTTTTGGCGATGTTTTCCATCCATATAGGCAAGCCGATTTTGACCGTAGATTAAAAGAAGGCTTTCCAAAACCTTTGTATCCAAGCTTTGTACCAACCGATGAACACACACCAGAACAACAGGCTATGCGTAGGCGTATGGCGGGATGGTAGAACAAAATAAACATTCCTATTCCCTCCCTTTGGGAGGGTTAGGGTGGGATTTCCCTTACAACATTAAAATAATACTATGAGTTTTTTAAAAGCCAAACCCCTACCACATGAAATAGTTGACTACCCTATTACCCAATTTGCAGAAGATTTACAACCGAATAAACCTGAAAAAACTCAAGAAGCCAACGATGAATATTTTGTCCTAAACATGGCAAGAGGTTTTAGTTTGTTTAAAATATATACATTCTTTGTAGGGGGGGGGGGGGCTTTTATTATTATTCTTAATTCAGTTTATAATAAAGAAACCTACCCCATTACATGTTTATTTAATTCCCTTACCTTTTATTATCATAGGTTTATTTCATTTAGCGGTATATTATTACAACCCACATAAAGAACTAGTCTTAGACAGAATGAACGGTACCATAAGTTATCCCCGTTTATTTTTTAGCAGAAAGCAAGAAACCGTGCCTTTTTGGTTGGTTACAGTATATAAAAGTTTAGATACTGGAGGAGATTTTGCTCCTACAGGCTTTAGTTTGGTATTACGTGACCGTAAACAAGACTTTGCTTGGACACTAGCTAATAGCGACGTAGAACGTTATTGGAGCTTTATGGTATGGTATATGGACAAAAACAGACCACTCCCATTTGGCGATGTTTTCCATCCATACAGGCAAACAGATTTTGACCGTAGATTAAAAGAAGGCTTTCCAAAACCTTTGTATCCAAGCTTTGTACCAACCGATGAACACACACCAGAACAACAAGCTATGCGTAGGCGCATTGCAGGATGGTAAAACTAATTAAGACACTATGAGTTTTTTTAAAGCCAAACCCCTACCACATGAAATAGTTGACTACCCTATTACCCAATTCAAATTTAATTTACAACCCAATAAAGCTGAAAAAATACAAGAAGCCAACGACGAGTACTTTGTCCTAAACATGGCAAAAGGCTTATTTTTATTTAGAATGTTTACTTTTTATTTTGGAGGAGGAATACTATTGTTATTTTTCTTAATTCAGTTTATAATAAAGAAACCTACGCCACTACACATTTATTTAATTCCTTTACCTTTTATTATACTAGGTTTATTTCATTTAGCGGTGTATTATTATAACCCACATAAAGAATTGGTGTTAGATAGAATGAATGGTACCATAAGTTACCCCCGTTTATTTTTTAGCAAAAAACAAGAAACTGTACCTTTTTGGTTAGTTACAGTATATAAGAACTTACAAACAGGTGGGGACTTTACACCTATGGGGTATAATTTAATATTACGTGACCGTAAACAAAATTTTTCTTGGACACTAGCACATAATAGATGTGAACGTTATTGGAGTTTTATGGTATGGTATATGGATAAAAACAGACCCCTACCTCTTGGAGATATTTTCGATTCATATAGACAAGCCGATTTTGACCGTAGATTAAAAGAAGGCTTTCCAAAACCTTTGTATCCAAGCTTTGTACCAACCGATGAACACACACCAGAACAACAAGCTATGCGTAGGCGTATGGCGGGATGGTAAAACTAATTAAGACACTATGAGTTTTTTTAAAGCCAAACCCCTACCACATGAAATACTTTGTGACCCAGAATATTTTTTAAATGAAGAGGTTATTCCTAATAAAGCTCAGAAAATACAAGAAGCCAACGACGAATATTTTGTCCTAAACATGGCAAGAGGTTTAAGTTTGTTTAAATTGTTTACTTATACAGGGGCTGGGATACTATTATTTTTATTTTTATTACAATTCTTAATAAAAAAAACCACGCCGTTACACATTTACTTAATAGCCTTACCTTTTATTATCATAGGTTTATTTCATTTAACGGTATATTATTACAACCCACATAAAGAACTAGTCTTAGATAGAGTGAACGGTACCATAAGTTATCCCCGTTTATTTTTTAGTAGAAAGCAAGAAACCGTACCTTTTTGGTTGGTTACGGTCTATAAAAACTTACAAACGGGTGGAGACTTTACTCCTATGGGATATAATTTAATATTACGTGACCGTAAGCAAGATTTTACTTGGACTCTTGCATATAATAGATGTGAACGTTATTGGAGTTTTATGGTATGGTATATGGATAAAAACAGACCCTTACCCCTTGGAGAGGTTTTCGATCCATATAGACAAGCCGATTTTGACCGTAGATTAAAAGAAGGCTTTCCAAAACCTTTATACCCTAGCTTTGTACCAACCGATGAACACACACCAGAACAACAGGCTATGCGTAGGCGTATGGCGGGATGGTAAATAGTTGTAAAAAATGAGTAAACACCACCAACCTTTTAAAATTTTAACTCAACCTACTTTGGTAAATGTAGAAAGAGTATATCCTAGTAGAAAATATGTTATTAAAGAAGCTAACGATAAGTTTTATAGAACAGATGAAATGACGTTACCAAAAGTATATGGTTTTTTTGGGTTACTTGGTATATTTTGTGGCATTTGGTTTTTAGATGGAAAGTTTAATTGGAAAGAAGATAGTCTTTCTGTTTTTCTTATAATTTTAGGTTCCTTTTTATTTATTTATCGTCTTACAGTTAAAAGCAAACATAAAGAATTGGTATTAGACAGATTAAATGGTACTGTTAGTTACCCCGATTCGTTTTATGGAAAACCTTTACAAGGTAAGTTTTCAGAACTAAAAGCTGTAATCTCTATTAGTGGAGATATTGATGGTGCTCCAGGTGATGAAAAACTAAAGTTTGTAAATACCTTTAGACCTCGAAAAATAGATATTTTACGTACTATTAGTTACGATGACCCTTACCAAGAATGGAGTTTATTTGTCTGGTATATGGATAAAAACCGCCCCTTGCCACCGGGTACTGCTTTTGACCCATACAGACAACAAGACTTTGAGCGCAGAAAAGCATTAGGCTTTCCAAGACCTTTGTATAAAAGTACCATACCAACACCTGAATTTACGAAAGAGCAACAAGCGGAGCGCAGGCGCATTGCAGGATGGTAAATAGTTGTAAAAAATGAGCAAACACCACCAACCTTTTAAAATTTTAACTCAACCTACTTTGGTAAATGTAGAAGATGTTTACCCAAACAAAGGAGTGTTAGTTAAAGAAGTAAACGATAAGTTTTATAGAATAGATGAAATGGCGTTACCAAAAGTATATGTTTTTTTTGGATTACTTGGTGTATTTATAGGTTCTTTTGGTTTAACTCTTAAAACTATTAGCTTTGGAAGCTATATTGCATATTATTCTCTAATTTTAATAGGTTCCTTTTTATTTATTTATCGTCTTACAGTTAAAAGCAAACATAAAGAGCTGGTATTAGACAGGTTAAATGGTACGGTTAGTTATCCTGATTTTTTTTATAGCAAACCTTTACAAGGTAAGTTTTCAGAACTAAAAGCGGTAATCTCTATTAGTGGAGATATTGATGGTGCACCAGGTGATGAAAAACTAAAGTTTGTAAATACCTTTAAACCTCGAAAAATAGATATTTTACGTACTATTAGTTACGATGACCCTTACCAAGAATGGAGCTTGTATGTCTGGTATATGGATAAAAACCGCCCCTTGCCACCGGGTACTGCTTTTGACCCATACAGACAACAAGACTTTGAGCGCAGAAAAGCATTAGGCTTTCCAAGACCTTTGTATAAAAGTACCATACCAACACCCGAATTTACGAAAGAACAACAAGCAGAGCGTAGGCGCATTGCAGGATGGTAAATAGTTGTAAAAAATGAGTAAACACCACCAACCTTTTAAAATTTTAACTCAACCTACTTTGGTAAATGTAGAAGATGTTTACCCAAAAAAAGGAGTGTTAGTTAAAGAAGCTACTGATAAGTTTTATAAAGTAAATCAAATGGGACTACCAAAAGTATATGGTTTTTTTGGATTACTTGGTATATTTTGTGGGATTTGGTTATTGAATAGTAATGATATAGATATTTATTACGGTTCTTTCTCTGTTTTGATGATATTAGTCGGTTCCTTTTTATTTATTTATCGTCTTACAGTTAAAAGCAAACATAAAGAACTGGTATTAGACAGATTAAATGGTACGGTTAGTTACCCCGATTCGTTTTATGGAAAACCTTTACAAGGTAAGTTTTCAGAACTAAAAGCTGTAATCTCTATTAGTGGTGATATTGATGGCGCACCAGGTGATGAAAAACTAAAGTTTGTAAATACCTTTAGACCTCGAAAAATAGATATTTTACGTACTATTAGTTACGATGACCCTTACCAAGAATGGAGCTTGTATGTCTGGTATATGGATAAAAACCGCCCCTTGCCACCGGGTACTGCTTTTGACCCATACAGACAACAAGATTTTGAGCGCAGAAAAGCATTAGGCTTTCCAAGACCATTGTATAAAAGTACCATACCAACACCTGAATTTACGAAAGAACAACAAGCGGAGCGCAGGCGCATGGCGGGATGGTAAATAGTTGTAAAAAATGAGCAAACACCACCAACCTTTTAAAATTTTAACCTCACCTACTTTGGTAAATGTAGAAAGAGTATATCCTAGTAGAAAATATGTTATTAAAGAAGCTAACGATAAGTTTTATAGAACAGATGAAATGACGTTACCTAAAGTATATGGTTTTTTTGGATTGCTTGGTATATTTTGTGGCATTTGGTTTTTAGATGGAAAATTTAATTGGAAAGAAGATAGTCTTTCCGTTTTTCTTATAATTTTAGGTTCATTTTTATTTATTTATCGTCTTACAGTTAAAAGCAAACATAAAGAGCTGGTATTAGACAGGTTAAATGGTACGGTTAGTTATCCTGATTTTTTTTATAGCAAACCTTTACAAGGTAAGTTTTCAGAACTAAAAGCGGTAATCTCTATTAGTGGAGATATTGATGGTGCATCAGGTGATGAAAAACTAAAGTTTGTAAATACCTTTAAACCTCGAAAAATAGATATTTTACGTACTATTAGTTACGATGACCCTTACCAAGAATGGAGCTTGTATGTCTGGTATATGGATAAAAACCGCCCCTTGCCACCGGGTACTGCTTTTGACCCATACAGACAGCAAGATTTTGAGCGCAGAAAAGCATTAGGCTTTCCAAGACCTTTGTATAAAAGTACCATACCAACACCCGAATTTACGAAAGAACAACAAGCGGAGCGTAGACGCATGGCGGGATGGTAGTTTTTTTTACAAGAATATACTCTCGAAAACTTGTATTACATATTGAAGCGCATGCAACACTTTCAGAAAATGAAGCCTACCCAACCTTACTTAATGAGATTGATGTGTTGGCTAAGCAATATAATTTGGTAGTAGATAACAGGTCTAAATCTAGTACTCCAACTACCGAAGAAGTATAACATTAGTTGATTTTGTATTTCTTTTATAGCATACAAAAAGGCTCCTGAATAACTCAGGAGCCTTTTAATGTATCGGTAATTCTATGTAAACGTTGTACATTTTGAGTAAAATTTGTCAATTCGAGTGAATTTTTCGGGTAAAAACCAGTAAAATTAGTATCGAGAATAAAATTTTACAACTTAGATTGTTGTTCTCGATACGATTTTCTATCGAAAATCACTCGAACAGACATTCTTTCGGCTAAAAACTTCAAAAATGCAAAACAGGTTATGTAATTATAAGGTTACTGTTTTTCCTATACTATTCGAATAGGTTTTGTTGGTAACAGTATCAACAAAGTTCCAGTCTGTTTGTATACCTGCTGCTGTTACTGTAAGTTTCATATAGCCTCTTTGAGAGAAATTACTATATTGTAAATCGTCTATTAACAAGCCTAAAGCCCCTTCTAATTCTGTTGCAGATGCTCCTAAGTAAGTTTCTAATCCTGGTGATGATACTGAACTTGTAGCTACCTCTACGGCTACTTTTTCTCCAGAATTATCTTTTAAATCGCTATACCACGCATTGTGAGTGTCTCCTGCCAGCACTACTACATTTTTACTTTTAAAGCTCGCTAAAATGCGTTCTCTCTCCATAAAATAACCATCCCAAGCATCTAAGTTATATGGTAATACGGTTTGTACTCTTGCTTTTTCTTCTGCTGTTAACGTAGGGTCGTTTTGTAAAACTCTTGTTTTAATCGTTACTAATTCTGTTATCGTTTTTTTAAATTGATTAAAAGTTGCTTCACTTGCCCCACCTGTTGCCGATGCTTCTGCCACCACTGTTGCTAACAGTGTTAATAATTCAGCAGGAACTAACATTTTTCCCATTAAAACTTGCTGTCCTATTAGTTGCCATGTACTATTGCTTGCTGCTAATTCACTTTCTAACCATCCTAATTGGGTAGTTCCTAAAAGGGTACGTTGTGGGTTTAACCATGCTTGCTGAAAAGCTGTTGCATCAAACGCTCCTTTTTCATCATAATACGCTGAATATTCTAGCTGCTTATCTCTACCAACAATACGCGTATCTAACATAATTAAATCTATCAAACTTCCAATTTTCAAGTTTCTGTAAATAATTGAATTATCTACCAAATTCGTCATGTTAGGTAAGTATTCGCTATACGCTTTTAAGGCACTTTGTTTTCTTGAACTAAAGCTTCCTTCATTTTCTTGATGGTTTTCCGCTCCGTCTTTATACGCATCGTTAGTTACCTCATGGTCATCCCAAACACAAATAAAAGGTTTGGTTCTGTGCAATTCTTTTAATTGCTCGTCTGAACGGTATTGGCGGTAACGGGTGCGATAATCGTCTAACGAAATAATTTCTCCTTTTGGCTCTGGTGTTCTAAACGAACCGTAAGTGTTCTCTCCGTATTCGTATATGTAGTCTCCTAGGTGGATGACAACATCTGCATCCGATTTTTTTATTTCTTCATATACGTTAAAGTAACCGTAGGCAAAGTTTGCACAAGATGCTACTGCTAGCTTTACTTCACTAATTGATTCGCTAAATGTTAGGGTTTCTCCTATTGGTGATGTTGCTTTATCGTCAACACTTACAAAACGGTAGTATAGTTTTTGTCCTGCATCTAAGTCTTTAATTTCAACAGCTACGGTAAAATCTCTTGAAGTGTCGGTAGTTACTTCTGCTTGACGAACAATGTTTTTAAAATTTTTGTCTTTTGCGAGTTGCCAAACTAAGGCTGCTGAAGCGTTTTGCGTGGTGTAACGAGTCCAGATAATAACTTGCGAGTTTGTGGGGTCAAAACTAGCAACTCCTTGCTCAAAGTTTTTCTCTGCTAAGTTATCTGGAATAGGTAGCTCATCAATATCATCATCTTTACAACTAATAAAGTTAGGGACTAAAAGTAGTCCTCCAGTTGCTAATAATGAGTTTCTTAAAAAGCTTCTTCTTTTAATGTTAGTCTTCATACATAGGGGTCTTTTAATTTCCCTGCATAAGTACTATTTCAACGTTGCTTTAACGTTAACTAACCTTTACCAAATAAATGAAGTTACTACCAGCCTCCTGTGGCTCCACCACCACCAAAGCCTCCGCCTCCGAAACCTCCGCCGAAGCCACCTCCGCCACCAAAGCCTCCTGACGATCCTCCACCGAAGCTTCCTCCGCCAAAACCACCTCTTCCTGCGTTGCTTAAAATAATGGTTTCTAAAATACCTCTTGCTACATCCGATTTTCTATAACCTCTTCCTCCTCCACGGTTTCCTCTACTTCCGCTTGAAATAATGATAAAGAATACTACCAGAATGATGATAAAGATAATAAAGCTAAAGTCTGTTTTTTTAGATTGTTTTCTAGAGCCTTTGTATTCACCACTCATTACTTTAAAAACAGCATCTACACCACTGTTTAACCCAGCGTAATAGTCACCTTGTTTAAAGTAAGGAATAATGTCGTACTCTATAATTTGTCGAGAAACATAATCTGTTAATAAATGTTCGGTTCCATAACCTGTTCGGATGGTTATTTTGCGATCGTCTTTTGCCAGTAACATGAACACTCCGTTATCCTGCTCTTTACTTCCTCCTATTCCCCATTCATGCGCCCAATTGGTAGCTAAATAGCCTATTTCTTCTCCTTGGGTTGAGCTTATAATTGCTACCACTACTTGAGTTGAAGTAGTATCAGCATACCTAATTAGTTTGTTTTCTAAGCTTTTCTTTTGATTGGGTGATAAAAGGTTGATATAATCGTAAACACTTGTTTGAAACTTAGGAGTCTCAGGAATTTTAAACCCTTGTGAGAAAAGAGTGTGCCCGCATAAAAATGCAATAAAAAAAAGAACAACTTTTACGTTCTGTAACTTGTTTGTTCTTTTATATAATGACGTTATATTTTTTATCATATTTCTTCCTTCTATGAAGGTTTTAGCCTTTTGAAATTTCGTTGCTTAGCTCATCTTCATCATCTGTAGTCCATGGGAAGTGAGCTTGTAATTCTTTTCCTGCTTTTAGCACACCATCTATAATTCCTTGTTTAAAGTTTCCTTGTTTAAACTGATTTTGGATGGCTTCTTTGGTTGTTTCCCAAAAGTTATCGGGAACTACCTTGTTAATACCTTCATCGCCAAAAATTACAAATTTATGATCATCAACAGCAATGTACAATAACACACCATTTCGTTGCTGAGTATTGAACATTTTAAGCATTTGAAATACTTCTAGTGCTCGGTCGTAGTGAGAACTCTCAGTAGTTCTCTCTATATGTACACGAATTTCACCAGAAGTATTTCGCTCTGCTTGTCGAATAGCCTGAACGATTTCCTCTTCTTCTTTGGCAGTAAGAAAATCTTCTACGTTAGACATATTGTTAGAATTTAAAATCTACATCTACAGCTTTTTCTGAACCTGCATCAGCCTTGTAACGTGCCATTTCAGTTAAGTTAAACATCCCCGCTAACAAGTTACCAGGAAACATTTTAATATGCTTGTTATATTTATTAACGCTTTCGTTATAACGATCACGTGCTACGTTAATTCTGTTTTCTGTTCCTTCTAACTGACTTTGTAATTCTAAAAAGTTTTTGTTTGCTTTGATATCTGGATAACGCTCTACAGATACTAATAACTTAGATAAAGCTCCGCTTAACCCTGTTTGTGCTTGTTGAAATTGTGCCATTTTCTCTGGCGTTAAATCTCCTGCATTTATATTTACTGAAGTTGCTTTTGCTCTTGCGTTAATTACGTCTGTTAACGTGCTTTTTTCAAAATCGGCAGCTCCTTGTACTGTTTTAATTAAGTTCTTAATTAAATCACTTCTTCGTTGGTAAGAGCTCTCTACATTAGACCATGTAGTTTTAGCGTCTTCTTGGTATGTTACTGCTGTATTATAAAATCCTTTTGCCCATGAATAAATTCCAAATACTAGAACTCCTATAATAATTAAAGGCACTAACCATTTTTTCATAATTCTTGATTTTTTGTAATTATAATTGATTTTTAATTTTAATTAATTCTGCTTTTACAGTTTCTAATCTACTAATAATTTCCTGATTATTTAAGACTCCTTCTGGGTTTTTCTTTAGTTTTTGTTTTGCGCCATCTAAGGTAAAACCTCTTTCTTTTACAAGGTTGTAAATAATTTTAAAGTTTTTTACGTCTTCTTGTGTAAACAATCGATCGCCTTTGGCATTTTTTTTAGGATTGATAATTTCAAACTCTTTATCCCAAAATCGTATAAGTGAACTATTCACCCCAAAAGCTTTAGCAACTTCTCCTATTTTATAATACCGTTTATCGGGTAAGTCTACATACATTTTTCACAGCTTGTTACGTGTTTAGTCATACGACTGACCTTTTTGTTGCGAAGCTTTTTGCATGGCTACAAATTCTTCTGGAGTTAAATCTCCGTAGTAATAGTAAATAGGATTTACAGGTCTACCATTTTTATGTACTTCGTAGTGTAAATGTGGTGCTGCAGAACGTCCTGTATTTCCTACATACCCTATTAAATCACCACGTTTTACTTTTTGTCCTTTCTTGGCAAGTATTTTACTCATGTGAGCATAAACAGTTTCGTAACCATATCCATGGTTTATGTAAACTACTTTACCAAAAGTAGAGCTTCTATGTGCTTTTTTTACAATACCGTTTCCTGATGCAAAAATTGGTGTACCCGTAGGTGCTGTAAAATCCATTCCATTATGCATACGCCACGACTTTAATATAGGGTGCAAACGCATACCATAACCCGATGCCATTCTTTTTAAATCTTGATTTTTTACTGGCTGAATAGCAGGTATTGAAGCCAACATTTTTTCTTTTTCTCTAGCTAGCTCAACAATTTCATCTAACGATTTAGATTGTACTACCATTTGCTTTGATAAAATATCTAACTCTTTTGTTACCTTTTTTACCATTGAGCTATTATCAAAACCATCTAAGTGTTTATACCTATTTACACCACCAAAACCTGCTTTTCGTTGCTCTTCAGGAATTGGACTTGCCTCAAAGTATGTTCTATAAATATTGTTATCTCTTTCTTGTAAATCGGTTAAGATTTGAGCACTTTCTTCCATTTTTTTAGAAAGCAACTCGTAATGTAATTTTAAGTTTTCTAATTCTCTCTTTTGAGCACGCTCTTTTGGAGACATTAAAAACTGGCTAAAACCTATAAAACCGAAAAAAGCAATTAATAAAAAACTAAGTAGTCCCAAGATAGTTTTCTTATATTTTTCACTTCTTTTAACCTCTATCTTTCTATATGATAAAGTGTCTGGGTCATAATAATATTTTACTTTTGCCATAATGCTAAATGTACTATTTTTGTGCTTTTTAAATGAAGCATCCTAAGGGGATGTACAATTTGAAAACTCACAAATTTACAAAATCTTTTAAAACTTCTTTTTACAAGAGGTTTTTTAAATATATTTTAACAAAACACAGATACCCAGAGTTGTATGAAATCTCAAGATATTAGAGCTAAATTTTTAGATTTTTTTAAATCAAAACAACACGAAATAGTTCCTTCAGCACCTATGGTGTTAAAGAACGATCCTACTTTAATGTTTACCAACGCTGGTATGGTTCCATTTAAAGAGTTTTTCTTAGGAAACTCAACTCCTAAAAATGGTAGAGTTTCTGATAGCCAAAAATGTTTACGTGTTTCTGGTAAACACAACGATTTGGAAGAGGTTGGTTACGATACTTACCACCACACCATGTTTGAGATGCTAGGTAACTGGAGTTTTGGTGATTATTTTAAGAAAGAAGCTATTGCTTGGGCTTGGGAATTATTAACTGAAGTTTACAAAGTAGATAAAGACATTTTGTATGTAACTGTTTTTGAAGGTGACGAGAGTGATGGTACAAAAATGGATCAAGAGGCTTACGATATTTGGAAACAGTACATTGCTGAAGATCGCATCTTAATGGGTAACAAAAAAGATAACTTCTGGGAAATGGGTGAACAAGGTCCTTGTGGTCCATGTTCTGAAATTCATGTCGATATTCGTTCTGCTGAAGAAAAAGCTAAGGTTGATGGAAAATCGTTAGTAAACGAAGATCATCCTCAGGTTGTTGAAATCTGGAACTTGGTATTCATGCAATACAATCGTAAAGCTGATGGTTCTCTAGTAGAGCTTCCAGCGAAACATATCGATACTGGTATGGGGTTTGAGCGTTTATGTATGGTATTACAAGGAGTTCAATCTAACTACGACACAGATGTATTTACTCCTTTAATTAGAGAGATAGAAACAATTACTGGTGCTAAGTACGGAAAAGATGAAAAAATTGACATTGCTATTCGTGTAGTTGCTGATCACGTTCGTGCTGTTGCTTTTGCGATTGCAGATGGTCAATTACCAAGTAATAATGGTGCTGGTTATGTAATTCGTCGTATTTTACGTCGTGCTATCCGTTACGGATTTACTTTCTTAAACCAAAAAGAGCCTTTTATTTATAAGTTAGTAGAAACTTTAGCATACCAAATGGGAGGCGCATTCCCTGAAATTAGAAAACAAAATACTTTAGTACACAATGTTATTAAGGAAGAAGAAACTTCTTTCTTACGTACATTAGATCAAGGGTTATTACTATTAGACACATATATAGAAGGAAGGTCAATTGAAATAAATGTATCTAGTGATAATCACAAAAAAATAATCAAAGGGCAAAAAGCTTTTGAATTATATGACACCTATGGGTTTCCTTTAGATTTAACACAGTTAATCGCTCGTGAAAAAGGCTTCGAAATTGATGTTGAAGGCTTTAACCTATGTATGAAAGCTCAAAAAGAGCGTTCTCGTGCAGCTTCTGCAAGTGAAACGGGTGATTGGGTTACTTTATTAGACGATGATGTTGAAGAATTTATTGGATACGACATACTAGCTACTAACGTAAAACTTACTCGTTATAGAAAAGTTAGTACCAAAAAAGGTGGTGACCAATATCAACTGGTATTCAACATGACTCCTTTTTATCCAGAAGGTGGTGGACAGGTTGGTGACAAAGGATATATTGAATCTCCTAATGGTGATATTATTTATGTGCTTGACACCAAAAAAGAGAACAATGTTATCATTCATTTCACAAAGAATTTACCTAAAAACTTACACGAAACTTTTAAAGCTGTTGTAAATAAAGAACATAGAAGTTTAGCGGCTAGTAATCACTCGGCTACACACTTATTACACCAAGCGTTACGTACTATTTTAGGAGACCATGTAGAACAAAAAGGCTCGTTGGTTAGTCCTGATTATTTACGTTTTGACTTTTCTCACTTCTCTAAAGTAGACAATGATCAACTAGAGGCCGTAGAAGAGTTCGTAAATGCTCGTATTCGTGAAAACCTTCCATTACAAGAGCAAAGAAACATACCAATGCAACAAGCTATTGACGAAGGTGCTGTAGCTTTATTTGGTGAAAAATATGGTGATAGTGTTCGTACCATTCGTTTTGGACAATCAATGGAATTATGTGGAGGTACGCACGTACAACAAACTGGTGATATTTGGTATTTCAAAATAAAATCGGAAGGTGCTGTTGCTGCAGGAATTAGAAGAATCGAAGCAATTACCAATGTTGCTGTTGGTGATTACTTTGAAGATGTTGAGCGTAACTACGATGCAGTAAAACAATTATTGAAAAACCCTAAAGACGTTGCTAAATCTGTGAGTAGTTTACAAGATGAAAACGCTGCTTTAAAAAAGCAAGTTGAGCAACTATTAAAGGATAAAGCTAAAAACATGAAAGGCGAACTTAAAAACCAATTACAAGAGGTAAATGGAGTTCAGTTTTTAGCAACTAAAGTAGATTTAGATCCTAACAGCATTAAAAACTTATTATTTGAATTAGGAGGAGAAGTTAACAATTTATTTGTGGTATTTGCTACCGCTCCTTCTGCTGAAAAAGCAATGTTAACGTGTTATATTTCTAAAGATTTGGCTAACGAAAAAGGGTACGATGCTGGTAAAGTAGTTAGGGAGTTAGGGAAACTAATCCACGGTGGTGGTGGTGGACAAAATTTCTTCGCAACCGCTGGTGGTAAAAACCCTGGAGGAATTCCAAAGGCATTAGAGAGAGCAAAAGATTATATCGCTTAATACATACTAAAAAAGGTTCAGAAAATTCTGAACCTTTTTTTATTGTAGTGCTTTTTTATAGGTATTGATCGCTCGTTCTCTCGCAAACTTGTGTTCTACCATAGGTTGTGGGTAAGTTAATTCATCAAAGTCTTTTACCCATTTTCTAACATACTGTAAATCTTTATCAAACTTTTTTAACTGTGATTCTGGGTTAAACACTCTAAAATACGGAGCTGCATCGCAACCCGTACCTGCTGCCCATTGCCAATTTCCGTTATTTGCTGACAGGTCATAATCCAACAGCTTTTCTGCAAAGTACGCTTCTCCCCAACGCCAATCTATTAATAAATGTTTGCATAAAAACCCAGCAGTAATCATACGAACTCTGTTATGCATGTATCCAGTTTCATTTAACTCTCGCATGCCCGCATCAACCATAGGGTACCCAGTTTTACCTTCACACCATTTTTTAAATTCTTCTTCGTTATTTCTCCAAGGAACAGCATTATATTTTTCTCGAAAATTCTCAGTAACTACTTTCGGAAAATGATATAAAATTTGCATAAAAAACTCACGCCAAATTAACTCACTTAAAAAAGTTTGGTTGGTTTTCAAAGCAAAACGGATCATTTTTCGAGTACTTACCAATCCAAAACGTAAATAAGGTGATAAATACGACGTTTTATCTTGCGAGGGAAAGTCTCTCACCTCATCATACGAATCCAAACTAGATAGGTTGTATGGTTTTACTTTAATCGTACTTTCTTCAAAACCTATGAAAGCTAATGATGGAAATTCAGATAAAAACTGATAAAAATTAGCAAAGTCTATCGTAAAGTCTTGCGTATCTTTCTTTTCTGAGAAGTTTTGTAACCATTTATTCTTATACGGAGTAAAAACTGTATACGGAGTTCCATCATTCTTTAAAACTTCGTTTTCTTCAAAAATTACTTGATCTTTAAAAGCATTAAATATTATTCCTTTTGATACTAAAAAGTCTTCTACTTCCTTATCTCTTTTAGTCGCGTAAGGTTCGTAATCTTTATTTGTGTAAACTGCTTCAATTATAAATTCTTCAGTTAGTTTTTTCCAAATTGCTAATGGTTTTCCTTTTTTAACTACCAGAGAAGATTGATGCTTTTTCAGCTCTTCATCTAAGTTTTGCAAGGTTTCGTAAATAAAAGTTACTCGAGCATCATTTTTAGGAAGGCTTTCTAAAATATCTTCATCAAAAATAAATAACGGAACTACTTTATTACCTGATTGTAGCGCTTCATACAAACCTTTATTATCTTCTAAACGTAAGTCTCGACGAAACCAAAAAATAGATACTTTATCTTCCATTAAATAATTTTTCTAACGTACTATAGCGATGTTCAAAAATTTCTTTTAACTGCCTTTTTATAAAGATTGATTGGGCGATATGTCCTAAAAAACCAAAAGGTATCTTGTATGAAATTTTGTCTTTCATTAACGTTTTTCCATTTGGCAACTCTTCAAACCAGTGTTCATGATGCCACATGCTATAAGGACCAAATCGCTGTTCATCTATAAAAAATTGTTGTTCTTTTACTTGTGTAATTTCGGTAACCCAACTAGACTTAATACCTGGTAAAATTCCTACTTTGTAGGTAATTATTTGTCCTGCATAGGCTTTTTTATCAACCTCTGAAGTAATTTGAAACCCCATATGTGAAGGGGTTATTTTTTGCAAATTTCCTGGAGCACTGAAAAATTCCCATGCTTTTTCTAACCGAACGTTTAATATTTGTTCAGTAGATAAGGTATAAATACCCGAATGCTTTTTAAATAGTACCATTGTTTATTTTACTTTTTTCCAGACTTTGTCTGAGTTAAGTTGAAAACTGCCAACAAAATTGAAACCACATTCATTGGGGCTTAATATTGATAAGAATAACGTGTTTTTTTCTTTTCTATACAAATGATAGACCTTACCTACAATTGGCTCAAAGTTAAATTTAGCACTATAAATAAGCTCATTATATTGATACTCTTTTACAAGATTGTTGTATTGTTGTTTTATTTCTTCAAAAGATGCTAAAAATTGAGCATTTGCCTGGTAAATGTTTTGTTTTTTCCAGCTTATTGAATTACTTTCTTTAATAACTGGTGCTGTAAAATTAGTTGCATATGGTTTTAAATACGCATCATATTCATTTGTTTCCTCATTAAAAACTACATTATCTGGTTTTTTCTTCATTTTTATATTAATTTGGTAATTTTCTTACTCATTGGTTTGGTTATTGAGTAAAAAACATCAATTAACTTTCCTTCTTCATCTACCAAGTATTTTTGAAAATTCCATTTTACTGAAGAACTCATTTTTCCATTTTTATCTTTTTGTGTTAACCATTGATATAACGGGTGTTGATTTTCTCCTTTAACTTCAATTTTTTCTGTCATAGGAAAATCTACTCCATAGGTTACACTACAAAACGATTGAATTTCTTTTATTGTTCCTGGTTCTTGGCCTCCAAATTGATTACAAGGTAATCCTATGATTACTAATTTATCTTTGTGTTTTGAATACAGTTCTTGCAAACCTTCATACTGATTGGTAAAACCACATTTCGATGCTACATTTACAAATAATATTTTTTTCCCTTTAAACTTGTTGAGGTCTAAGTTTTCTCCATTAATACCTTCAATATTTATGTCGTATAACGATTCTTTAGGAGTTACTGTTTGCGCTTTACCTGATAAACTAAATAGTGCCATGATTAAGAATATTTTTACTGTGTTCATTTTATTGAATTGCTATTTTTATGATTTCTAACGAAAAATCTTCGTCTTTTTTATTTCCTATTAAAATTGCTACCTCTTCTATTTGATTATCAGAGAAATTACCAAAATTTAACTTTCTACCCCTAAAGGTAGGATAAAATCCTGTTAATGGTAATGTAATTTCTTGTTCTTGTGTATTTGTTCTAAATACTTGTACGTATGAGTAACGTTGAGACTCATTTGATTTTAATCGTAGTTGATATTGTTTACCATCTCCTTTTACTTTTAATACAATTTTTGAATGTTGTTTGTTTAAACCTATGGCTATTGGCATTCTCGTCATCGAAAATCCACCATTATTTTCAGTAGATACTTTCCCCGAAAAGATTAAGTTTCCCTTATCATTAATTTTTACAGCTGATGTAGAAATTCCTCCCATCACAGTATCATTAACAACATACCAATTTTGGGTGTTATTATCTTTATCAAAAATTATAATTTCATCATTTAAACACATAAGAAAACTTAAAATTAAAAGCCATTTCATTATTTACTTTTTAAATTTTTACACTTACAATTCCTGCATCTACAGGAATTACTTGTCCAGTAATTGCTGATGCTTCGTCAGACAGTAAATAGGTAGCTAAACTAGCTACTTCTTCTGCTTTTAGGTATTTTTTTAATGGGTGTCTGTTCTGCATACTCTCTTGTTGTTTTTCATTTCGCAATAAGCGAGCTGCTAAAGGTGTATCAGTAACCGTAGGAGCAATTGCATTGAATCTAACTTTTGTAGCGTATTCTGCTGCCAACGATTTGGTTAACCCTTCTACTGCTGATTTACTAGTTGCTATGCTTGCATGATAAGGCATTCCTAAAAATGACGCTACCGTACTAAATAACACTACACTTCCATTGTTTTGAGTTAGCAAACTTTCATAAGATTTTAGCGTTTTAATTACTCCAAGAACGTTAATATCTAAATCAGATTGAAAGTCTTCTAATTTTAATCTTGAAAAGGATTTTAGATTAATGCTTCCGGGACAATAAACTAATCCATGAACTTTTTCTAATTCTGGAAGTTCGTCTTTGGTAACATCGCATGCATAATGTTTTATATTTTCAATATTAGACGGTGCTGTTCTACTAATGTTAATTATTTTATGTGTGTGTTTTAATTTGGTTATTATCGCCTTACCAATACCACTACTACCACCAACTACAACAATTGTTTTCATAATCGTCCTTTTAATCGTTTTTCTACTTTTTGTTTAACAGTTGTTATGCGTTTCATAACATCCATCAACTTTTTATCTTTACTCTTTTTATACACTTCATTAATTGATAAAATAATTTCTTTAGCTTTCCTTGATGCTAAAATTTTTTCATTTCTTGTTTTAAAAGATTTGTAATTTTTCTCAAATTCTAAAGCTTCTTGAAGTAAGTTTATTGTACTCATTTTAAATAATTTTGAAGTTCAACAATTTTTTCTGAGGTATTAAAAATGCCTCCATAAAAACAGGTAACTGTTGATGACGAATCATCTTTAACTCCTCTAGAAGAAACACATAAATGCTTTGCATCTATAATTACAGCTACGTCTTCTGTTTGTAATATCTCTTGTAAATCTCTGGCTATTTGATTAGTTAAGCGTTCTTGTACTTGGGGTCTTTTAGCATAAAACTGAACAATTCTGTTTAATTTTGATAAGCCTATAACTTTTCCTGATGAAACATAAGCCACATGTGCTTTTCCTATTATTGGTACAAAATGATGTTCGCAATTAGAATAAAACTGTATGTCTTTTTCTACCAACATTTGGTTATATTGGTACCTATTTTCAAACAATGCTATTTTAGGCTTATTGGCTGGATTTAAACCTGAAAAAATTTCATCTATATACATTTTAGCTACTCTTTGTGGAGTACCTTTAAGAGAGTCATTATTTAAATCAAGCCCAATAGTTTGCATTATTTCTGAAAATAATTGTGCTATTTTTTCTTTTTTTTCCTCATCAGAAATTAAAAAAGCATCTTCTACCATAGGCGTTTCAATTCCTGTATAAATATGATCATCTCCAATTTCTTCAACCGATAAATTCTTTATATTATCGCTAACAGGGGTATTCAACAAAGTTTCTAGGTGTTTCATAAAGTTTTATTTTAATTTCTAAATGATTATTTATCACTAACCTTAGTTTGTTATAAATTACAATTGCTATATTTTCTACTGTTGGATTGAGTGTTTTAAATTCTTCTACTTCTTTATTTAAGTTTTTATGATCTAAACAATCTATTATTTCTTTTTGTATATGGTTAGATAAAACTTTTGTATCAATTACATATCCTGTGTTTTCATCTACTTCTCCTACAATAGTTACTTCTAACTCATAATTATGGCCATGAAAATTTGGATTATTACATTTGCCAAAAACTTCTTTGTTTTTTGCTTCAGACCATTTCGTATTATGCAACCTGTGGGCTGCATTAAAATGTTCTTTTCTCGTAATAGCCACTTTTGCTTGCTTCATTTATCGTTTTGCTATTTTATTATTACTTATACTTCTTTGTCTCGTACATTTAAACCTTCCTTTATTAAATATTCTTTTTGCTTGATGTTTTGTTCTTTTACCCTGTACTCTTTTCCTCCATAATTTAAAACTTGATGGTTTTAATTCTCTTCGCATTAAATTAATTACTTCTTGTTCTTTTAAGTCAAATTGAAGTTTTATAGCGTCAAAAGTTGTTCGATCTTCCCAAGCCATTTCAATAACTCTATCTATCTCTCTTAATGTCATAAAAAATAACTTTGTGTTGATGTCATTTTCAAATCCATCATTTTTTTTATAAATTTTTTATTCTGATTATATTTATTATCTTTTCTGAACCTAATAAAGTGGTTATCGGAATGAATACTAAAGAATTCATGATTAAAAACCACTATTTTATAAAAAGGTATTACCCAGCAAAAGCGTTGTAATTTATTAGTTATGTAAACTATAATTCCTTTAGGACGTATTTCTATACTTCCATAATTTAAATCGCTAATTGTTGTTAAAATACTTTTAAAGCTTTCACTTACTCCTTCAACAATCATTCTACTTGAACCAACTCCTTTAATTTTTAAAGATTGTAAAAAAGACATAGGTTCTCCTACTAATTTATTGATTTTTAATACACTTTCTTTATTATTGTATGTTATATCAAACAACATTTTTTTATTTAACTACATGTTTGTTTAAAATTCTATAGCTTTCTTTTATCACCTCTGGATCTTTACGCATTTTCCAAATAGTATCTGAGGCATTTTTTCTAGTTACACCTATATCTACTATTGGTTTTGGGTAATCATTACCAAGAGTAAACCCATACATTTTTTGTTCTAAAGCTGTCATTTTGTATGGTTCGTGCTTAAACGCTAATGGTAATCCTTTAAGTTCTGGTATCCATTTTGAAATAAAAACTGCTTCAGGATCGTGCTCTAAACCATTTTTTACTGGGTTATAAATTCTAATCGTATTAATTCCAGTTTCTCCTGCCTGCATTTGCAACTGAGGAAAGTGAATTCCTGGTTCAAAATCTAAAAACAATTTTGATAAATATTTTGATGCTTCTTGCCATGGTTGCCAAAGATTATGTGTAAAAAAAGACACTAACATAGCTCGCATTCTAAAATTCAAATATCCTGTATGAATTAAACAACGCATACACGCATCAATAAATGGAATACCTGTTTTTCCGTTTCTCCATGCATATATGTATTTTTTAGTAATATTTTTCTTTAACTTATGAAACCCTTTATTGATACTTTCTTGCTCCATTATACATTCCATTTCGAATTTCTGGATGAAATGTGCCTGCCATTTAAGTCTTGAAATGAAAGCATCTATTGCTCTTTTATTTCTTGAACTAGAACGAATACTTATTGCTAACTGATACACCTCTCTTACTGAGATATTCCCCCAAGCAATATAAGGTGACAGCCTGCTACAGCTCTCTCTTGCTTCTGTTGGCTTTGAAATATTTTTTGCATACCCCTCATACCTTTTGTTAAAAAAACTATGTAAATACTTAAGAGCCGTAGCTCGTCCTCCTTTTTGAAATAGCTTTTCTTCTTCTGTATCTAAATTTACAATTATCAAGTTTTTTGCTATTTCTTTTATTTCTGTTATTGTTACAAAAGAAACATTTGTTGAATCAAATATTATCTGACTTGATTTCATGTAGTTTTCCCAATCCTCTTTCCAACCTTCTCTGTTTTCTCGCCCCCTAAATACTCCATTATGAATATTTTCTTTCCATTCTATTACATTATTCTTACAAAACCTTTTAAAGGTTTTATCTCTATTATAAGTTGCAAGAATACCTGTTTCTATATGAGAGTAGACATCAGTAACATTTGACACCGACATTAAATACCTAAAAAAAGAAAGTACCTCTGAGTTTACTGTTAAAACCTGTGTATTATACAGCAACAACTCTTGGTTTATATCTCGTATAGATTCTTTAACAAAATCCCAATGTCTTTTAGAATAATGTTCGTCTTGTATAATGCTTTCTTCAAAAATATAAACAAATAATATTTTCTTACCTGAAGTTATTGCATTAAAAACAGCCTCGTTATCCTGCAACCGAAGATCTCTTTTAAACCAAACTACTGCTATTTCTCCTGTTATTTTCAATCCAATGTGCGCTTTGAATCAAAAATACAATTTTTGTTTAATTAATAAAAGAAATAATTAAACAAAAAGTTGATAGCTATTAATTTTTTGTTTAATTGTTTTTGCTTTTTCTAGAATTTCTGAGAAGTCTTTTGATATTTCCATTTTTTGCAATAAAGTATACATCATACGCATTCGGTGGTTATTTTTCAACTTCTCTTTATTTTTGTAAAGAAACTCCCAATACAAAGTATTATACGGGCACGAATCTTCTTCTGTTTTTGTTTTGTAATTATAAAAGCATTCTTTACAATAATTACTCATTTTATTAATATAACTTGCGCTAGATACATAAGGTTTTGTGGCCACTATCCCACCATCCGCGTACTGACTCATCCCTCTTGTATTTGGTAATTGCACCCACTCTACAGCATCTATATATACTCCTAAATACCAAGCATCTACCTCATCTGGATGAACCTCTAACAATAACGCTAGGTTACCTAAAATCATAAGACGCTGTATATGATGCGCGTATGCATTATTTAACGAGTTTTTTAACGATTGCTTCACACAATTCATTTTTGTTTTTCCTGTCCAAAAAAAATCTGGCAATGAAACTTTATTATTAAAAAAATTCTTTTTTTTAAAATCTTCTCCTAATTGCCAATAAACACCTCTCATATACTCTCTCCATCCTAATACTTGACGAATAAAGCCCTCTGCCTGAGAAACGGCTATTGAAGGTTTCTTATAAAACACATCAACAACCTTCTCTACAACTTCTCTCGGGGTTACTAATTTTAAATTAAGAGCAAATGATAATCGAGAATGAAACAGAAAATCTTGTGATGAATGCATTGCATCTTGATAATCTCCAAAAAACTCTAACAAATTGTCACAAAAAAAATCTAGTTGCTTTATTGCTTGTTCTCTATTTATTGGATAAGTAAAAGTTAATGTTTCTTCTCCAAATGTAACCACTTCTGCTTCATTAAGCTCTTTTAATAATGCTTTACAGTCAATATTAGTCTCATAAGGCAAAGGAACTAATTCATCTTGATTCCATTTTTTTCTGTTAGATGCATCATAATTCCATTTACCGCCAACTGGTTCATTATTTTCTACAAGTATCTTATGCTTTTTCCTCATATAGCGATAAAAATCTTCCATAACTGTTTTCTTTCTACCTTCAGAAAACTCTTTTAACTCATTCCTTGTAGTGTAAAAATGTTCTGTATCATACGATTTAACTGGTATCTGTAAGCTCTTGAGTTCATTTTTAAATTGCACATCTAAACGAAACTCGTCAGGCAACTGATATTCAATTTTTGTAATTGAGTATTTTTTTTGTAATACTTTAATATTTTTTATAAGATTGTGCGTGTTATGCGAATCTGATATTTTAAAATACTCTACTGCGTGACCTTTCTCTTCTAGTTTTTTAGCAAAACTCCTCATTGCTAAGAAAAACCCTACAACTTTTTGTATATGATGTTTTACATACTCCGTTTCTTGCTTCATTTCAAACATAGCATACACTACTTTTTTGTTTTTTTGCTTAAACCAGCTATGAGATTCGTTTAACTGATCACCTAAAAGCACTCTAAGTATTACGTCCATTACTTATCAATCCATTTAGCTCTAAATTCCCCATACTTATCATATGTATTAGCTTGCCATTCTATATCAAACTTTTTACTCTCAGAACTATTTCCTACTCCTGCTATATACATCCAGTTACCATAATTACTCTGCGGATCATAATCTACTAACAAAGATTCAAAGTAGGCTGCCCCAATCCTCCAATCTTGCTGTAAGTTATGTACAAAATAAGATGCTACGTTTTGCCTTCCTCTATTACTCATCCAACCTGTTTTTCTTAACTCTATCATATTAGCGTTTACAAAATCGGATGTAGTATTACCTAAAACCCAATTTTTTATCACCTTATTATCATGAATACTTAGTATCGTTTTTTTCTGAATCCCCCCTAATTTGAAGAAGTCATTTTTGTGATAACGAACTGCATGTTTAAAGAACTCTCTCCATAACAACTCAAAATACACCCAATATGTTGATGAATTTGCCTCATATTCGTCTTCAAATCTCTTTAGTTCTTTATAAATTGTTTTTACACTAATAGATCCATTAGATAACCAAGGTGAAAATTTTGTACTACAATTTATTCCTAATAAATTATTTCTTGTTTTCTTGTAGTCAATCACTTTTTTTGTTTCAAAAAAATAACTTTTCAACCTTACTAACGCTTGCTTTTCTCCTCCTTTAAAAGGAAAAGAATTTCCTAAAAATTTTTCTGCACGAGAACAGTTTGGTATTTCAAAAAATGCCTGAGAATATATATCCTGATAGGGTAAATGATAATTTAATTCTGTGTCTATATCTAATTTTTTTTCAACTTTATTTCTAAAAGATGAAAAAGACAACGGGTATTTTTTGTTAAATAACGTATCTATTTGATGTGGCTCATACAAATATTGATTTGTTACCCTTATCTTTTTTACCTTACTACCAACTACTTTTCTTACTCTCTTTTCTATATCTTTTTCATCACTAGTTTCATCTTCTTGATAAACTAGCGTAGTAATTAAGAAATCGTTTTGAATCTCTCTAACAACGGTTTCTGTTTTTTTTAACCCTACATAAAAAGGTATATTATATTTAGCTAAACTCTCCTTTAATTCTTTTAATGTTTCAATTAAAAAACAAAGACGGAATTTTCCTGTTCTCTCAAAAGAATATTGACGTTTAAAAAACACAGGATCAAACGCATAAAAAGCCACCAAATAACGTTTAGTCGCTATTGCTTCTTTTAACAGTTTGTTATCAAAAACTCTTAAATCATTTCTAAACCAAATTAAGGTGCATTCTTGTTTTTGTTTTTCCTGCATTTTTTACTACAGTATTTTACTTCACTCCAACTAGCTTCCCATTTCTTCCTCCATGAAAAAGAAAGCCCACAAACTTTACAAATTTTGGTTGGTAAGTGCTGTTTTTTCAATTTTAAACAAATTATTTTGACAAAAAATTAATGAGTTGCTTAAATATAAGTCCATGAAACGGTAAAACAGCAAACCAATAAACTCTACCCCATATTCCTTTAGGTCTGAATACTGCTTTTTGATAAAGTAAGCCGTCTTTAATAACATACTCTAACCATGCCTCTCCTGGTAGTTTCATTTCTGCAAAGAGCAATAAACGTTTATTATCTTTATCCGCTAATAATACACGCCAAAAGTCAAGCGCATCTCCTGGCTCTAACTCAGTCGGATCTCTTCTACCTCTACGCAACCCAACACCTCCAAAAACTTGATCTATAAAACCTCTTACTTTCCATAAAAAAGTAAATTTATACCAACCTCGCTTACCTCCTATTTCCCATATTTTCTTAAGTGTTATGTTTTCATCTGAAACTTTTCTGATTCTTTCATCAATAAAGCACCCATACTTAGGAAGGTTTATGTATTGAAAATATTCTTTTCTAAAAACACCACTTACCTTAGCATCTTTCCAACTTGATATAACGGAATTTTGCGCTATTTTAACAAAAGCTTTTTTTACCGCCTGTTTATAAGTAATAGGTGCTACTTCAATTATTTCATTAATATTGCTTTTACTCCCTATAACCTCAACGGTCATACTATCTACGAGTGATTTTGCCAAATTAAACGAAGTTGAGGTAACAAAGTACAACCAATAAGATGATAGCTTTGGTGATAAAAATGGCACTGTGAATATAATTCTATTTAACTTTCTTACCTCAGCAAACTGTAATAACATTTCTTTATATGTGAGAATTTCTGGACCATAGATATCAAATGATTTATCGTACACTCTCTCTTCTAATAAAGATTTTGTTAAGTATGTTAAAACATCTCTTATTGCAATAGGCTGTGTTTTTGTATACAACCATTTTGGAGTTACCATTACAGGAAGTTTTTCTACAAGGTCTCTTATAATTTCAAATGACGCACTACCACTTCCTACTATTATTCCTGCTCTAAAAGTTGTTACTGCATACGTTTTTGATTGTAGTATTTTTTCTACCTCATATCTCGATTTTAAATGCTTTGACAATGAATTATCATTTACAATACCACTCAAATACACAACCTGCTTACACATAGTTTTTTCTAATAGACTCTTAAAATTATTTGCACAATCCGATTCTAACTTAGAGAAGTCACTACTACTTGTAGACATAGAGTGTATCAAATAATAAGCTGCATCAATATTTTTAGGCAACTCTTTTTTAGGCTTTAAGAAATCTATTTCTAGAAAAGATATTTGTGTATTATCTTTAAATTCTAATGGAATTCTACGTACATCTCTAACACAGCATACAAGTTCATGCTGTTCTGATAACAGCATAGGTATTAATCTTTTACCTATATAACCCGTTGTTCCTGTGATTAGAATCCTCATTATTATTTTGGTCTTTGATAAGACAGTCTTTTATAATTCTCTGCTACCATATAGGTATCCAACCCATTAATTGCAGCTACTTTTTCTTTTGATAAGTTTAAAAAACCATCTTCTGAAAGCATAGAGTCCTTAAAATACAAATCAGTAACTTCACCTAACACTAAAATAGTTCCATTAACTTTTATATAGTGCTCTTCTAAAAACTTCATCCCTATTTGTAAGGGTGATTCCGCAACAAAAGGAGCATAAAAACCATTCTTAAACTCTTCTGACAATGTTGTTTTATCAAATTCTGAAATCTCTGACGGGTATTTAGCAGAAGTATGATGTGCTTCCTCAATCATTACTTCATTAATAGCATTAATAGTATAATACCCTGTTTCTTTTATATTGTTATACGTATTCCTAACAACGGTTGTGGGACGTAATACAAACCCTAAAATTGCTGGACTTGAACCATAATGCACCACCGAACTAAAAACTGCAACATTGGTTATATTATCAGTTGATTTTGTTGCAATAAGGTTTGCTGGTTTATAACCAGAAATACTGTTCATCAAGTTTATTTTATACAGATGAGGAAACTCGTCTATTTGCTGACGTGTAATGTGCATTATACCGCATTAAAATTATTAATTTTTACCTTGTTTGCTTTTAAATCGTGCATTAGGTTATATAAACCAAAAAATGTTCGATTAATGTAAATGAAGTGTTTTGATCCTCTATTTCCGTTCATCTTTTTAAGCTCGGTACTCTTGGCATATTTCTGACCTAAATCTGCTATTTTCCCGAAGAACTCCTCATCTGAAAAATCAAATTCTTCTTGCTGAAAAGGTTGTGTAAAGAGTGATAACATTTCATAAAACAATGCTTTAAAAAAGGTTATTTCTTCTGGTGTATCATCTTTTCTCAAGATTTCTAACTCATAGAGTTTACTTTCAAAAAAAGCTGGATTATCTATATTTTCTCTTTTTGCTAGTTCGAAATAAGGCACATAAAAACTTTCAGGAACTTCTTTCATACATCCAAAATCGATAACAATCAATTCATTTGATTTAGACACTAAAAAATTCCCTGGATGCGGATCTGCATGTACCTTTTTTAGCTTGTGCATTTGATACATGTAAAAGTCCCACAAAGCTTGCCCTAGTTTATTTGCAACATCTTCAGGTTGCTCATTTTTAGTAAACTCTGACAGGTGAACTCCATCCATCCAATCCATCGTTAAAATTCTATCTGATGACAAATCTGAATAGTATTTTGGAAATTTTAAGTTTGGAATATGTTTACAGGCATCTGCAATTTCATTACTCTGCGCAAGTTCTAATTCGTAATTAGTTTCTTCCAAGAGCTTTTCTTCAACTTCTTTAAAATATTCATCTGAACCTTCTCCTTTAATGTTAAACATTTTCATCGCAATAGGTTTCACCAATGCTAAATCGGTTGAAATACTATCAGCAACCCCTGGATATTGAATTTTTACAGCTAGTTCTTTTCCATCTTTAGTGGCTTTATGAACTTGTCCTATACTTGCTGCATTTACTGATTCTGCTGTAAACGTATCAAAAACTTCGTTTGGTGTTTTACTGAAGTATTTTTTAAACGTTTTGATTACTAAAGGTCCTGATAATGGTGGAACTGAAAATTGTGATAATGAAAATTTTTCTACGTAAGCATTGGGCAAAATATTTTTTTCCATGCTTAGCATTTGTGCTACTTTTAATGCTGACCCTTTTAGTTCTTTTAATCCATCGTAAATATCAGCAGCATTATCTTCATTAAGTTGCTTTTTAGCTTCCTCTTCTGATTTAGTGATTTTATTGCCGTAGTACTTGGCATAATTTACACCAACTTTCACTCCTGTTGAAACCAACTTGGTAGCTCGTTCTATTTTTGACGTAGGTATTCTGTTTAAGGTTTTCATGTCATTGGTGATTTTTCCTTCCACAAAAATTTCGCTAAATCAATCACACTTTTTACAGGTGCTATTTGTTGAATATCAAAACTTGCCTTTACTGATTTTTCTATAAATAAATCTGTTTTTTCAAAGTTTGATGACTCATCTTTTATCCAAAATTTTAAAATAAGCAATAGCTGCATCCAATACCCCTCTGCAATAGTTTTATCTTGAATTTTGTTGATTTTATCATTTTTAAAATCAATTTTTTCAAGGCTTATTTCATTTACAAAATGAATAAACTCTGTACGCAGTTCTTGCAATACTTTTAATTTCGAAAAATCTGTTTTTATCCTTTTTAACTGCGCCAATACATACGATCTATTTATTGTTAATAATTCAAAAAAGGTAAAATAGAAACTCAATAGTTTATCTTTTGGCAAATAGTCTTTATAAGCTTCTGTTTTGTGTAGTAAATGAATGGTTTCTTTAGCGAAAATTCCGAAAACAGCTTTTTCTAAGCTTTCAAAGCTTGAAAAGTGTTTATAAAATTCCGCTTCTTCAAAGTTATTTTCTTTCGCAAAAGAAAATATTGAATTCGGTTGACCTGATAATAGTACCGTATTCATATACCATTCTATTATTTTTTCTTGTGTTATGTTCTTTTTTTTGGCCATAGTTTAATTATTTAATACAATATATGCGTTGAGACTAGTTGCAATCGTCATCCATATTAAATATGGAAGTATAAATAGAGTATACCACCTTACTTTTTTTACATACTCAAAAGTGAAATAACCAATAACTAGCCATAATAAAGCGATTACAACCAAGCCTAATTTTGTTAAATGTTGATTAAAGAAAATATAGTTCCAGCTTACGTTTAAAATCCACTGATCTACATATAAAATGAGTACCTTTTTGTTTAAAAATTCATGCTGAAAACTCACTTTTGTCATGTATACAGAAAACAATACCATAATGATTGTCCAAGCTACTCCAAAAACCCAGCCTGCTGGTGTCCATGGAGCTTTATTTAAAGACAAGTACCAATCTGTTCTTGGTCCTTCATTCATTAACCAAACACCAATACCTAAGGCTGAAAGGTTAGCTATTAAGAATATTAAAAAACGTATGTATTTATTTTCTTTCAAGTTTTCTGTTTTTTAAGAAATTAAAAATTAACTGTACTGAAAATAACATTGTAAATGCATAAAAAGCATCTTCTATAGGTATCGTAAAAATTCTAAAATCTAAATTCTCTGCGTTATTGTACCAAACTACCGGTTCTTCTATAAAGCTTCCTGTTAAAATTCCATTGACTAGTAGAAAAGGAATTAATATTACTAAGAAACTAGGGTAGTATTCTTGCAATGTACTCAAGTGGTTCTTTAACGCATAACCTAACAATAGTAAAAACAGCACAAAATTTACTGTGGTGTACCACTTTCCGAAGTTAAAGATCAACAATAAGCTCACTAAAAAAATGAGGAAAAAGCTTACAATTACTGTCCCAGGTTTTGACATTTTAAATTTTGGAAATAAAAACTTCAACGCTTCATGTGTAAACAAACATGCATAGGGTATACAGAAAAAAAACATCCATTCTTCTATGGGCATTTTCAACAGTTTTAGCGATAAATGATAGTCTGGATTAAATCCCCATACTCCCATTTGCGTAAACCAACTGTCCCAGATTAAAAAAAACAAGGCGACTAACAAAATACTAAGCGCTGCTTGTTTGAAATATTGTATAAAGTGTAGTTTTTTTTCAAAAACACTATACAATAGCGGAATACTTAAACTGCCTAGATTTAATATTAGATATAAATACTGACTCACTGTCTTTTATTAAAATATTTAAAGGGCACAAACAACATACCGAAACATTCTCCGTCGTGTTTCCCCAAATGTTTATGATGAATTTTATGTGCTTTTCGCAATCCTTTTAAGTATTGATTGTTTGTTTTGTCGAACCACTTGAACCTTCTGTGAATTAACACATCATGCACCAAGAAATAAGCAATACCATAAAATAATATTCCCAGACCTATGAAAAACAAAAAGTTTAACTCTGGTCGAATTCCGAAGTAAAATAATAACATACTAGGTATTGCAAAGACAACAAAAAAAGCATCGTTTTTTTCAAAAACATGCGGATATCCTGGTTGATGATGATCTTCATGTAAGTACCAACCAAACCCATGCATCACATATTTATGCGTGCACCAAGTAACCCCCTCCATAACAATAAACGTTAGTGTAGTTACTGCTATGTAAATTACTATATTCATAATGATGTATTGTTAATTATATATGTATGTAAATAACTTACACTGTCTTTTTTTTGAAGCACTTCTTTTAAAAACTGCTTGTCTTTTTTAATAGAAGATGTATATCCTAAAACACTTGGTGTATTTTCTTGTATTATTAACCTTAGATACCTTAGGTGAACATTATTAGGATTCTTTAAAATCAACTCTTCTAATTTGTTTTTATTTGTGTTAAAAACTTTTAGTTTACTCCAAGGCATTACTTTATATTTTGCCTGTTTCATTTCAAGAGAAATTATATAGCCTTGAATACTCACTTCTTTACTATTTTTATAATTGGCTATATAGGCTAACTCAGCTTCTTTTGTAACTAATTCATGGTATTTTTTAACATGATTAGGTGCATTATTGAAGCTTATTATCGACATAAATAACAGTACTCCTAAGATACCACTTTTTATCATAAAAAGTTTAATTTATACCTTACATAACTTCTTGCTAGAAGATTAATTTTCATCGGGTTTGAAATTCGAATCCTTGTGTCCATGATTTTTGTTGAAGGTGTGTTTTTTAGCTTTTTTAATAGTTTTTTGTAATACCTATATGCCATATATACTCCAAATTTTGCTTCAACAGGCAGCTTTAAAATTCCGTTTTTATAAGCAACATCAAAATCATCTTCTATTTCTTTAATAATTGCATTTTTTCCTTCTGTACTTAAATCTCCAAAATTGATATTTGGAAAGTAAGACCTATTCAATTCGTTAAAATCTTCTTTTAAGTCTCTTAAAAAATTTACTTTTTGAAACGCTGACCCTAAACGCATTGCAGACTCTTTTAGCTCCTCATATTTTTGCTGATTCCCATTTACAAAAACCTTTAAACACATTAACCCTACAACATCAGCAGAACCATATATATATTCATTATACTCTTCTGTAGTTGTATAGGCTGTTTTATACAAATCTGCTTTCATACTTTTTAAAAAAGCCTGAACCTGCTTATCAGAAATTTTGTACTTATTTACAGTATGTATAAACGAGTTTAAAATAGGGTTTAAACTAATTCCTCTATTTTTAGATTCGTAATAATCTCTTTCGAACTTTAATAATAATTGTTTCTTATCGTACTGATGAAAAGAATCTACTATTTCATCCGCAAAGCGTACAAAACCATAAATATTATAAATATCTGTACGTATTTTTGGTGATAACATCTTCGTAGCTAACGAAAATGAGGTGCTGTATTTTTGAGTTACTAACTTACTACATGCATAAGAAACCTCATCAAATAATTGTTTCATCTTTATACGTTTTTAAAATTAAATCTGAAGCTATTTTTCCTGAAATTAAAGACGGAGGAACTCCTGGTCCTGGTACCGTTAATTGTCCTGTAAAAAATAAATTCTCTACTTTTTTACTTTTTATTTTTGGTCTTAAAAATGCTGTTTGTGTTAAAATATTTGCCAAACCGTAGGCATTTCCTTTATACGAATTATATTCCTTAATAAAATCATTTACACAAAAGCTTTCTTTAAACAACACATGTTTTTTTACTGATTGATTTGTTAGTCTTTCTAACCTCTCTATTATAATATTAAAATAACGTTCTCTTAGCTCCGGAGTATCTTCTATACCAGGCGCCAATGGAATTAAAAAAGTAGCAGCCTCTTTTCCTTTAGGCGCAAAAGAACCATCTGTAATTGAGGGAAAGCTAGCATAAAACAATGGTTCTTTTGGCCAACAAGGAACATCATATATTGTTTTCGCATGCGCATCAAAATCTGTATCAAAAAACAAGGTATGATGACATACATTTTTTAACTTCTTGTCAAACCCTACATAAAAAAGCAAAGATGAAGGCGCAAATGTTTTTTTATCCCAATAACTTTCTGAATATTGCCTTAAATATTTAGGCAGTAAAGTTTCAGTATGATGATAATCTGCTCCACTTAACACTACATCAGATTTCATTAATTTTCCATCTACCGCAACCCCAACTGCTTCACCTTTATCGTTTACTACAATTTCTTCAACATTTACATTGGTTTGAAATTTCACACCTAAGCTCGATGCTAGTGTAGTCATAGCCTCAATTACTTTATACATTCCTCCTTTTGGGTGCCATGTACCTAAGCCAAAATCGGCATAATTCATAAAATTATAAAACGCTGGGGTGTTACTTGGTTTTGCCCCCAGAAACAACACTGGAAATTCTAAAATTTGAATTAGTTTTTTACTTTTAATTTTCTTTCTTACCTCATGTCTGATAGTAGAAAAAAACTGAAATATCTTTCCCATAGTAACTGGAGTTACCAACTCTAAGGGAGAAACTCCTGGCTTATAAACTAAATCATTTATAGAAACATCATAATTATATTTTGCTGATTTTAAAAAAGACTTCAGGTGTTTTGAACTTCCTTTTTCTTCTTTTTCAAAAACCTCATAAATCTCCTCTAATGTTCCTGGAATTACTATTGAATCTTTTTCTCCAAAGTATACTTCATAAGCAGGGTTTAATCTTTCTAACTCATAGTAATCTGAAGGTTTCTTTTCAAAGTCTGCAAAAAACTTTTTAAAAACATCTGGCATCCAATACCATGTAGGCCCTATATCAAAAGTAAAACCTTCTCTTAATAACTGCCTTGCTCTACCACCAATTGTGGCATTTTTTTCCAAGATTACCACTTTATATCCAGCTTTTGCTAAATAGCAAGAAGCTGATAAAGAAGAGAAACCTGAGCCTATTATATATACCTTTTTTTTCAAATTATTTCTTATAAAGATAATTAAAATTAATTGCGAACAAAAAAATCGCTCGCAATCAATACATTAAATTAAGTTTATGGTAAAAGAACACTATCTACTACATGAACTACACCATTTGTTCCTTGTACATCTGTCAATGAAATTACAACAGATTGTCCTGAACTTGTTTCTAATTTTGCTCCATTTGATAAATCAACAGTCACTATACTTCCATCAAACATTGTGATTTCTTGATTATCACTTAATTCATCTGATTGCACATTTCCTCCAGCAAATACATGATATTTTAACACTGCCTCTAATGTTGCGATTGGAATATCTGCTAACGAATTCCAAGAATCGTTACTATCTAATAACGCTTGAAATGCATCATTTGTTGGAGCGAATATTGTATAAGGTCCTTCTTGACTTAACAAAGAAACAAAATCAGTAGTATGACGGCTATCTGTTAAAGCTGCAACCAAAGAGGTAAAACTACTATTATTCAACGCTAAGGTTACTACATTAGCTGGCAACATTACCTTATCAATTGTGTGTATCACTCCATTTGAAGCCATAATGTCTGTAGCAATTGGCTTTGAATCTCCATTAAACTCTACTGCTCCATCAACTTCCACTTGCAATGACAACATTTCATCGTTTGGACCTGTTGACAATGTATTTACGTAGGTATTGGATAAATTAGCTGCCTTTACTTCTCCACTTATCACATGAAACAACAACACTGATTTTAATGTTTCTACCGGAATATCATCTAATGAGTTCCATGAGTCATTACTATCTAACAACGCTTGAAATGCCGCGTTTGTAGGCGCAAAAACCGTAAAAGATCCTTCGGCTTGTAACGCCGATACTAAATCAGCTTTTTGTAAAGCAGACACAAGAATACTTAAATTGGAATCTGCAACTGCTACATCAACTATAGTTTTGGGCTTTTCTATCACTGGATCATTATCATCGCTACACGATGTTAACAAACCAAAACTTAAAAACAGCCCCAAAAAAAACACAGAGGTTAAATTCTTTACTTTCATAATTCTACACTTTAAAATTAATGCTTACTCTTTTTATTTTTATAGTCTATTTTTCAGCCTCGATAGACTTTGTTTACATTAAAACAAAAAACATTAAACAAAAATAGTTTTTGCCAAAAAAATGTGCTTTAATTTTAAAACACACTTCAAAGCTACTTATTTTGTTTAACAAAAACAAAAAAAAGTTAAACACAATGTTAAAACCGCTCTAATAACGCCACCAAAGAAGGATACATCGTTATTTTCGCTTTAAAATCAATATGACTAACCGTCATCGCTTTATTTCCTATTGCTATTAGCTCATGATTAGTATTTTCTAACATTTTGTCTATTTCAAAAAAATATTCTTCTACTTTATCTTCATATGGCTGAACAGTCATGGAAGTAATAAAACAAATTTTTGTTTCATTTTTAAAAAAGTAGTTTAAGTTATCTAAGGGTAAACTTTGCCCTAGATAAATAGTATTATACCCCCTTAATATAAGCTCATAATTTAAATACATAAGCCCTAATTCATGAATTTCATTTTCTGGAAGAAACAACACATAACTTGTATCTGAGTTATTACTAACGTACTCTAACTTCTCTATGTTAATCTGAATTTTTTGTATGATTAAATTAGATATGAAGTGTTCATGTGCTGGCAATAAGGTATCTGTTTGCCATAATAACCCTACATGATTTAAAAAAGGAATAAAAACATCTTTAAAAACCTCTCTAAAAGTCTTTGTTTTCAACAATCTATTGTAAGCATTGTTAAATAATATTTTATCGAATTGAAACATTGCTAACTTAAAAGAATTAACAGCTTCATCGTTTACTGCCATTTTAAAAGCTAACTCTCTTGCTTTTAAAACAATAGTATCATCAGACATTTCTGCTATTTTAGAAATCTTTATACTATTTTTATTCAACAAGACAACATTTAGTAATTTCTGTAAATTTTCTGAAGAGTAATAACGAATATTGGTATCGGTTCTCTCTGGCGATAACAGATTGTAGCGTTTTTCCCAAATTCTAATTGTATGAGCTTTTATTCCTGAAATATTTTCAAGATCTTTAATTGTAAAAACTGATTTTATATTGTTCAATGTATTCTTAATTCTTTTGAACAAAGATACAAATTTTAACGAATTACAAACCTACACCACTTCTTATGAAGATTTTATACTTATTTTTGATTGTTATTTTTCTTTAAATTTATGAATCTTCAAACGCGAATACCACTTACGAAGCAAAAACATAATCAAATTAATTATCAGTCAAAACTACTTTTACTTGGTTCTTGTTTTTCTGAAAATATTGGCGACAAACTTAACTACTACAAGTTTCAATCAAAACAAAACCCTTTTGGTATTTTATTCCACCCTAAGGCTATTGAAAACTTAATTACAAAAGCATTAAACAAAGAAGAACATACCGACAAAGATGTTTTTTTTCACAATGAACGATGGCACTCTTTTGAAGCACATTCAAGTTTAAGCGCTATAAATAAAAATGGATTATTAAACAGCTTAAATTTATCCATACAACAAACTTTTAAGCAACTACAAAACACCACACACCTTATCATTACACTAGGTACAGCATGGGTATATAGAGAAATCTCCTCGGATAATTTTGTAGCCAATTGCCACAAAGTTCCTCAGAAAAAATTTTTAAAGGAATTATTAAGCGTTCATGAAATTTCTGAAAGCTTAGAAGCTATTAACTCTCTTGTTAAGTCAGTAAATAAAAACATTTCAGTTATTTACACGTTATCTCCTGTACGACATTTAAAAGATGGTTTTAAAGAAAACCAACGTAGTAAAGCACACTTACTTTCAGCTATTCATGAAGTAGTGGAACCGAGAAATTTTATTTACTATTTTCCTTCATATGAAATTATGATGGATGAATTACGTGATTATCGTTTTTATAATGAGGATATGATTCACCCAAATAAAACTGCTGTGAATTACATATGGGAAAAATTTAAACAAGTTTGGTTTACAGAAGATTCATACAAAACGATGCAGCAAGTCGAAACCATTCAAAGAGGAATAAACCACAAACCTTTTAACTCAGAATCTGAAGCTCATCAGTTATTTTTGAAAAAACTACAACAAAAAAAGGAAACACTTTTACAAGAATTTCCTTTTATGAATTTTTAAGAATTCATTAAAATTACAACACAAGGTTCCATCCCAAAATAAAACTTAAAGAATTTGTTTTTTGATATTGTCCATTAGGGTCACTATCTATATTTGTTAAACCTAAATTATTTCTCAACTCTACAAATAACTCATTAGAATTATCTAATAAAAATATCTTCCCTACCCCAATTGATAACCCTAAGTCAAAATCACTAAAATATTCCGATAAATCTTCACTTAAATCTCCATCATTAACCCTCTCTCTAGCACTTAATAAATACCCCAAAAACACTCCTCCATTTATATAAAAAGGACTTTTCTCTCCTACTTCATATCTTAATAAAACTGGCAACGTCATAAAATCATATAAATCATAGTTTCTAAAACTATTAATTTTCACTCCATTAATTTCAAATTCTGGAGAAAACACACTTACTACTTTCCTTTCATAGTTCAATTCTATCTGCAATGACAATTCATTCTTTAATTGAATATTTGTAGCAATTCCAAACAAATAACCAACCTCAGAATCATGCTCAGTTATTGAACTATCCTGAAACCTCAAAGAAGAATAGTTACCCCCTCCACTTAAACCAAGTTTCACCTGTCTTTGTGAATAGGAAGAAAGAGTAAACACCCCTATAAAAAAGGAGAAAAGTAATTTATTAAATCTCATAGCTTATTTTTATTTGATTTTATAGGAAAATTAGGCTTGTAACCTAATTTTCCTATAAATTTTACTTTTTCACTAAATACTGATCAACATTTTGCCAAGGCCCTCCGTTAATTACATCAATCCCATGGTTTTGTAAAAACTCTGCTGCTTGCCCGCTTCTACCACCACTTCTACATACTGCAATCACTGGCTTATCCCACGATTTAATTTCCTCTACATTTGTAGGAATCGTAGCTAAAACAATATGCTTAGCTCCTTCACTATGCCCTTCATTCCATTCCGCTAAAGTCCTTACATCTAAAACAACTGCTCCTTTAGCTAAATATTCCTGTATTTCGTTACTCATATTCTTCTTTCTAAATAAATTAAATAATCCCATTTTATCCTTCTTGGTAATTTTCCAACAAAAGTAAACCGTTTTCTATTAACGTAGTGTAACTCTTGTTACTTTTCATTTCTTCAAGATATTCACGTAACGCTCCTTTTATTGAAAAATTGTTTAGTGTTGCCAATTCTAACAGCTCTAACGACAACAACCAATCATTTTTATAATTTGATTTTACTTCTGTAAAAATTTCCTCAATGTCTTCCTCAGAAACTGTGCCAACTTCCCTTAGTCCTCTTACTCTGTCATATAAACTATATAACTTTCTATCTGAATCAGAATATTGAATCTTGTGCGTTTTGGTTTCCGATACTTTACCTACATCTCCAAATGAAGCCACATCTGCAGGACCTGCAAAAGCAGATACCACCTCTACACCCACAGCCATATCGTATACTCCCCAATCTGGGTGAAATAACAACGTGTCTCCATGAGTTACTGTACAGTTTTTAAAAGAAATTAGTAAAATCCTACCTCTTAAATCCCTTGTTCCTGTAATTACTTCTCCTACTACTTTTACTCCATCTTCAAACTCTAAGGTAACCTGCTCTCCTTCATAAATACCATAAGCTTTCAAATCTCGCGGACTCATATTCTCTATTGGAATATTAATCCCTTTTAACTTTCCTATTGGACTTCCAAAACCTTCTGCATGATAATTTGTTCCGTGACCTATTAATTCTTTATCTCTATTTGCTAACGCAGTAGGACCAGTTGTTTGTACATAAATGGCTTTATTATTCTCATCAGTTATTACATTGGTAAAAATCCCTGACACTTGAATACCTGTACTCAACTCGATAGTTCCTAAATTTTTAGAATCTATCAATTTTTCTATTCCTTTTAATCCACCAGTTCGTATTGCCATTTTATTAGCAAACTGCTCCAACACTAAACTTAAATGAGCAAAATCTGGAGTAACAAACAACTGAGGTTGAGGTTTTGTAATATCAAAACTTACATTCGCAGCATCTAATGTATATGAAACTTTTTCGACCTCATCTTTCATACACCATTTACTCTCTCCAATAGAAGACAATAACCCTGCTCCATAAATTTTTGGATTTTCTAGGGTCCCTATCAATCCATACTCCACTGTCCACCAGTGTAAATTTCTAATTTGAGCCATTTCTGAAAGCTCTCCCATGTTATTTTGCAACCACTCAACTTGTTCTTGTGCTTCATCAATATCTTTTTGAGTAGAATTAGGATCTTCTTTTAAAATAGACAACAAGCGAATAGCTTCATACATTTCGTAATCTTTTGCTGAAGAAATCGCTTTTGCGCCAATTTCACCAAAACGGCGTAAATATTCAGCATACTCTGGATTTGCTATAATTGGTGCATGTCCTGCGGCTTCATGAATAATATCAGGAGCTGGCGTGTATTCAATATGATCTATCGTACGCATGTCAGACGCAATCACTAACACATTGTACGCTTGAAATTCCATAAAAGCATTCGGTGGTATAAATCCATCAACAGATACTGCCGCCCAACCTATTTCTTTTAAAATACGATTCATTCCTTGCATGTGAGGAATTTTCTCGACGGAAATGCCTGTCTTTTTCAATCCATCTAAGTACGAAGCATGCGCTACTTTCCCTAAATAATCTACATTCATACGCATTACATAACGCCATACAGCTTGGTTTTGAGCCGTATATTCATCATACGGTTGTTTTACCACGAACTTATGTAAATGCCTGGGTAACTTCTTAGTAACTTCGTTTAACTCAAAGTGAGGCTCCATAATGTTGTTTGTTTTGCTGTGTAAATTTAAGTTTTTTATAGTTCATAAAAAATTGATATCCGTTAAATTATATATTTTGTACTTTTACTTTCGGGACTAATAAAATAACTTATTGATGAAAATTAAAGGAGGTTTAAAAACTCGTTTGCTTGTAGGTATAGCTATTGTTGCTTTTGCTTATCTACGTAAATGCAGTCAACAAGAGGTAAACCCTTATACAGGGAAAACACAAGCAGTTAGTTTATCTCCAGAACAAGAAATTGCTATCGGACTACAACAAGCTCCTATGATGACTCAGCAACACGGAGGCTTGTATCCTAATGAAAATGCTCAAGTACTTGTAGATAAAGTAGGTGCAAAGCTCGTAAACAACACGGTAGCTAAAAAATCAGGTTACCAATTCGATTTTCATTTATTAAGAGATGAAAAAACAATCAATGCTTTTGCCTTACCTGGAGGGCAAATTTTTATAACTCATGCTTTATTCACTCAATTAAAAAACGAAGATCAACTAGCAGGTGTACTAGGTCATGAAATAGGACATGTCTTAGGAAAACATTCTAACGAACGAATTACCGATGCCAATTTTTGGAAACTTTTAACCATGGGAGCTTCTGTCGGCGCTGATTTAGGAGAACTGGCGAATAGTATTGGACAACAAACTTTATTAAAAAACGGTCGTGGTGATGAATTAGAAAGTGATGAGTTAGGTGTTAAATTAATGATTGATGCAGGTTATAACCCTGAAAACTTGATTGGCGTAATGGAAATTTTAAAAGCTGCAGCTGGTCCAAATAGAGTTCCTGAATTTCAAAGCACCCACCCTGACCCTGAAAATAGAATTGAAAAAATTAAAGAAGCTATACGTAAATATAAAAAGTAATGTTGTTACTGTAACATTTAATTAATCGAGTACACTAATAATTATATATTTAAATTAGTTGCTATGAGTTTCAGTGGGTCAGTATCGTCAATGATTACGAGTTTAAAAAACAATAAAAGAAAAAGAACTAGCGCTTTTGAAAAGTTAGAACGTTTCCAAAAAGAAAAAAACGACAAATTATTTTTAAAAAAAACTGCTAATGAAAAGCAGCTTAAAAACATTCGTTTAAAGATAAAAAGACAACAACAAGTTAATTTTATAAAAAACATTCTGGCTTTGATAGCCACCTTTTTAACATTACTTTATATTATCTCATTAGTTTAATCAATATAAAAAGGTTGAATTTTTTAAAAAATCCAACCTTGTGTTAATAACAGATCCCCTATCTTCTTGTTACTTACCTTGAATAATATTGTAATTTATTCCAACACCTACAGAAGAAGGAGAAATACCATCAGACGAAACCCCTTGGTAATACCCGAAAATATTCCACTCGTCGTTGTGATACCCTATTTCTGGCCTGTAATAAAATCCACCAGTTTCACTTCCTTCAGTAAAAAAAGCATACCCTAAATCCGTTCCTAAAAAGAAGTTTTTTGTTGGGTAAAACCTAAACAATCCTGCTACAGGGATTAGTCCTGAATCAGAGAATTCAATAACACCTTCTTCTTTCCCAAAATAATGAGTATACCCTGTCGAAGCTCCTATAGCAAAACTTTCTGCATTTAAAAACTGATATTTCAAATCAACCCCCAAAACAAAAGAAGAAACATCAGAAGCATCACTAACAGGAGCACCTCCATGGATTCCTAATTTCAACCAATTTGTACCTTCTCCCACTTGAGCATTCGCAACTGAAAAACTCGTTATCGCTATTACTAATAAAATTATTTTATTCATATTATTGTTTTTTTTAGTTACGCAGCAAAACTACCTCAATAACTTTTTCAATTTTACCTCTTTTGACATAATTATTAACCCAAAAGATTTTACTTTTAATACAAAGAAGTAAATTTGTAACATGAACAAGAAAGTAATTTTAATGATTTTGGATGGATGGGGGATTACCCAAGACCCAAAAGTATCGGCTATATACAACGCAAAAACTCCATTTATAAATTCGTTATACAATAAATTTCCACATGCACAATTAAGAACCGATGGAGAACATGTTGGTTTACCAGTAGGACAAATGGGAAATTCTGAAGTCGGACATATGAATTTAGGTGCTGGTAGAATTGTATATCAGAATTTAGCCAAAATTAACAAAGCTGTAAAAGAAGGAACTTTAGCACAAGAAAAGGAACTTCTAAACGCTTTTGAATACGCTAAAACAAACAATAAAAATATCCATTTTTTAGGATTGGTTTCTAATGGAGGAATTCATTCTCATATTAATCACCTAAAAGGTTTGCTATCTGCAGCTAACAATTTTGGTTTAGATAATGTATACCTACACGCTTTTACTGACGGTCGTGATTGTGATCCTAAATCAGGAAAGTATTTCATCAACGATATTCAAGAACACATGCAAGAAACTACGGGTGAATTGGCAACAATTACTGGTCGTTACTATGCAATGGATCGTGATAATCGTTGGGAACGTGTGCAACTTGCTTACGAAGCTTTAGTAAACGGAAAAGGAACTTTTTCTTCGGATGCTCCAGCTAGTATTCAACAAAGTTATGATGCAGATGTTACTGATGAGTTTATCAAACCAATAGTAATGGTTGATGAAAGTCAACAACCAAAAACTGTAATTAAGGAAGATGACGTTGTTATTTTCTTCAATTTTAGAACAGATAGGGGTCGTCAATTAACAGAAGCTTTGAGCCAAAAAGATTTTCCTGAATTCAACATAAAAAAACTACCGTTATATTTTGTTACCATGACAAGCTATGACGATACTTTTAAAAACATCCATGTTATTTACGATGGAAAGAACATTGAAAACACTTTGGGTGAAGTATTAGAGTCAGCTGGAAAAAGTCAAATTAGGATTGCTGAGACAGAAAAATATCCACACGTTACCTTCTTTTTCTCTGGTGGAAGAGAAGATGAATTTACAGGAGAAAAACGTTTGCTTTGTCCATCTCCTAAAGTAGCTACCTATGATTTAAAACCTGAAATGAGTGCTTATGAAATTCGCGACGCTATTGTTCCTGAACTACAAAGCGGCAATGTTGATTTTGTATGTTTAAACTTTGCTAATGGTGACATGGTAGGACACACAGGTGTTTTCGAAGCTGCTGTTAAAGCTTGTGAAGCAGTTGACAATTGTGTTGAAGACGTAGTAACAACTGCGTTAAATAATGGCTATACCACTATTTTAATTGCAGATCATGGAAACTGTGAAACAATGATTAACCCAGATGGAACACCACATACAGCGCACACCACCAATCCTGTCCCTATGATTTTAATTGACAAGGAGTTAAAATCAATAAAAAGTGGTATTTTAGGCGACATTGCTCCAACTATTTTAAAATTAATGGGTATTGAACAACCTAAAGAAATGACACAACATTCGCTTATTTAAAAATATATTTCATGAAAAAAATCGTATACCTTTTTATAGCCTTACTTATTATTTCTTGTGCATCGACACCAAAGAACCTAGCAACAAAAAATGAAAATGGAAATTTAGTTGGTATTGCCACTAAAAAAGACTTCCAACAAGAGCCATACGGAAGTGAGTGGTTTAACGATTTTTATTCATATTACGAAACAGATAAAGCTACCGTAGAAAAACTAAAACCATATTTAAAGGACATAAAAATAAAAGGTTTTATGGGAACTTGGTGTGGAGACAGTAAAAGAGAGATTCCTAATTTTTATAAAATCTTAGACGAAGCCGAATTCGATTATAAAAACCTTGAATTAATTACAGTAAACCGTCAGAAAAAAGCTAATGGTTTAGAAGAAGGTTTCAATGTAATTCGAGTTCCAACCTTCATTTTTTATAAAGACGGAAAAGAAGTTGGGCGTTTTGTAGAACATGCTGTTGAAGGTAGCTCAGTTGAAGAAGATTTCTTAAAAATACTATCTGGTCAAGAATACAAACATCCATATCAAAAATAACTGTAAATTTGCGCCTCAATATTTTTACCATGATTAAACCAAAAACTAGAGAAGAAATTGAATTAATGCGCGAAAGTGCTTTAGTAGTATCAAAAACCTTAGGTATGCTTGCCAAAGAAGTAAAACCTGGTGTTACTACATTGCAACTTGATAAACTTGCTGAAGATTTTATTCGTGAGCAAGGAGCTATTCCTGGTTTTTTAGGTCTATATGATTTCCCTAATACACTTTGTATGAGCCCAAACTCACAAGTAGTTCATGGAATTCCAAATAACACACCTTTACAAGAAGGTGACATCATCTCTATTGATTGTGGTGCTATAAAAAATGATTTTTACGGAGATCACGCTTACACGTTTGCTGTAGGTGAAATTGCCCCTGAAACTCAAAAACTACTTGATATCACTAAAGAAAGTTTATATGTAGGTATTCGTGAACTTAAAGTAGGAAATCGTGTTGGTGATGTAGGTTTTGCTATTCAAAACTTTACTGAAAAACATGGCTATGGTGTTGTTCGTGAACTGGTAGGACACGGATTGGGACGCAAAATGCACGAAGACCCAGAAATGCCTAACTATGGACGCAGAGGTCGTGGTAAAAAATTTATTGAAGGTATGGTAGTTGCTATTGAACCTATGACCAATATGGGAACTCATAAAATCCGTCAACATAGTGATGGATGGACAATTACCACTTTAGATGGTAAACCATCAGCACACTTTGAACATGATGTAGCCATAGTTGATGGTAAACCAGAGTTACTATCTACCTTTAAGTATATTTACGATGCTTTAGGTATCGAAAGTAATGAAGAAGACGAATTTAGACAACAACCATTAGTTATATAATTTGTGTCTTTATTTAAAACGATACTTAATACTATTCCTAGACCTATATTAATCAAAGCCAGTTATTGGGCTCGTCCCATTATTACTTGGTGGTTAAAAGGAGATAACTTTACAGATCCGATTGACGGAAAATCATTCAAAAAGTTTTTACCTTACGGATATGGAGTTCAACGTAAAAATGCACTTTCTCCTTCTACTTTATCATTGGAAAGACATCGTTTAATGTGGCTTTTTTTACAACAGGAAAGTAACTTCTTTACTTCCGATAAAGAGTTAAAAGTATTACATATCGCTCCTGAGCAATGTTTTTTAGACCTTTTTAGAAAACAGCAAAATTTAGAGTACACAACATCCGATTTAGAATCACCTATAGCAGATGTAAAAGCAGATATTTGCGACCTTCCTTTTGAAAACAACTCTTTTGATGTAGTGTTTTGTAATCATGTGCTGGAACATATCCCTGACGACACAAAGGCGATGCAAGAATTGTATCGAGTAATGAAAGTTGGTGGATTTGGTATTTTTCAAATTCCGCAGGATTTATCAAGAGAAGTTACTTTTGAAGATAATTCTATTACCGACACTAAAGAACGTGCAAAAATATTTGGTCAGTACGACCATGTACGTGTGTACGGTCGTGATTATTTTGATAAACTACGTTCTGTAGGATTTAAAGTTGATGAAATAGACTACACAAAAAAAATCGCTCCAGAAAAACTAGAACGATTTGCTTTAATGAAAGGCGAAATTTTGCCTGTATGTTACAAAAACTAGTTTACGAATTCTGCTAGTTCTCCTGCTTCATTATGATATAACAACACCACTTTAAGCTCTGGATGTTCTTTTAGAAACTCTTTTGTTTTTTCTAAACCCTTTGCTAAAAAAGCCGTTGCATAGGCATCTACATCGGCGCAGTCACCTTTTAATCGAACTGACACACTTAACAAATTGCTCTCTTCTGCTAGTCCTGTTTTGGCATTTACCGTGTGTACTATCTTTTTTCCTTCAGTATTTAACTTGTACTTTCTATAATTCCCTGAAGTTGCCATAGATTCATTATCCAGCTCAATTATTTTTTGAACAGAACGTGTTCCATCAGCATTTGGCTTTTCAATCGCTACTTTCCAAAGCTTTCCGTCTTTTGTTCCTCTAGCTCTGATCTCTCCTCCTATTTCTACTATGTAATCATCAATGTTTTTCGACTCTAAAAACCTCCCAACAACATCTACTCCATAACCTTTAGCAAAAGCATTAACATTAAACTCTATATTTTCACTATCTCTATAAACTTTTCTGTTTTTTAACACAACTTTATCAAATCCTACATTCTCCATCAAAGCCGCTATTTCTTCAGAGGTCAAATCTTTCTTTTCTTTTCCTGAGCCAAAGCCGTAAGCATCTATCAGTCTACCAATCGTCGGATCAAAATAACCATCAGTTTCCTTGTAAATTCTTTTAGCCTTTTCAAAAACTTCTACAAACATATCATCAACTATTACAGTGGTGTCTCCTTGGTTAATTTTTGAAATATCAGAAGTAGGCATGTATGTAGACAATGATTTGTTTACCAAATTAAACAAACTATCAATAGGTTTTTGATAATCAACCTTATTCAAATAGGTTATATGATATGTAGTCCCAAAAACAGCTCCTTGTAATTTAGTTATCTTTTCTTTTTTTTCTTCCTTACAAGCTATTACTAACAATAATGAAACTACTAAAAGCGTTATCCTTTTAATCATCTTTAAAAAATTTAGTCACAAAAATAATGTATTCACACTTCATAAAAGATTGTTAATTCTCTTTTTTGTGTCTTCATTTTTATAAATTTGCTCAACGTTTAATATATCTAAAAAATAGAATAAAATGAGAAAAATATTTTTATTCCTTACTGCTTCAATCTTATTAGCATCTTGTGCTTCAACGAAAGAATTAGAAGCTATAAAAGCTAAACACGAACAAACTAAAGAAGAATTACTAGCTGTAAAAGCTAACTTGACCAAATGTTTAGTTGAAAAAGAAAACTGTGAAGAAAAGGCATTTTCTTTAGAGTCTAGAGTTACAGAATTAAAGAGAGATAAAGAAAACACTTTACAACAAGTTGAAAACTTAACAGTTTTAACTAAAGGCGCTAATGATAACATTAAAGAGACATTATCTCAATTAAGCAAGAAAGATAAGTACATCAACAAAATTAGAGAAGCTGCTTCTAAAAAAGATTCTTTAAACTTAGTAGTTGCTTTTCACTTAAAAAGAGAATTACAAGACGGTATTGATGACGAAGATATTGAAGTAAATGTTGAAAAAACAGTTGTATTCATTTCAATTTCCGACAAGTTATTATTTAAAAGTGGAAGTTACACTATTAACGACAAAGCTTCTAAAGTGTTAGAAAAAGTTGCTACTGTAGTTAACGGACAGCCTCAAATGGATGTAATGGTTGAAGGACATACAGACAACACTCCTGTTTCAGCTGGATCAGCCTTAAAGGATAACTGGGGATTAAGTGTTTTACGTTCTACTGCTATCGTTCGTGAGTTACAAGGAAAGTATAATGTTGCTCCTGAAAGATTAATCGCAGCTGGTAGAAGTAGTTATGTTCCTTTAGTAGAAAACAACAGTCCTGCTAACAAAGCCAAAAATAGACGTACAAAAATTATCATTTTACCAAGATTAAATCAGTTCTTTGATTTATTAGATCAAAAAGTGGAGTAATTTTTAAACACATAATTCAAAAAAAGCATGCCTTTAGCATGCTTTTTTTATACTCTTTACTCAGTTAAAATAAGCAATAGAAAAATTAAACTAACACGCTATTTGTCAATCAAATAATTAATCGTACATTTGCAGACCTTTTTAAAGGATAAAATTAATTATTAATAAACAAAAACTAATCGTGTAATTATGAACACATTAAGTTACAAAACAGTATCAGCTAATAAGGCTACCGTAAACAAAGAGTGGGTTTTAGTTGATGCGGACGGGCAAACATTGGGTCGTCTAGCTTCTAAAGTTGCAAAACTTATTAGAGGTAAGTACAAGCCAAATTATACTCCTCACGTAGATTGTGGAGACAACGTTGTTATTATCAACGCTGAAAAAATTAACCTAACTGGTAAAAAGTGGACAGACAAGTCTTACATTCGTCACACAGGTTATCCAGGAGGCCAAAGATCATTAACTGCTTCAGAAATGTTCGAAAAAGATCCTACAAGATTAATCGAAAAAGCAGTTAAAGGTATGTTACCTAAAAACCGTTTAGGTAGCGCGTTATACAAAAACTTATATGTTTACGCAGGTACAGAGCATGGTCAAGAAGCTCAAAAACCTAAAACTATTAACCTTAACGATCTTAAATAATTATGGAAACTGTACACAAAATAGGTAGAAGAAAAACAGCTGTTGCTCGTGTTTATGTTTCTCAAGGAAGTGGAAACATCACTATCAACAAAAGAGAGTTTAAAAACTATTTCACTACACCAACTTTACAATACAAAGTTCAACAACCTTTAATGTTAACTGAAAACTTAGAGGCTTACGATGTAAAAGTAAACGTATACGGTGGTGGTGTTACTGGTCAAGCTGAAGCTATTCGTTTAGCAATTACTAGAGCATTAGTTGCTATCAATGAAGAAAATAAAGCTGTATTAAAGCCAGAAGGATTATTAACTCGTGATCCAAGAATGGTTGAACGTAAGAAATTCGGTCAGAAGAAAGCACGTAAGAAATTCCAGTTCTCTAAACGTTAATATTTTACTGAACTTGTTTCAGTATTTAAATGTTTCGAGACTGTTATTTATAAATCAATTTTTAACAGTTTAGTATCTAAATATTTCAGACTTAATAACTACTGAAATATTGCGAAAACAGAACGTAAACACATTTATTAAAATGGCAAACATTCAAGAATTATTAGAAAGTGGTGTTCACTTTGGACACTTAACTAGAAAGTGGAACCCTAACATGGCTCCATACATTTATACAGAGCGTAATGGTGTTCACATCATCGATTTGTACAAAACTTCAGCTAAAATTGACGAGGCTTCTGCTGCGTTACAAAAAATAGCTAACTCAGGACGTAAAATCTTATTCGTTGCTACTAAAAAGCAAGCTAAAGATATCGTTGCTGAAAAAGCTAAAGCTGTAAACATGCCTTACATTACTGAGCGTTGGCCAGGTGGTATGTTAACAAACTTCGTTACTATCCGTAAAGCCGTTAAGAAAATGACTTCTATTGATAGAATGAAGACTGATGGTTCTTTTGATGCATTATCTAAAAGAGAAAAATTACAAATTACTCGTCAACGTGAAAAATTAGAAAAGAACTTAGGTTCAATTTCTGATATGACTCGTTTACCGGGAGCTTTATTTGTAATTGATGTAAAGAAAGAACACATTGCTGTTGCTGAAGCACAAAAATTAAACATTCCAATCTTTGCAATGGTTGATACAAACTCGGATCCAAGACCAATCGACTTTGTAATTCCTGCAAATGATGATGCTTCTAAATCTATCGATAAAGTATTATCGTATGTAACTGATGCAATTGCTGAAGGCTTAACAGAAAGAAAAGCTGATAAGGAAAAAGCTAAAGCTGAAAAAACAGCTGATGCTCCAGCAAAAGAAGAAGCAAAATAATTTTTTAATTTAAAGGTTTCATTACATTGGAACCTTTAAATTTTTACAACTTTGTACAACAATATATTTACAACTAAAAAATAACGATAGAAATGTCAGTAAAAATTAGCGCTGCAGACGTAAAGAAATTAAGAGAAACTACCGGAGCTGGTATGATGGATTGTAAAAAAGCATTAGTAGAAGCTGAAGGTGATTTTGATAAAGCTATTGAAATTTTACGTAAAAAAGGACAAAAGATTGCTGCTAAAAGAGCAGATCGTGAGTCTACTGAAGGTGTGGCAATCACTAAAATTAGCGATGACAACACATACGGTGTTGCTATCGTATTAGCATGTGAAACAGATTTCGTAGCTAAAAACGATTCATTCAAAGCATTAGCGCAAGAATTTGTTGACATCGCTTTTAACCACAAAACAAAAGAAGAGTTCTTAGCTGCTGATTTTGGTGGTGTAACTGTTGCTGAAAAATTAATCGAGCAAACAGGAGTTATCGGTGAAAAAATCGATATCACTGCTTTCGAAAGAATTGAAGCACCATACGTAGGAGCTTACACTCACGTTGGTAAAATTGCTGCAATGGTAGGTTTAACTGCTGCTGTAGATAATGCTGCTGAGTTAACTAAAGACTTAGCTATGCAAGCTGCTTCAATGGGTGCAACTTCTTTATCTTACAAAGATTTTGATCCTGCTTATGTAGCTTCTGAAACTGAAGCTAGAATTGCTGCGATTAAAAAAGACAACGAAGAATTAGTACGTTTAGGTAAAACTTTAAAGAACGTTCCTCAATTTGTTTCTCGTTTACAATTAACTGATGAAGCTTTAGCGAAAGCTGAAGGAGAAGCTAAAGAGCAATTAAAAGCTGAAGGTAAACCAGAACAAATCTGGGACAAAATCTTACCAGGTAAAATGGAAAGATTTATCTCTGACAATACTACTTTAGATCAAGAACAATGTTTATTAGATCAAAAGTTTATTAAAGACGAAAAGAAAACTGTTGCAGAATACGTTTCTTCTTACGGTGATGTTGAAGTTAAAAACTTCGTAAGGGTTACTTTAGGATAATTCTCAACGACAATTTTATATGAAACCATCCATTTTTGGATGGTTTTTTTTTATGTGTTAAAATTAGAATAAAAAAAATATGTAGCTTTGCACAACTTTCAACAAAACAAATGCAATACAAAAGAATTCTTTTAAAATTAAGTGGTGAGGCACTAATGGGTGAGCGTCAATATGGAATTGACCCAAACAGACTTAAAGAGTATGCCCAAGAGATAAAACAAGTTATAGATAAGGGTGTAGAAGTAGCCATTGTAATTGGTGGTGGAAATATTTTTAGAGGAGTTGCTGGTGCTAGCCAAGGTATGGACCGTGTACAAGGTGACCATATGGGAATGTTAGCTACTTGTATTAATGGCTTAGCTTTACAAAGTGCCTTAGAAGACCAAGGAATTCACACTCGTTTACAAACTGCTATTGAAATTAAAGAAATTGCAGAACCATATATTAAGCGTCGAGCTAATCGTCACTTAGAGAAAGGACGCGTAGTAATTTTTGGTGGAGGAACAGGAAATCCGTATTTTACAACCGACACTGCAGCTGTTTTAAGGGCTATTGAAATAAATGCAGACGCCATTTTAAAAGGTACACGTGTTGATGGTATTTATACAGCAGATCCAGAAAAAGATAAAGATGCTGTTAAGTATGAAAACATTACATTTAAAGATGTTATTGAAAAAGGCTTAAAAGTAATGGATATGACAGCCTTTACCTTGAGCGAAGAAAACAAATTACCAATTATTGTTTTTGACATGAACACACAAGGAAACCTTCTAAAACTTGTTTCTGGAGAAAATATTGGAACAATAGTTGACAACGAATAAACCGAAAAATTATCCTCAACCTATTTGAGGTTTTAAATACGAACAAAATGAACGAAGAGATTGATTTTATTTTAGATTCGACTAAAGAGGCAATGGATAAAGCTATTAGCCACTTAGAAAAAGAATTAGCAGGTATTAGAGCAGGTAGAGCTACTCCTGCTATGTTAAGTACGATTATGGTAGATTACTACGGTTCTCAAACACCATTATCACAAGTGGCAAACGTAAACACTCCTGATGCTAGAACCATATCAGTTCAACCATGGGAAAAAAACATGTTACAAGAAATCGAAAAAGCAATAATGCTTGCTAACATCGGTTTTAACCCAATGAATAATGGAGAAAATATTATAATTAATGTTCCACCATTAACAGAAGAGCGTCGTAAAGGATTAGCTAAACAAGCAAAAGCTGAAGCTGAACACGCTAAAGTAGGTGTTCGTAATGCTCGTAAAGACGCAAACAATGAAATTAAAAAAGTTGATATTTCTGACGATATGAAGAAAAATGCTGAAGCTGATGTTCAGAAATTAACTGACGATTACGTAAAAATAATCGACGAAAAGTATACTGTTAAAGAAAAAGAAATTATGACTGTATAATTTCTTTTAAGAAATAGTTAAAAAAGAGCATCATATGATGCTCTTTTTTTCGTTTAATTAATTCATTTAGCATAACTTTGCTGAAATTTTTTTTGGATGACTTTTTGGACTAAAATCGCAGGCTTCTTATTGCGAAATCGTTACTTAGTTTTAATTACTATTGCTATAATTACAGGGCTTTTAGTCACTCAAATGAAACATATGCGCTTCTCCTATACAGAAGCCAATTTACTTCCTACAGACCATGAGGTTAATATAGAATACAATAAGTTTTTAGAAATTTTTGGAGAAGAAGGCAACCTCATTATATTAGGAGTAAAAGATTCTACAATATTTACTCCTCAAAAATTCAATGCTTGGAATAAACTTGTTAAAGATTTAGATAGTTTAACACAAGTGGATTTTACTGTTTCTATTGCTGATGTTCAGCAGTTAAAAGCAGATAGAAAACAAAGAAAATTTGTTGTTGAACCACTTTTTGAACAAGCTCCTTCGACTGATGAAGAAATAAAAAATATAAAAAAACAACTTTTTGAGAAGCTACCTTTTTATAACAACCTATTATACAACGATAAAGGCACTTTACAAACAGCAATTTATTTAAACAAAGATATTGTAAACACCCCTATTCGTAGAGATTTTGTGTTCGACATTCTAATTCCAACTATAAACTCTTTTGAAAAAGATCATAATATTGATGTTCGTGTTTCTGGTATGCCCTACATTAGAACCTTAAACTCTCAGAATATAACTGACGAAATGGGAATTTTTGTAATTGGTGCATTATTAATAACAGCCATTATCTTTTTCTTCTTTTTTCGTTCATTTAGAGCCACTTTTATTACACTACTTGTAGTTAGCATTGGAGTAACATGGGCTTTTGGGTTTATGGGATTATTCCGCTATGAGATTACAGTATTATCTGCTCTAATTCCACCATTAATTATTGTAATTGGTGTACCCAATGCAGTTTTTCTAATTAATAAATATCAACAAGAAGTAAAAAAACACGGAAATCAGGCTAAATCTTTACAACGTGTAATTTCAAAAGTTGGAAATGCTACATTAATGACCAATATTACTACCGCTTCTGGTTTTGCCACTTTTATATTTGTTAAAAGTAGACTAATGCGAGAGTTTGGTGTTTTAGCCTCTGTAAACATCATCAGTATTTTTATTCTAGCATTATTAATCATTCCAATTATATATAGTTTTATGCCTCTTCCAGAGCAGAAACATTTGAACCATTTAGAAAAAAAATGGATGGGAAATGTTGTTTCTTGGATGGAACGTATGGTAAAAAAACAACGAATTGCCATTTATATCACTACTGTTTCCATAATAATTTTAAGTATGATTGGCCTTTACATGATTCGTGTATCAGGTAGTTTGATTGAAGATATGCCTAAAGGAAAACAGTTTTATAAAGATATTAAGTTTTTTGAATATGAGTTTGGGGGAATTATGCCTCTTGAAATTTTAATTGACACCAAGAAAGAAAAAGGTGTTATGAAGCTTTCTACTTTAAAAAAGATGGAAAAACTCAATGAAACTATTGAAACTTTCCCTGAATTATCCAAACCTATATCTATAACCAATCTTGTAAAATACTCTAAGCAAGCCTACTATAACGGAAATCCTAAATACTATCAACTTCCAACAAGTCAAGAAAAAAGCTACATTTTTTCGTACACTAAAAACTCAGATAGTAACTCTGGAATGCTAAAAAATTTTGTGGATAGTACTGGTCGTTATGCACGTATTACCACTTTTATGAAAGATATTGGTACTGATAAAATGGATATTATCCAAGAACGACTACAAGCTGTAATCAATAAGCAATTTCCTGATGAAAAATTTGATGTTTCATTAACAGGGAAAGCATTAGTATTTTTAAAAGGAACCAACTATTTAATTAAAAACTTAGTTATTTCACTATCATTAGCTATTATATTAATATCTATTTTTATGGCGTGGATGTTCCGTTCACCTCAAATGATATTAATATCATTAATTCCTAACATGCTTCCTTTATTAATTACTGGTGGATTGATGGGATTCTTTGATATACCTATTAAACCTTCAACAATTTTAGTTTTTAGTATTGCTTTCGGTATTTCAGTAGATGATACTATTCACTTCTTAGCTAAATATAGACAAGAGCTGCTGGCCAATAACTGGAAAATAAAACCTGCTGTTTATTCAGCATTAAGAGAAACTGGAGTAAGTATGTTCTATACTTCAATAGTCCTTTTCTTCGGTTTTTTAGTATTTACTATTTCAAGTTTTGGAGGTACTATTGCATTAGGAGGTCTAGTTTCAATTACATTATTATTAGCTATGGTTTCAAACTTACTATTATTACCTTCTCTTCTACTTTCTTTTGAGAAAAGAATAGCTAATAAGAAAGTTTTAAAAGAAACTAAATTTAAAATACTACCTCCAAAAGAAGACAAGTAAATATTCAAAAACAACCATTTTAAATAAATATGGTTGTTTTTTTATTAAAGCTAACTTATAAAAGTTAACTCTTTATTCTTGGGTCTCTTTGTTGCTAATTAACAGCAAAAAAGTATCTTTGCTTGATTTTATTGAAGATATAAAGACATGAAAAGAAGTAGCGTTAAAGATTTATTACAATCTGACAATTTTTTACAAGAAGTACACGTAAAAGGGTGGGTAAGAACTTTTAGAAGCAATCGTTTTATTGCTTTAAATGATGGTTCTACTATTAATAATATTCAGTGTGTTGTAGATTTTGAAAATACCGACGAAACTTTATTAAAAAGAATAAATACTGGAGCAGCTGTAAGCATTCAAGGTACTTTGGTTGAAAGTCAAGGTAAAGGACAAACAGTAGAAATTCAGGTAAACAATTTGGAAATCTTAGGAGATTCAAATCCTGATGAATATCCAATTCAGCCCAAAAAACACAGTTTAGAGTTTTTACGTGAAAATGCTCATTTACGCGTAAGAACTAACACTTTTAGTGCTGTAATGCGTTTACGTTCTGCATTATCATTTGCAGTACATCAGTACTTCCAACAAAACGGGTTTTACTATGTAAATACTCCAATTATTACAGGTTCTGATGCTGAAGGCGCTGGAGAAATGTTTAAAGTAACTCAGTTTGAAGCAAACAAAGCTCCTGTAAACGAAGAAGGTGAAATTGATTATTCTAAAGATTTCTTTGGAAAAGAAACTAACCTAACAGTTTCTGGTCAATTAGAAGGTGAAACCTATGCGATGGCATTAGGTAAAATATATACTTTCGGGCCTACTTTTAGAGCTGAGAATTCTAATACTACACGTCATTTAGCAGAATTTTGGATGATTGAACCAGAGGTGGCTTTTAACGATTTAGATGCTAACATGGATCTTTCTGAAGACTTTATTAAATATGTATTACAATATGTATTAGACAACTGTAAAGATGATTTGGCTTTCTTAGACAATCGCTTAGCGCAAGAGGAAAAAACGAAACCTCAAGCGCAACGTAGTGAAATGGGCTTAATAGAAAAATTAAAATTTGTTGTAGATAATAACTTTAAGCGTGTAAGCTATACAGAAGCAATAGATATTTTAAGAAATTCTAAGCCTAACAAGAAGAAGAAATTTCAATTTCCTGTTAACGAATGGGGGGTTGATTTACAATCAGAACATGAGCGTTATTTAGTTGAAAAGCACTTTAAATGTCCTGTGATTTTATTCGATTATCCAGCAAATATAAAAGCATTTTACATGCGTTTAAATGAAGATGGTAAAACGGTACGTGCTATGGATGTTTTATTCCCTGGAATTGGAGAAATGGTAGGGGGTTCTGAAAGAGAAGAACGCTTAGACGTTTTAAAAGAAAAAATGGCAGAACTTAATATTCCTGAAGAAGAATTATGGTGGTACTTAGATACTCGTAAATTTGGTACAGCTGTACACTCTGGATTTGGTTTAGGTTTTGAACGTTTAGTTTTATTTGCAACTGGAATGAGCAATATTCGTGACGTTATTCCTTTTCCAAGAACACCTCAAAACGCTGAGTTTTAAAAAAATCATAAAACTTATAAATATCAATCGTCATTCCTTTACGAATGGCGATTTTTTTTGTCCTATTTCATATCTTTGTATATATGCTAAAACAAAGTTTACATCAAAAATTACTTCAAAAATTATCTCCACAACAAATACAGTTGATGAAGTTAATTCAATTGCCTACGCAAGCTTTTGAAGAGCGTTTGAAACAAGAAATTGAAGAAAATCCCGCATTAGATACTGGTAAAGATGAACCTGAAAATTTTGAGGATAGTTTAGCCAATGATGTTGATTATGACGATTCAGGTAATGAAAAAATAGATGCTGAAGATATAAACATTGATGAGTATTTAAGTGATGATGAATACCCTAGTTATAAAACGCAAACTAACAACTATTCCTCAGATGATGAAGACAAGCAAATTCCTTATGCAGCAGGTACTAGCTTTCATCAATCTTTAAAAAATCAATTAAATACATTTAGAATTGATGAAGAAGAAAGGGCCATTGCCGAATTTTTAGTGGGTAGTATTGATGATAGCGGTTATATACGTAGAGATATTATAGATCTAGTTGACGACTTAGCTTTTACCCAAAATGTTTTTACTACTGAGGAAAAAGTACAAAATGTTTTGATAAATGTTGTTCAAAAATTAGACCCTACTGGTGTAGGTGCTTTAAATTTAAAAGAGTGTTTAATCATTCAATTAAAAGCTAAATCTGAAAATGAAAGCAGAGCATTAGCAATAAGAATTTTAGAAGAAGCTTTTGATCATTTTGTTAAAAAGCACTACAAGAAGCTTTTAGAAAAATTCAATATTTCTGAAGAACAATTAAAGGAGATTATTAGCGAAATAAGCAAACTAAACCCAAAACCTGGAAGTTCTTACGCTGGAAATAATAAAATAGCAGAGCAAATAGTTCCCGATTTTTCAATTAAAATTATTGATGGGAACTTAGATTTAACTTTGAACTCTCGTAACGCTCCAGAATTACATGTTTCTAGAGAATATAACAATATGTTAAAAGGGTATCAGGACGCTAAAGAGAAAACTAAATCTCAAAAAGATGCTGTACTCTTTATAAAGCAAAAATTAGATGCTGCAAAGTGGTTTATTGATGCTATAAAACAACGTCAGCAGACCCTTTTAGTAACAATGAATGCGATTATGCATCGTCAAGAAGAATATTTTTTAACAGGTGATGAGCGTAAGTTAAAACCTATGATTTTAAAAGATATTGCTGATGAAATTGGCATGGACGTCTCAACTGTTTCTCGTGTTGCTAGTAGTAAGTATGTTTCTACACCTTACGGTACAAAATTGATTAAGGAATTCTTTTCTGAATCGATGAAAAACGACCAAGGAGAAGATGTTTCAACTAGAGAAATTAAGAAGATTTTAGAAACTGTAATTACAGAGGAAGACAAACGAAAACCTCTTACCGATGAAAAATTATCTAAAATTTTAAAAGAAAAAGGATACCCTATCGCTAGAAGAACAGTTGCTAAATATCGTGAACAATTAGACATTCCTGTCGCGAGGTTACGCAAAGAAATTTAATGCGATGGCATAAATTCATATCAACCATTCTTCACCCTATTGTAATGCCTACTATAGGAGTTATATTGTATTTCCTACTTTCTCCAATAAGCTTAAATAAACAACAACAATATACTATATTGGCAATAGTATTTGTAGCTACATACATTATACCTATGCTTCTGCTAGTTTTCTTAAAGTCTATTGGTCACATAAAATCTTTTCGCGTATATAGTATAAACGAACGAAAATTTCCAATTTTCTTTATGATGACTTTATTTTTAATTCTAGGAAAAATGTTTGCTAGTATGAGTATTTTAAAAGACGTTAGCTACCTCTTTTACGGAACTGTATTTGGTTTAGGCTTTATTTACTTGCTATTTCCTTTTAAAATTAAAGGAAGCCTCCATTTGTTGTCTATGGGAGTTGCAGTTGGATATTTCTTATTGTTTCAACAAATACAAGCTGTTTATGTACTCCCTATAATTATATCATTTATTTTTTTAGCTGGCCTTCTTGCAAGCTCAAGATTACATTTAAAAGCTCATAAGGTAAGAGAAGTATACTTAGGTTTTTTTATTGGCTTATTAAGTCCTTTTATTGCCTATTGTGTATTATAGTAAATAAAAGCTTAGGCCTAATTTAACTATTTTACTATCTATTGATTTTCCATTCAGAGTTACATTTTTAAACATAGGTGACAATCCGTAATATACATGGAAATTAAATGTACCATAACCTGCAGACAAAGTTAATCCTGCTTGCCATTTATTGTATTTTTCAACATTTGAAAAACTAACTCTTCCTGTTGGTGAATCGTATCGAAAACTATTACTTATGTTATAAGAGACTTTAAAACCCGCATAAAAACGCCAAAATGAATACGTATTTGCATCTGAAGATCGCCATCTAAACTGAATAGGCATTTCTAAATTGTGAAGTTTTATTTTGTTGGATGAAATGTCAGGGTCAGTTTCATACTCTTTTACATTTCCTTCTAGCACTTTTAACCCATGACTGAATGAGTCATAATTATACCCTAAACCTATAGCGATTGCTGTTCTACCATTTATATTAAAGGGTATATCCTTCATGTAACCGACACCTAGACCATAAGAGAAACCAGTCTTCCCGATTCCATCTGGTTGATCTTGTAATAAGTTATATGTTATATCAATGTATAACTGATCTTCCCAATACTTATCTCCTAACTGTAAAGAATCTTTCTGACAAAAAGTAGTTAATGACAGAAAAAACACGAAAAAACTTACTATATACTTCATAGATAATTAACTAACGATAAAGATACTTTTTTTGTATAAAAAAAGAGCAATCAATAGATTGCTCTTTTTGTTTTATTTAAAAGTAATTACTTCTTAATAACATCTCCCTTGTGAGTAGATAAACTTAATTTAAGAGCGTTAACATCTCTTAATTTCTCACGAATGTCAGCTAATGTACCTACACTCGATTCTCTATCTGCTTTTATAGAAGTTGTCATAAAAGGTACTTCTGCTTCAGAAACATTATCTCTTTCAAGATAGATAAAAGAAGGAACTTCATCTGGAGTCGCTATTTTATCATTTAACTGTATTCTATTGTACCCTGTTCCATACTTTGGGTCTTTAGCTTTACCAACATAAATTGTACTCACCAAACTTTTACGCTCAAGCTTCTTTACCTCACTGGCACTTGGTAAGCGAGGTGAATCTATTTGTAAATCTGTTTCTCTCATGGTAGTAGTTACCATGAAGAAGAATAATAACATGAAAACAATATCTGGTAAAGACGCCGTGGATAATGCTGGCAATCCTTTTTTCTTCTTTTTAAATTTAGACATATTCTATTGTTTTACTATTATTGAACATTTGTTGGGTCTGTATCAGAAATAATTTGAGGATAACTCGCCTTAATATCTTCAACTTTCTTTCTTAATGACTCATCTTTTCTTGCACTGTCTTTAAAAGCTTGTTCTAACTCTGTAAAGCTCATACCATATTTTTCTTGGCATAACCTGTTACGTAACTCTGTATAAGCTCTTAACAACTCATTTTGCACAGCCACATACGTACCATACTCAGTACCTCTATCACTCTCAACAGAGATTACTGCTTTTGTTGGATGATCTGACGACTCAGGGTCTTTATCACCTTTACAGTAATTACAAGTAGTTCCTGCTTCCATTCCTGGCATTGGGTTACCAATACCCCCACCATTATCAATAAATTTAATAGCAGCATCTTTTAAGTCTTTCAACTCCATTGCCTGATCTTCAACTAAAAGTTGATTGTTTCGGTTAATGCTTACTTGAAAAATATTTTTTTCTTTAATAATTGGTGGCTTTACATCAGTCTTTTCAGCTAACTTTTTAGGGATACCTGAATCAACATCCATAGTAGTTGTTACAAGGAAAAAGATAAGTAGCAAGAAGGCAATATCTGCCATCGAACCTGCATTAATTTCTGGGTTTTCTCTTCTTGCCATATTAACTTATGATTTAACTATTCCTTTTAATAAATCCCAAACAAAGAATGCACCAGCTATTGCCCCTAAGATAATACTGTATGTAATCCCTGTTCCTACCCATTTAGATGTACTTCCTTGTGCTGCTAATTCTGCTCCATCAGCTCCAATCACTTGTGCATCTGAAGATAAGAAATAAGACACTGCAAAAAGAACTGCTAATGCTAAAACACCTAATAATACCTTTTTTAATGCTGCAGGATTTTTAAACATCCCCCACATTGAAGCTGCAACTGCTGTTACTACTACTGCAATCAATAACCAATAAGAATAAGTTACTAAAGGAGAAACAGCACTTGATACTGCCTCTAAATCTTCTTTATCTATTCTTGCCACATTTAAAAATAATGCAGCACCGATAAGTGAAATTGCAGCTACTAGTAATGTTAATATTTTACTATTCATATTGATTGATTATTTTTTATACTTAGCTAATAAATCGATTAAAGAGATAGATGCATCTTCCATGTTGTTAACGATACTATCAATTTTCGAAATAATGTAGTTATAGAAAATTTGTAAAATAATCGCTACGATAAGACCAAATACTGTTGTTAATAATGCAATCTTAATACCACCTGCTACTACCGCTGGAGAGATATCGTTTGCTACAGCAATTCTATCAAATGCATCAATCATACCAATTACAGTCCCCATAAACCCTAACATCGGTGCTAATGCGATAAATAAAGATAACCAAGAAACATTTTTCTCTAATAATCCCATTTGTACTCCACCGTATCCTACTACAGCTTTTTCAGCAGCTTCTAACCCTTCATCAGCTCTTTCTAAACCTTGGTAAAAGATAGAGGCAACAGGACCCTTTGTATTTCTACATACTTCTTTAGCAGCTTCTACACCTCCTGAACTTAATGCTTCGTCAACGCTTGCTACTAATTTTTTAGTATTTGTTGTAGCCATATTTAAATAAATAATTCTTTCAATTGCAATAGCTAAACCTAAAATTAAGGCTACCAATACAATTCCCATAAACTTAGGGTCTCCTTCAATAAAACGTTGCTTTAACTCTTGGTGAAAAGTTTTCTCAGCTTCTTGAGCATAAGTTGATTGAATAGCTCCTAAAAACATAAATCCTGTAACAGTTAGGATATTTACTACTTTTTTCATTTTGTTATAATTAATTTTAAATAGTTAACGGGTTAAAAATACAAATTTTACTATGAATATCTTATTTTTTTACAAAATAAGTAATTCTTCACTTGTACTTATTACGCTTTTAATTTTACAGAGTGGCAAGTAACAAAAAAATGTTGGTACATTAAAAAAAAACTATAGTATTTCTATTAATCTACCCCTTTTTAACTCTTTTCTATAGTATTTCAAGCAGTTACATACACAAAATTAACGATTTATTTACAAACTAAACCATTTCTCCTCTAAGAGGTATTTGAAAATAATGCGTAAATTCTTCTTTTGAAAGCTTTTCTCCCAACAAATACATCATTTTAGCAATGGCTGTTTCGGTTGTAATATCCTTACCGTCAACGATACCAATACGTTTTAATTCTGAACTTGTTTCGTAGTGCCCTAAAATTACACTTCCTCCTTTGCATTGCGTTACATTAACAATGTAAATCCCTTTACTTACTGATTCTTCTAATAAATCAACAAACCATTTTTCAGTTGGTGCATTTCCTGATCCATAGGTCTCTAAAATAATTCCTTTTAAATCTGGAATATTCATAAAACTTCTCACTACAGACTCTGTTATACCAGGGAATAACTTTAAAATAGCTACATGATTATCTAAATTCTTTCTTACTATTAATTCTTTTTGATCTCCCCGAGGTTTGAGTAATAATGGGTAATTAAAATTTAAATGCACACCACTTTCTGCTAAGGGAGGATAGTTCATAGAAGCAAATGCTTCGAATTGTTCAGCATTTATTTTTGTAGTTCTGTTTGCTCTATATAATTTATATTCAAAATATAATCCTACTTCTTGAATTACTGGTTTGCCATTTTCATAGGCTGATGCTACTTGTATAGATGTAATTAAATTTTCTTTAGCATCTGTACGTAAATCTCCAATAGGCAATTGTGATCCCGTAAAAATCACAGGCTTTTGTAAATTTTCAAACATAAAGCTTATTGTAGACGATGTATACGACATGGTGTCTGAGCCCGTTAGCACTACAAATCCGTCAAACTTGTCATAATTATCGGAGATTATATCTGCTATTTGTATATAATAATGTACACTCATGTTTGATGAATCAATTGGTTCATCAAACGATATTGTATTAATTTCGCAATTAAGCTGCTGTAATTCTGGAATTTTACTTGAGATTTGACTAAAATCAAATGCTTTTAACGCTCCCGTATTATAGTCTTTAACCATACCAATAGTTCCGCCTGTGTAAACTATTAAAATTTTAGGTTGATTTGCCATTTTGACATTTTTTTATACCGTTAATAATTTGGAATAATTTATGTTGTAAATTTAACCAACAAAAATGATACAAAATTTTAAAACTATATAGATTATGATAGGATTTTATATTCTAATTGGTATTATATCTCTTTTCAGTTGGTTAGTGAGTAATACGTTAAAAAGAAAGTTTAAAAAATACTCTCAAGTTCATTTACGAAACGGGATGAGTGGTGCTGAAATTGCACAAAAAATGCTAGCTGATCACGGTATTTACGATGTTCAGGTAATTTCTACACCAGGTATGTTAACCGATCATTACAACCCTCAAAACAAAACTGTAAACTTGAGTGAAGCTGTGTACAACCAACGAAATGCTGCCGCAGCTGCTGTTGCTGCTCACGAGGTAGGGCATGCTGTACAGCATGCTAGAGCTTATCAATATTTACAAATGCGATCTAAACTAGTACCTATGGTAAGTATCACTTCTCGTTTTTCTCAATGGATGGTAATTGGTGGTATTGCTTTTGGTGCTGCTTCTGGTAGTACAGGTATTGGTTTTTATATTGCTTTAGCTGGTTTAGCATTTATGGCTTTAGGTACTGTTTTTAGCTTTGTTACCTTACCTGTTGAGTATGATGCGAGTAATAGAGCCTTAGCTTGGTTAGAAAATAAAAATATGGTTACTCGTGAGGAACTAGCTGGATCTAAAGACGCTTTAAAATGGGCTGCAAGAACGTATTTAGTAGCTGCTCTAGGTTCTTTAGCAATGCTATTGTATTGGGCTTTGCAAGTTTTAGGAAATAGGGATTAAAATTCAATGTAACAATTTGGAAATTTGATAATCTAATATAAAAAAACCGTTTTGATTTCATCAAAACGGGTTTTTTATATGTTCTTGTTTATCTATTCTAATTTCAAAAAAACTAGTCATTCAACTTCAACACTGCCATAAACGCTTGCTGTGGAATTTCTACATTTCCTACTTGACGCATACGTTTTTTACCTTTTTTCTGCTTCTCTAATAATTTACGTTTACGAGAAATATCTCCTCCATAACATTTTGCAGTTACATCTTTACGTAAAGCTTTTACAGTTTCACGAGCAATAATTTTTGCTCCAATTGCTGCTTGAATAGGAATATCAAATTGTTGTCTTGGAATCAGTTCTTTTAACTTTTCACAAATACGTTTTCCTATTGAATACGCATTACTATCGTGTAATAGAGCTGAAAGCGCATCAACTATTTGTCCATTAAGTAACATATCTACACGAACTAACTTTGACTTTTGCATTCCTATTGGATGATAATCGAACGACGCATATCCTTTAGATACTGTTTTTAATCTATCGTAAAAATCAAAAACGATTTCTGCCAACGGCATATCAAAAATTAACTCCACTCGCTCTGGAGTTAAATAAGTTTGATTTACAATTTGTCCGCGTTTTTCAATACAAAGCGACATTACTTGTCCTACAAAATCGGCCTTTGTAATAATTGAAGCTTTGATAAATGGTTCTTCTACCCTATCTAACTTTGATGGATCTGGTAAATCTGATGGGTTATTCACTATAATAACCTCATCAGGGTTTTTCTTCGTGAATGCATGGTAACTTACGTTAGGAACCGTAGTAATTACCGTCATATTAAATTCACGTTCTAGACGCTCTTGAATAATTTCCATGTGTAACATTCCTAAGAATCCACATCGGAAACCAAAACCAAGTGCTGCTGAACTTTCTGGTTGAAAAACTAAGGAAGCATCATTTAATTGTAGCTTTTCCATTGAAGCACGTAGTTCCTCGTAATCTTCAGTATCTACAGGGTAAATTCCTGCGAATACCATTGGTTTTACATCTTCAAATCCTTCAATTCTATCAGTAGTTGGATTGGCAAAATCGGTAATAGTATCTCCTACTTTTACTTCCTTCGCTGCTTTAATTCCTGTAATTAAATACCCTACATCACCTGTTTTTATTTCGTTTTTTACAACTTGGCTTAGTTTTAAAGTTCCTACTTCATCGGCTCCATACTGTCTACCTGTAGCCATAAACTTTATTTGTTGATTCTTTTTAATAGAACCATCAATTACTCTAAAGTAGGTTTCAATTCCACGATACGAATTGTATACTGAATCGAAAATCAATGCTTTTAAAGGTGCATCGGGATTTCCACTCGGTGCAGGAATTTTTTCAATAATTGCCTTTAAAATATTATCTACTCCAAAACCTGTTTTTCCACTTGCGTGAATTACATCTTCTGGCTCACACCCTAATAAATCAACAATATCATCTGTTACTTCCTCTGGGTTTGCTGAAGGTAAATCTACTTTATTTAATACTGGAATAATTTCCAAATCATTTTCTAACGCTAGGTATAAGTTAGAAATAGTTTGTGCTTGTATACTTTGTGCCGCATCTACAATTAGCAATGCTCCTTCACATGCTGCAATAGAACGAGAAACTTCATAAGAAAAATCTACGTGACCTGGAGTGTCAATTAGGTTTAATATATAATCTTCACCTTCATAAACATAATCCATCTGAATAGCGTGTGATTTAATGGTAATTCCACGTTCACGTTCTAAATCCATGTTATCAAGTAACTGATTTTGTTTTTCACGCTCAGTAACCGACCCTGTATAATCTAATAATCTATCTGCAAGGGTACTTTTACCATGATCAATATGTGCAATTATGCAAAAATTTCTAATGTTCTTCATTCAATGTAAAGTTTCTCAAGCCATTTCTAAATATGTAACATAAACTTTTATTAGCTCAATATCTAGAATGGATTCATTCGTCGTAATTCTAACTACTTGTAATTTGCAAAGATACTTTATTTGCAGGCTACTACAAACAAAATAAATAGCGAAAATTATACTCTTATTTAGGTAAGCATACTACCACATATACCTAATCCGATTATCAGATACAAAACAGCTAGTATATAAAATATTTTTGAGGCTGTTTTACTTTTTTTTCTAATAGATACTCCAATAACAGCTAGTAACACGGGTGGACCAAACATAATTAAACCTATAATTACGAATAAACCTGAAAGATCGCCTACTTCTAAAAATACCATATCCTTTTTCTTATATTTCTTGTCTTAACTTTTCTAAATATTCTTTTTTATCATCTCTATAAAAGAGATTCATTGTCTCAAAAGGAATAATTTTATTGTCTTTGTCTACTATATGCACGCATGATTTTTTTACCGCTCGTACATCAAAATTATAAGCATCAATAAACTGCATGATTATAACTCTAAATAAATTATCGTACCCTAACTCTGGCGCATCAATATTTGGTAAACAACACATTATTGATTTTAAATTTTCTTCTGCCACTTCAACAGAATTCCCCGTACTAAATAACTCTATCATTTTTCCGTGTAGCGCTTCATCTTGCTCATAAATAATGGTGTTTTTACTATTATCTAACAAATCATTGGGATTAATATATCTAGTTAACGGAAACACTTCTCCTCCCAATTTTAGAGCATATCCCATTACCAAAGCATCAGGATTACAAGGCACTGGAATTAAATCGTCAGCGTTGAAAACATCTGTTTGTTCCATTATTTTTCTTCTGACTTCTGTAAGCGTCATTCTATCTGTTTCAGGGTTGAAACTTTCTAACCTTCCTGCTATTTGTGTTGGTTGAAACGTAACCCCTCTCACACACTTTTGTTGCAAGGCATAATCAATTACTTTGCCTATTTCATGGTCATTTAATCCTTTTTGAAGCGTAACTACTAAAGTTGTTGATAGATTTAACCTATTCAAGTTTTCGATTGCTTGTCTGCGAATTTCATTCAAGTTTGCTCCTCTCAACTCTCTCAACACACTATCTTCAAAGGAATCAAACTGTAAGTAAATTTCAAAATCGGGTGTATAGGTTTTCAATCGTTCAGCAAAAGCAACGTCTTTCGCTACTTTAATCCCGTTAGTATTCAACATTAAATGTCGGATAGGAAGTGATTTTGCATAGTCTAAAATTTCCCAAAATTGAGGGTGTATCGTTGGCTCTCCTCCACTGATTTGTACTACATCAGGTTCTTTTTCATTTTTCACCACAGCATCTAACATCGCTTTTACTTCTTCTAGTGTTCGATGGCGTCCATACGTAGGTGATGAACCTGCATAGCAAGTAGGGCAAGTTAAATTACATCTATCGGTAACCTCAACAACGGTTAAACAAGAATGCTGTTCATGATCTGGACATAATCCGCAATCATAAGGACATCCATAATCTGTTTTTGTATTAAACGTATAGGGCATTTCACTAGGTTTGTTATAGTTTCTGATATTTTTATAATATTCAACATCATCTGCTATTAACACCTTTGAACTTCCATGTTCTCTACAACGCTTAAGCATATAAACCTTGTCGTCTTCAAATACAATTTTGGCATCTACTCTTTTTAAACATTCAGGACATAAACTCAATGTAAAATCGTAGTAGTTATATTTTCTTTCTGGCATTTTTTATTTTTAGAATTATAAATTTTGTGTAATATACATAACAAACTATACATAGTATTTGAATAGTGCTTAAACCAAAAATTAAAAAAGTATTGGGTTTTAAAAACTCTATACAAAAGCGAAAACCAAAATAAGCTAACATAAAAAACTTAAAAAGTTCTCCTGATTGTAAAATGTATTCTTTCTTTAGGTATTTTAAACTGATGAATAACCCTACTAAAAACACAAGCTCATATAATGCAACTGGGTGCCTTAATACTCCATCCCCTAAATCCATACCCAAGAAAGAAGCAGTTTCTCTTCCATAAGTAAATTCATTAATTCCACAAAGAAAACATCCTATCCTTCCTATAAAAATTCCTACAATTATTGGGAGCACAAACAAATCACCCGACGATTTTGTTTCTCCTATTATTTTTTTCGCAATTTCAACACCTAACAAGCCACCAAACAAGCCTCCCATAATTGTTTTTGTATTCAAAATTTGAATTATGTTTTCTGTAGAAAAAGTGACTAAAGGATTTTCTAACATTCCCACCAATCGAGAACCAATTAAAGCTCCAGCTGCAGCTCCTAAAATAATTGACAACCTATTCTGAGAAGAAATATCGTCTTCTTTTTTCTTACGCAAGAAAACATAATAACGAAAAGCTAAAAAAAATGCTAAATATTCTAAAACAAGATGAATATTAATCGTGTAACCGAACAAAATAGGCTCAAAAGGAAGTTTCAATAAAAAAGTTTGTGAGTTAAAAAGCGAAATATACATAATTACTCAAAAAAAAGTAACTTTGCAGCATGATAAAAATAGGTAACATAGAACTTCCTGATTTCCCGCTGTTATTAGCACCAATGGAAGATGTGAGTGATCCACCGTTTAGAGCTTTATGTAAAGAAAACGGTGCTGATGTGGTGTATACTGAATTTATTTCTTCGGAAGGATTGATTCGCGATGCAGCAAAGAGTGTAATGAAGCTAGATATTTACGAAAAGGAGCGCCCCGTGGGGATTCAAATTTTTGGCGCAAATTTAGATTCTATGTTACGTTCAGTTGAGATTGTTGAAAAAACGAATCCAGATATTATTGATATCAATTTCGGTTGCCCAGTAAAAAAAGTAGTTTCTAAAGGAGCTGGGGCTGGAATTTTAAAGGATATTGACTTGATGGTAAAACTTACCGAAGCAATGGTTAAACACACCAACTTACCTATTACTGTAAAAACTCGTTTGGGTTGGGACCATGATTCTATTCGAATTGTTGAAGTTGCCGAACGTTTGCAAGATGTTGGCTGTAAAGCAATCTCTATTCATGGGCGTACGCGTGCTCAAATGTACAAGGGTAATGCTGACTGGGCTCCAATTGCTGAAGTAAAAAACAACCCAAGAATGCATATTCCTGTGTTTGGAAATGGAGATGTTGATTCTCCTGAAAAAGCCATGGAAATGCGTGACAAATACGGATTAGATGGTTGTATGATTGGTCGTGCTTCTATTGGATATCCTTGGTTTTTTAATGAGGTAAAACATTATTTTAAAACTGGCGAACATTTATCTAAACCAACAATTTCTGAACGTGTTGACATGGCTCGTCGTCACTTAGAAATGTCTATTGACTGGAAAGGTGAACATTTAGGTGTTGTAGAAACAAGAAGACACTATACAAACTATTTTAAGGGAATTCCACATTTTAAAGAACACAGAATGAAAATGGTTACTTCTGACGATCCTAAAGATGTTTTTGCAGCTTTTGACGAAGTACAAGCTAAGTTTGGAAATGCAACGATTCCTGAAATAGGGTAAATAAAAACTTATCGTTCAATAAAACTTTTTGAAATCCTTGAACTTGCAATTTTTGCTGCTAAATATCCTAAAGCTGAAATTGTAACAACCACTACCAATAAGTTTATCCACTTAAACTCTACTGGGTATGCTAGATTTTGTGTAATCATTAGCAACTCAAAACGTTGTTGTATTATTACAATGATAACACCTAAAGCAATTCCTATTGTCATTCCTACAAGTGTTAGTAAGAAACCTTGCAGTACGAATATCTTTTTTATATTGTTTATACTACTTCCTAAATTAAACAGCGTTTTTAGGTTTTGACGTTTATCGATAATCATCATGATAATTGACCCTATCACATTAAACAAAGCTATAGCAACAATTAACGTAAAGATTAAATACGAAATGAAGTTTTCGGTATTAATCACTTTATAATATAACGTATTTAACTGTGCGCGGGTTTGCACTTTTAATTCATCTCCTAAAACATTTTGTAAGTTATTTTGGAATGTATCAAGATTTACCCCTTCTTTTAAGCGAAGTTCAACACCCGTAATTTGATTATCGTCGTATCCTAACAATTCTTGAGCAAGTGAAGTTTCAGTAAACACATATTTGTTCTGAAATTCTTCCGCACCTGTATATACTCCTACTATTTGTGTAGAAACAGATCGAAAAGCATTATTAGCATTGATAAATCCTTTTCCTGGTTTAGGCACTAAAATTTGAAGTGCTTCCCCAAAATTAAAAATACCCAGTGATAGTTTATACGATATTCCATACCCAACTACCGCCGTATTTTTATACTCTTCGTCAATCCAAGTACCTACTGTCAGCAAAGAATCAGTAGGAATAATTCTTGGATAATTAGAATCTACTCCTTTAATTTGAGCTATGTGCTCTTTGTTTTTATACTTTAAAAAAACACGTTCTTCCACTACTTTTGATGCAGCTTCTATCTCTTTGTTTTGCTGTAAAATACTATCTATTTTTTGAGAGTACAGGAAAGTCTTTCCTTTAGATGCGGTAATTTTTATATCGGGATCAGAAGCATTAAGTAATGAATCACTAAACGTTTTTAATCCTGAGAAACCAGATAATACAACAAACAAAGCCAAGGTACCAACTACAACACCAAAAACAGCTATTGCTGTGATTATATTTATTGCATTAGTACTTGTTTTAGAAAATAAGTATCTCTTAGCTATGTATAAAGGAAAGTTCAAGCATTAATAAATTTAGCTAGCCAAAATAACAAAAATTATTAACGTTTTTGACGACGAGGCAGAACATCTGGATTTTTTATTGGGTCTACATCTTCTCCTTTTAAAGACTTATCAATATCCTCAATATAATCCAAACTATCATCTCCAAAGAACAACAATTCTGGCATTCTTCGTAATTGATTTTTTGTTCGTTGTGCTAATTCATGACGAATTAAAGGTGTATTAGATTTTACTCCTTCAATAATTTCATCTCTTTTTTCTGAAGGGAATACACTTAAGTATACTTTTGCTACTCCCAAATCGGCAGTAACCGAAACTTTAGAAACCGATATAATCACTCCCTTCATTCCATCTTGAGCAGCACGTTGTAAAACGTCTACCAAATCCTGTTGCAACACTCCTGCTATTTTTCGCTGTCTATTTGTTTCTTCCATGCTGCAAATTTAAGCATAAAATTACGGAGTGTAAATTTTATTTTTTATGGCATACATAACCAAGCCCACTCTATTTCTTACATTTAACTTTGTAAATAGACTATCTCGATAACCGTCTATAGTTTTTGGACTTAAAAACATTTTTTCAGCAATCTCTTTGTATGTTAATTCCGAGCATGCTAGCTTCATAAAAGTTATTTCATTATCCTTAAACGCTAGGTTATTTCGTGAGTTCTTTCCTGAAACGGAATCTAACAATAACGTGGTAACATTTCTGGTATGATAAAATCCGTTGTCCATCATTTCTAACAACGCTTTCTCTAAAATTTCTTTCTTAGTATCTTTTAGCAAGTACCCTACAGCACCAGCTTTTAACATTTTTAAAATAGTGCCGTCAGCGTCCTCTACAGACAATGCCATAACATGTACTTGTGGGTAGTTATTCACTATCCACTCTGTAGTTTCAATACCGTTCATCACAGGCATATTAACATCCACTAAAACTAAATCTGGTATATTTTTAGGTGATGCCAAAAACTTTTCTTCAACTTCTTTACCATTTTTGCAAGTGTAAAGCACCTTGAATTTATCAAAAGTATTTACCATACCTTCAATAGCTTGTGATAATAACGTATGATCATCTACAACAACAACTGAGTATTTCATAATTTTTGTGGGTTATATTTCGTTATTAGTTGTTGGGGAAATACACTAAAGTTCTTTAAATATAGTAATTTATTATTAAACCTGTACCTTTTTGGGGCTCTGACATAAACTTTGTTTCCGCATTAATTAGTTTTGCTCTTGCTTTTATATTCTGCAATCCTAAGCCTTTAAATCTAGCTCTTTCCATATCAAAGCCTACTCCATTATCTTGAGCTTTTACCTCTATTGAATCTTCTTTATAACTCAAAAACACATCTAATTTAGATGCTTTAGAATGCTTTATAGTATTAGAAAAAAACTCTTGAAGGATTCTAAAAATTACTATTCCATGCTTTTGATTTATTTCTATTTCTTCTCCTATTACTCTTAAACTTGCTTCGATATAATTCAATCTATTGAATCGTTCAATCTCTAATTCTAAAGCTTTTCTTAATTTTATATTATTAATAAAATCAGGATTAATTATTTTTGATAAGGCTCTTACTTCTGTTAAACTTTTTGCTATAATTTCTGAGATTTCTCCCATATTGTCAGGAGAGGCATGTTGTAATTGTATTTTTGCTAAAGTTAGGAGTTGACCTATATTATCATGCAACTCCCAACTAATATTTCTTAAAGTCTCTTCTCTTATTTCTATTTGAGTTTCAGCAATTTCACGTTCGTAACGTTTTTTATTTTTATCCCTTTCTTGTAACAATTTATTCTTACGACGTTGAAACACCGTAAATAATGTTATCAAAAAAACAATAATGATAACAATTACTATCGTAGTCACTATTAATATTCTACCCTCCTGCTGCTCCATAATAACCCAAAGGATATAATAATGTTCATTAAAACAATTAAAGAGTATAAAATTGGTAACAAATCTCTGTTTTTCATATAGCTCCAAAAACTAAAAAAGGGAATAGCTGGTAAATGAAAAACAAGAAAACCAACTGACACCCAAAAAGGTAACAACTTTTTATAATTTACAATTTCATTAGATAATAATAATTCTCTTAAAAATAAGAAAACCATGACTCCTACGTTTAGAGACCCTACTATCCCTGTATAATGTATATAGTCTTTATCAAAAAAGGCAGCTACCCAAAAAACAATAAAAAAACTTAGCAATAGATATGATATCTTAAGATATTTTCTTTCCTTTAGAAGGTTCCTGTACAGGAAGAAAATTATAAAACACTCAAAAAAGGCATGAAAATAATAAATCCAGAAATTAGGTTTCTTTACAAGACTAAGATATAACCCTATCAATTCCACAAAAAATGTCACCACTAAAAATAGTGTTAGTAACTTCATAAAAGTTGTCCTCCTATTTACTAGGAAAAAGCAACTTAAAAGTGCTACTAATAATTGTGAATATAAAGATATAGGAATATCCAATACTTGCATCATTAAACAATCTTAATATGGAGGTACTAAATTTGAACGGTTACCTGCTCCGCTTAATAATTCTTCATCTAAAGGTGAAGCAAACATAAATCCTGCTTTATTTTCTCTCACAGTTTTGAATCTATAATTGTAATCATCTCTCTTCCCCTTCTCAAACTCTTCTCTTGTATTGTATATCCATTTATACCCATGCTTTTCTAGCATTTCTTTAAATGTTACTAATTTTCCTTGTTTTGCAGATTGTACAGGGTCAAAAGCTATTTGTTCTCCATTAACTGTAGTTGTAGGAATATAAATTAAGCTACTATAGTTTTTTCCAGTATCATTATGATTTTCTTTAGCTGTAGAGATAAAACTAATCCCCGTAATTTTAATTTTTGCTTTTTTACTCAAATTTTCTACATGTCCCAAGTACTTTTTGAACTGTACAAAATCAAATGTGTTTGCACGTGTATCTTCATACCCTAAAGCTTCTTCTAGCGGGGCTATTCTTGTTCTATCATAACTTGATAGCATTTGAATAACTTCCTTGTAGTTTAGCATTTCTTTTGTTCTTCCTTCATCAGAATAACAAAAAGTACCTTCTGGTACTTGAGACTGCCAATCATCACAATCGCATTTATTGCCATTTATCTTATCACATGAAATAGCAAAACTCATTACAAGAGTTAACAATAATAATTTAAGTCGGTTAGTGTTTTTCATAATAAAATTGATTTTTTGATTTTCTAAATATAAAGGCTTATTTCTTAATAAAAAAAATAGAATCGTGCAGAAACCTTTTAAAACCTGAGTTATCAACTGGTTACTTCACCTTCTACAACCCACAAACAGGAAAAACCCCTTACCTCTACAAATGTTTTAACTATTCATTTTTCATGGCATATACTCTTGTTTTTTTATGAAGCTTTTAAGAAGACTTTTTATTACTTTTACCTTATGAACAAAATTGAACATATTGGCATAGCCGTTAAAGATTTAGAAAAATCTAACTCATTATTTGCTTCTCTTTTTGGAGAATCACATTATAAAATTGAAGAAGTTGCTAGCGAAGGTGTAAAAACTTCATTCTTTAAATCAGGACCTAATAAAATTGAATTATTAGAAGCTACGAAACCTGACAGCCCTATAGCCAAGTTTATAGAAAAAAAGGGAGAAGGAATTCATCACATTGCTTTTGCTGTTGATAACATAAAAGAAGAAATTAAACGTTTACAAGGTGAAGGTTTTACAGTTTTGAATGAAACTCCTAAAAAAGGAGCTGATAATAAACTAGTAGCTTTTTTACATCCTAAAACTACCAATGGTGTACTTATTGAGTTATGCCAAGAGATAGAAGAATAGGAAGTATTTAAAAATTAAATATTTGTATCTTGCAACGCCTTAAAATCAGTATTTACTAATGACAACCTCTTTTGATTCTTTTCAAAAACGCCGATTACAATCTTCATACATATCAGTAGTAGTAAGTATTGCACTTGTACTTTTTATGATTGGTGTTTTAGGCTTAGTTCTTTTAAAATCAACAAAAGTTGCAAATCATTTTAAGGAAAAAGTAGTTATGACACTTTTCTTAAAAGATGAAGTTGCTGATAAAAATATTAAAAGTCTTAAAGAGTCTATTAAAAAAGAAGAATTTGTTAATAAGGTAGTTTATATTTCTAAAGAAGACGCCGCCAAAGAGTATAAAAAAGATTTAGGTGAAGATTTTTTACAATTTTTGGGAGATAATCCCTTAAAAAATGGAATAGACATTTATCTAAAAGCAGATTTTGTGACTCCTGAAAAAATGAGTGAGCTTGAAAAATCTTTTGATAAAAACAAGTTTGTAGACGAAGTAAGTTACGACAAACCGTTAGTACAATTACTTACCAAAAATATTCAACGTATTAGTTTTTGGCTCTTAGTATTAAGTGGTTTTTTCGGGTTGGTTGCTATTATTTTAATAAACAGTTCTATCCGATTATCGATTTATTCAAAACGATTCAATATAAAAACCATGCAAATGGTAGGTGCTACAAAAAGCTTTATTCGTAAACCTTTTATTTGGCAAAGTATAAAACTAGGATTACTAGGAGCTTTTATAGCAATAAGCGGGTTAGGTATTTTAATTTATTATGTAGATAAATACATACCTACATTAGAATTACTCACAGATTACGTTGCATTAGGTTATGTAGCTGGTGGAGTTATATTGGTTGCATTTTTTATTACATGGATTAGTACCTTCTTTGCTACACAACGATTCTTAAATTTACAAACTAACGATTTGTATTACTAAAATATTTATGAAAAAAGACAATTCACCAAAACAAGAATTTCTATTCGGTAAACGAAATTATATCATTATGCTTATTGGTATCGCTGTAATTGCCTTAGGATTTATTTTAATGGCAGGTGGCGGTAGTGATGATCCTAATGTGTTCAATCCAGAAATATATAGTTGGCGTAGAATTCGTTTAGCTCCTACCTTGGTAATTATCGGATTGGGTATAGAAATTTATGCTATTTTTGCCAATCCTAAAAAATAAGCATGGATTTATTAGAAGCAATTATCCTTGGAATTATCCAGGGTCTTACTGAATTTTTACCTGTATCCTCTAGTGGTCATTTAGAATTGGCAAAAGCTTTATTTGGAGACACTTCTGTACCTCAAGAGAGCTTAACTTTTACCGTCGTATTACATGCTGCAACAGCATTAAGTACTATCGTAGTGTTTAGAAAAGAAATTGCTGAGATTTTTAGAGGTTTATTTCAGTTTAAATGGAATGAAGAAATGCAATTTTCTGTAAAAATTGTGCTGTCTATGATTCCTGCTGTGGTAATTGGTTTAGCCTTTGAAAAGGAATTGGAAAGTTTTTTTGGAGGAAAAGTATTATTAGTAGGTTTTATGCTTTTAGTAACTGCTGTATTACTTTTATTAGCTGATAAAGCTAAAAACACAAACAAAAGTGTTTCTTTTAAAAGCTCAGTAATTATAGGAATCTCTCAAGCTATTGCCATGTTACCTGGAATTTCACGTTCAGGAGCTACTATTTCAACATCTGTATTATTAGGTGTAGACCGAACTAAAGCTGCTCGTTTTTCTTTTTTAATGGTGGTACCTTTAATTTTAGGAAAAGTTGCTAAAGATATTTTAAGTGGAGATATTAACTTTCAAAGCTCAGAGATCGTTCCATTATCTGCTGGATTTGTTGCTGCTTTTATCTCTGGATTATTAGCGTGTACTTGGATGATAGCCTTAGTTAAAAAGAGTAAATTATCATATTTCTCATTATACTGTGCTATTGTAGGTTTAATTGCCATTGGCTATTCTTTATTTTTCTAGATGACTGCAGAAGATTACAAAAACGGACAGGTTTTACTAATTGATAAACCTTTAGAATGGACTTCCTTTCAGGTAGTAAATAAACTTCGCTGGCATATTCGTAAGCATTTTAATATCAAAAAAATTAAAGTGGGACATGCCGGAACTCTTGATCCTTTAGCTACTGGCTTGTTAATTATTTGTACTGGAAAACAAACCAAAAACATTAACAAATATCAAGGGCAAGTAAAAGAATACACAGGTACGTTTGTTGTGGGTGCTACCACTCCTAGTTATGATTTAGAAACTGAAATTAACGAAACTTTCCCTACAGAGCATATAACAGAAGAGTTACTACACAAAACTACTGAGCAGTTTATTGGTAAAATTCAGCAAAAACCACCAATTTTTTCAGCTATTAAAAAAGATGGAAAGCGTTTATATGAATTAGCTCGAAAGGGTGAAACTACTGAAATTAAGGCTCGCGAAGTGGAAATCAACGAGTTTGAAATCACCAAAATTGATTTACCTAACGTAGAATTTAGAATTGTATGCAGTAAAGGAACTTATATTCGCTCTATTGCCAACGATTATGGGGAAGCGTTAAATTCTGGAGCACATTTATCTGTATTACGAAGAACCAAAATTGGAGATTTTTCTGTTGATAACGCACAAAGTGTTGATGAGTTTATCAATAGCCTATAAAAATCTACTATACCAGCTTTCTGTAATAGGTACTTCCCAATAATTTTCTAATTCTATTTTAGTTTGCACTAAATTATCAAAAACTATTGTTTTAGCTGATACAGACTTCTTTTTAAGCAGCTTTTTAAACTCTTTGACGTCTTTGTACTGAATAAATTCTCCTTGCTTAAAACACACATTCATTTTATCTAACAACTCCACTTCATGTTCCTTTTGTAGTTGTAAAATAAATGCCACTTGTTTATCAATATCTTCATTCGTTAATACTAAACCTTCTTCAACAGAAAAAATAATGAAACGATTGTATTTTAACTCAAAAGAAGCTTTGAAATCAGTATCTTCAGGCTTCCACTCTTCTACAAAATGGTGTAATTTTTCTTTTAGCCCGTCAATTTCTTGTGGGTAAAATTTTCGACTTGATGGGTATACCCAAACTTTTGCCTCTTCTGATAAACTACTGAATTCTACAAACATATTTATTCATTATGAGCGCAAAGATACAGAAAACAATTCCCCTTTTTGATGAAAAACAAAAAGGGGAATTTCTAGCTTGATTATACACTTTATTACTGAAGCATTGATATAAGATCTTCTTGTGTATTTTCTCCTTTATTTTTATTGTACCAAACTTGTAAATCTGTTTTAAAATCAGCATCTAAACTACCATGTTTTTCTTTATAATCAACAACCATTTTTGTTGCTTCGGTAGGTCTTGGTCCCCAAGTATTGATTACTTCGTTCTCTTTATTTAAAGCAATCAATTTAGGAATTGATCTTCCTCCATTCGTTAAAAATTCATCCATCAACTCTAAGTTTTCGTCTCGTAAAACTAGTTTTAAATTAATGTTTGGATTTTCTTCTGCTATTTTATTTATTACCGGTAGGTTTTGCGCTGCATCACCACACCATCCTTCAGTTAACACTAACCAAGTTTGCGGCTCTTTTACATCTTTAATTTTAGCTAGTGTTTCTTCGGTTAATTTTACCGTTTTGTCTAAACGTTTCATACGTTTATCATTTAACTTACTATAGTTTAATAAATCATCTGATTGATTAGGTCCTGTAGATTTTCCTTGTGCTATTAAGTCACTTACTAAATCTCTATATTCACTATAAGAGAATGCCTTTTCTAAGCTATTTTGAATAATTTTTTTCATCGTAAATGTATTGTTATTACAAAAGTATTTTATCTATAATAAATCTTAGGTAACCTAAGTTACAATTCATTATAAAACTTGAATAACATAGACGAAAACATAAATACAACCTTACACTTTTGCTGATTCTTCAGTCTTAGCTTGTAAATTGGTAATAATATCTTTAGTCATAGAAGCTAAGTCAAACTGATGTCTCCATCCCCAATCTTTTCTTGCTGCTGAATCATCAATTACTTGAGGCCAACTATCAGCAATGGCTTGTCTAAAGTCTGGATTATAGGTGATGGTAAACTCTGGAATGTATTTTTTAATTTCTGCAGCTATTTCAGCTGGTGTAAAACTAATTGCTGCTAAGTTGTATGAAGTTCTTGTTTTAATATTTTCTTCATCTGCTTGCATTAACTGGATAGTTGCATTGATAGCATCGTCCATGTACATCATTGGTAAACGTGTATTTTCTGACAAAAAGCACTCAAAAGTTCCTTTTTTCAATGCATCAAAGTAAATATCAACAGCATAATCAGTCGTTCCTCCACCTGGTAACGTTTTCCAGCTTATAATTCCTGGATAACGAATGCTTCGTACATCTACCCCATATTTATCATGGTAATAATTACACCAATGCTCTCCTGCTACTTTACTTATTCCATAAACCGTAGAAGGTTCCATAATGGTTTGCTGTGGCGTATTCATTTTTGGTGATGTTGGTCCAAAAGCAGCCATTGAACTAGGCCAGTATATTTTTTGAATATATTTTTCTCTTGCTAACTCTAACACTGCTAATAAGGAAGTCATGTTTAAATCCCAACCTTTTAATGGGTACTTTTCAGCAGTTGCTGATAACATTGCAGCCATTAAGTATACTTGAGTTACTTTATGTTTTTGAACAACACTTAAAATTTGCTCTTGATTAGTAGCATCGATGATTTCAAAAGGCCCTGAGCTCATCATTTCTGCATTTCCTTCTCTAATATCGGAAGCTATTACATTATCTGCTCCATAAATAGCACGTAATTTTTGGGTTAATTCTGTTCCTATTTGCCCGCAAGCTCCTAAAATTAATATCGTTTCACTCATTTTAAATTATTCAAAAATAGATGTTTGCAAAGTTATTAAATTTAAGATTTCGCAAAAAGCATTTGCTCTTTTTTAACTATCTACAAAAGGGATAGCTAATTTACTGATTTCAAACTTCTAATTTAATTCTGTAAAGAATACCAAGTAAAATATGTACTTTTATCGCTTAATTATTTTATTAAAATGAGTCGTTTTTTATTTGTTATTGCTTCATTATTAATTTCAGTTACTTCTTGTAAAAAAAAGAATGAGCAAAAAGAAGAGTTACCTACCAAAACTGAAATGAACATTTCGGTTGAGCATACTGATTACTCTAAAATAAATGAAAAGTACGTTGACGAAATTAAGCCTTGGAAAGAATATTTTATTGTTGAGGATTTTTTGCAAGAGTTGAAAAACACAACTCCTACTGAAGCTTTAAACAATGCTTTAGAGTTAAAAACACTTACAAAACAACTAAAGGACAGTTTAAATATAGAAACTCTAAAAACACCTGCCTTTAAAGCTCGTATTAATGTTTTTGAAAATGAAACTTTACGTTTAGCAGATATGACCTTTATTCCATCAATTTCTGCCAATCAGGTTAACAGTCAGGTTGAAAAAATTATGATGCTTTTTAGCAGTGTTAACGATAAGATTAATACAGTTTACACTAAGAAAAAGTTTGATAGTGAAATAAATCTTGATAGTCTATTTAAGAATCAATAGTTTTTAAGGCTTCGTATATTAAACTACTTTCAAACCCTCTGTATAAAAGGTAGTCAACAATTTTCTTTTTTCTTTTGAAGTGATTTGTTTCAGAAACTGATACATTCTTTTTTTCGACCAAATTATACAAGGTTTTGATATATTCCTCTTCGTCGATTTCTTTCAGGGCTGATTTAATATTATAAGCAGAAATATCTCTAAATTTCAATTCTCTAACGATTCGGTCTTTTCCCCATTTTTTTATTCTAAATTTTCCTCTTGCAAAACTTTTTGCAAAGCGTTCTTCATTTAAAAAATTATGCTCTAGTAAGTGTAATAAAATATGTTCTCTTGCTTCTGGAATTAACTTATACTCTTGCAATTTCTGTTCTACTTCTTTATGACATCGGTCTTGATACACACAATACTGCTCAATCTTTCTTTTTATTTCTTCAACTGTAAAAACGGGTTTATTCATAGCACGAAAATATAAAAAAGGGTTAAAAGCAAATTACTTTTAACCCTTTTTACAGTTAACAAAAAATCAATTATAAAACGCTACGTAACCACATTTTAAACTTAGTGATTAAGTAGAATAATATCGGTACTACAATTAATGTTAAGAAGGTTGCTATGAATAACCCATAAATAACTGTCCACGCTAATGGCCCCCAGAAAATCACATTATCTCCTCCAACATATATGTGCGGATTTAACTCACTAGCTAAGGTAAAGAAGTTAATATTCAACCCTGTTGCTAATGGAATTAATCCTAAAATAGTTGTTATTGCTGTTAATAATACTGGGCGTAAACGTGCTTTACCTCCTCTAATAACAGCTTCACCTAAAGTATCTACATCTACAAATTCATCAGAAGATAAACCATGCTCTACTTTCTTTCTATCTATCAGTAACTGGGTATAATCAAGTAATACCACCCCATTGTTTACTACAATACCAGCCAGCGAAATAATTCCCATCATGGTCATCATAATTACAAACGGCTTAGCTGTTATAATTAATCCTCCAAATACACCTATTAAACTTAAGAAGATTGCTAGCATGATGATTGCTGGCTTAGAAACTGAGTTAAACTGGAAAATTAAAATCAAGAAAATTAATCCTAACCCTCCAAAAAATGCTTTCATTAAGAACGCCATTTGCTTGTTTTGTTCTTCAATTTGCCCAGTATAATCTACTTTTACTGAATCTGGTTGTTCAGTAAACGTCTTCATTTCATTTTGAATTTTTGATACAATTGCAGCTGCATCTGTATATCCTGGAGCTAAAGCTGAATATACTGTTACTACTCTTTTTACATCTTTATGTTTAATAGCGCTAAACCCAGAAGTATTTGTTTGTTCTGCTACTGCAGATACAGGAATTTCTTTAATCATCCCTGAAGACATGTCTCTAAAAGTAATTTTTTGGTTAAAAATTGCACTTTTATTATACCTGTTTTCTTTATTAAAACGAACGTAGATATCAAAATCATCACCATCTTCTTTATAAATTCCCGCTTTAGAACCAAAAATAGCATTACGCAATTGGTTTCCTACTTGCGATGAACTTACCCCTAATTCTCCTGCCTTTTTACGATCAACGTTTACTAACATTGATGGTTTAGATTTGTTTACATCAATCTTTAACTCATCAATACCTGCAATACTTTTTGAGTTGATAAAGTCTCGCATTTTTTCAGCAGTGTTGATTAATTCTGCGTAATCTTCTCCTTCCAATTCGATATTAATTGGATATCCTGCTGGTGGACCTACTGCTTCTTTTTCTACAGAAATTTCTAATCCAGGGTAAATTCCTCTTAGTGCTTCGGTTACTTTTCTTTGTAATTCTTTACTATCTGCTCCTCTACGGAATTTATATTCACGCATAGAAGCCGTAATTTTTCCTCTATGAGGCATTTCTGCGGTTGAACCTCCATCAGTTTGTGGATTTCCCGATCCCGCTCCTACCTGAGAAACAGCACTTTCTACTAAGAAATTATAACCATTATCAACATATTCTGGTGAGTTTAATACTTTATATACACGCTCTTCCAAATCTTTCATAATCAGATTTGTCTTTTCAATGTCAGTTCCTTGAGGGTACTCGATATACACGATAATCTGATTTGGTGTATTATCAGGGAAAAACTCAACTTTAGTACGTTGACTTCCTATTGAGGCTCCAAAACCTCCAAAAGCAATAAATAATAAAACTAACGTACCTAACGAAATAATGTAAGGTCTCCAACCTCTTAGAGCTCCTCTTAACATTTTTTCATAAAAACGTTCCCAACGCGGTAACACCGTATTTTGAAAACGATTTGCCCAAGGACGTAGAGCTAATCGATACACCCACAACATAATAGCTGTAAATATCATTACCGTTCCTAACGCCCTATACGTTCCTCCTAAAAGTACTATCAATAACCCTATCACCGCCATTACTGACGACAAGATTATAATACGTCTTAATGGCATATTTTTATCTTCAACACTCATAAATTGTGATACTAACACTGAGTTAAAAAATATTGCCACAAATAATGACGAACCTAATACTACAGATAATGTTACAGGGAAATAAATCATAAACTGCCCCATGGTTCCTGGCCACATTCCTAATGGAACAAAGGCTGCCACTGTAGTTAAGGTTGAGATAATAATTGGAAATGCGATTTCTCCAATTCCCTTTTTGGCAGCTTCAATTCTAGGCATCCCTTCATCCATTAAACGGTATACGTTTTCAACAACAACAATTCCGTTATCTACTAACATTCCAAGTCCCATAATTAATCCGAAAAGAATCATGGTATTCATGGTATATCCTAGCCAACTCAAAATCATTAATGACATAAACATTGACATTGGTATTGCAAATCCAACAAATAGGGCATTTTTGAACCCTAAAAAGAACATTAATACTAAAACTACTAGGATAACCCCAAAGATGATGTTATTTACCAAATCATCTACCTGACCAATAGTTTTTGAAGATTGATCGTTAGCGATGGTTACTTTTAAATTACTCGGAAATACATTGGCTTTGGTATCTTCTACTATTCTTTGAATTTTCTCAGCAGCCTCCACCATGTTTTTTCCTGAACGTTTTTTAACATCCAGCATCACTACTGCTTCTCCAAACTCACGTGCATAGGTAGTTTTATCTTTATCTTTAAAAGAAACCTTTGCTATGTCTTTAAGGTAAATTGAGTTTCCTTTTTCTGATTTTACGACAAAGTCTTGTAATTCTTGTGGATCTTCAATCTCTCCTAAAATTCTAACAGTACGTCGCTGTCCACTAGCAATTAAATTACCGGCCGACATTGTTAAGTTACCTCCATTTATCGAATTGATAACATCTTGGAAACTTACTTGTGCTGCCATCATTTTGTAAATATCAACAGCTACCTCAACTTCTTTTTCTTCTGCACCACGGATATCTACTTTTTTAATCTCTTGTAAATCTTCAATTTCATCTTCTAAATACTCACCAAATTCTTTTAATTTATCTACTGGATAATCTCCCGAGATATTAATGTTTAAAATTGGCATTTCTTCAGAGATACTTAGCTCAAAAACATTTGGCTCTACTTTAGCTCCGTTAAATGTAGGCCAATCTTCACCTGAAGTTTCTTGATCTATTTCATCTTTTACCTTTTGTTTAGCTTGATCTACTGATATGTTTTCATCAAACTCAACAATTACCATTGAGTAATCTTCTTGCGATGTAGATGTAATTTCTACTACATTACTTACCGTTTTAAGTCTATCTTCTAACGGATCAGTTATCAACTTCTCAATGTCTTCTGCTGTATTTCCTGGATAGAGAGAACTTATATAAATTTTGGTTTCTCTAATTTCTGGGAAATTTTCTCTTGGCATACTTAAAAAGGCAGAAATACCTGTTATAAGTATCATAACCATCATTACATAGATAGTTGTTTTATTATTTATTGCCCAAGAAGATAAACCAAACTCTTTATCTACTTGCTTTTTTTGTTTTTTATCAGTCATTAGACGAATAATTTTTGGTGTCTTATTTTGCTTCTTCTGAAAGAGTTAATACCTTAACCTCTTGTCCGTTTTTTACACTACGAGCTCCCTCTTCAATAATTTTTGTTCCGCTTTCAATTCCGCTTAAAACTTCAATAATATCTCCTTGCGTTTTCCCTGTAGTTATAATTGTTTGCTTAGCTGTTCCTACCTCATCTTTGATATCTTCTACCACATACACATACTGTTCTCCATTAGCATTTTCTGAAATAATACTTTGAGGAATTAAAATTGCTTTCTCATTAGAGTAATCGTTGATTTTTAACTTTGCTGTTAAGTTAGGTTTAATCTTACCCTCATGATTAGGTACACCTACTTCTACCTTGAATGTTCTATTTGCTGGATTAATAAAGTTACCTGCTTGACGAATTTTAGATGTTAACTTTTCTCCTAATACTGGGAATTCAACCTCTACATTTTTTCCTTTTTTAATAGAAGTAATATAACTTTCAGGTACATCTGTTTCGATGTACATGTTTTTTAAGTTTACAATTCTAAAGACTTCTGACCCCATTCCTGGAGCAACTACTGTTCCTTGCTCTTTAATTACATCATCAATTACTCCTGAAAAAGGTGCAGTAATTACCGATTTTGCTAATTGTCTTCTTAATTGACTAACCGCATTGGTTTGTGCTTCATAATTAGTTTTTGCCTGTAAAAACTGAATTTCAGATCCTATTTTTTGATCCCACAAACGTTTTTGGCGTTTATATGTTGTTTCTGCTAATGCTGCTTGTGCTTCAACTTGCGCTAATTGATTAGCCAAACCTCCATCGTCAATTTTTGCTAAAGCTTGTCCTTTTTTAACATACTGTCCTTCTTTCACATAAATACGTACTAGAAGTCCAGGCATTTCTGGATAAATTAACACATTTTGTTTTGTTTGTACAGCTCCTTGCAATTCTAAATAATGATCAAAAACCTCTTCTTTTGCTGAAAGAACTGTAATTAATGGAACTTTTTTATTCGTGTCTAACTCTGAAATTTTATCATTTAAAACCTTAATTTCATCAGATAGTGTTTGCATTTGTGTATCTAACGACGCTTTTTTCTCTCTAATTTTAGCTAAATCGTTAGATGCTATTACGTCTTGTACAGATTGCTCTTTTTTACCTCCACATGAGGCTAAAAGCAATGTAATTGCGAATAGTGAATATATTTTTCTCATTATAGTTGATTTTATTTTAGTGGTATGTTTAATGCGTTTTCTAATTGTGCTTTCTTAGCAATTACGTTCAACATTGATTGTACATAATTGTTCTGTTGTGTGTATAACTGATTTTGTGCTTGTAGTAAATCGAAGCTTGAAGAAATCCCTTCAAAAAACTTTACTTGTTGCTTTTTTTCTATTCGTTCAGCTAATGCTAAGTTTTTCTTCGCTGTTTCGTAATTTTCAATTCCTAATTGATACTCGCTTTTAGCTCTTTGTACTTGTAAGTTTAACTTTTGCTTTGCTTCTTCTAATCGAATGTCTGCATTTTCCAATGCTATTTTTGCTTGCGCTGTTCTTGAACTTCTTCCCAAACTACTAAAAATAGGTACATTTAAGGTTACTCCAAATAACGAATAGTCAAACCACTTTTGATTACTCTCTAAGAAATTAAAATCGTCTGAATTGGCATTAGCTCCATAGTTTATAAACGCTGATAAGCTTGGTAAAGCTTTACTCTGCTCCAACTTCATTAGCAAACGCTTACTTTCTCTATCATTTTGAGCAATTTTAAAATCTATATGATTATCAATATTAAATTGAGTAGCTAATAAACTTAAATCGGTATTATCAATAACCAGATTATCTAACGCAGAAGTTAGTGTTAATTTTGTTTCAATCGAGTTTCCTAAAGAAACATTCAGCATTTGGTATGCTATTTCTTTTAATCGTTCAGCGTTTCTTAAGTTACTCTCAACATTACCTAAAGTAATTTGTAATTGCTCTACGTTTTCTAATTCTGTTAACCCATTGTCATAGGTTTTCTGGGTTTCATTCAAGTTTTTCTCTAATATCTTTTTGTTATTTTCTAAGATTTCAATTGACTTTTCTGTAACTAATACATTTCCATAAGCATTAATAACAGCTTCGCGTGTTGCTAACTCTGTTTTTACCTTTGCTTGTTCTGAAATTTTCAAGTATGTTTTTGCTGATTGCAGCCCTACTAAATATGACCCGTCAAATAACAGCTGTGTTAATGTTACTGAAGCATTCATTGTTTGTTTTGTTCCAAACCTTAAAGGAACGAATCCTGTTGGAGTTACAACTTGTTTTCCGTTTCTAATTACTCCATCAAAATATTCCTCTACCACATCTATTGTGCTTTGAGTATTATCAAAAGCTGCTACTGGTAATAAAGACACCTGTTGTTTTAGCCAATTTTGATATTCTACTTTCCCGTTTATTTGTGGTAAACCAATAGTAGTAGTTTCCCATTTTTTCTTCTTAGCTGCTTCAATATCGTTTAAAGATACTTTATTATCGTAACTGTTCTTTATAGCATAATCAATTGCCTCTTGCATTGATAAACTCATTTCTTTTTCTTGAGCAATTATATACCCTGTAAAAAAGAACACAAATACACTATATATGTATTTCCTCATTATTTTTAGTTTTTGTTTATGTTTTTTAATTGTTTCTCTAATTCTTTTACTCCTTTTGGAGTCGCTATCGCTCTAATATGATATTCTAAAATTTCATATTCAATTTCCATAACCTCTTGCATATCGTTGCTGTACAATTCACTTTCAAACACACCAAAAACTAATGTAAAGTAAAAATTTACTAAAAGGTCTCCTTTTATGTTTGTTCGGTACAAACCCTGTTCAACTCCCTTTTTTAAATTATCTACGTTACAATCTCTAAACATACAAACTTCTCGTTCTATTAGCTTTGTATAGGTTTCTGGATAGTATTTTTTTAGTTGATACATAGGGGAAGTTTTTGCATTTTTAAACATTTCTTTAAAAATTGCCTTCACAGCAAACTCCTCTTCTACAGCATTGTAATTTTGGCTTTTGACCATCTCAATCGTTTCACTTATTGTATTATGAACCGATTCTGTACTAGCATCTACCAAAGCTGTTTTATTTGAAAAGTACTTGTATAATGTTTTTTTAGACATGCCAAGTTCTTTCGCTATATCATCCATCGTTGTGCTTTTAAACCCTAAGGTTAAAAACATTTCTCCTGCTTTATTAATTATTTTATTTCTCATAATCGGATGCAAATGTACAACAGGAAACTTCAGAAACAAAAAAAGTTTCCAAGGTTTTAAACTTTTTTAACATGTAGGTTATAGTTAAAATTTATCTTTACCTTATTTTTACAAAAATTTTCAGATTTGGACATATTATCATATCAATCAGACTTTATAACTTTTTTAGAATCTCAGAAGTTTACAAAAGAACCTAAAAATCTTTATCAACCAATAGATTACATCTTAAGATTAGGAGGAAAAAGAATTCGCCCAGTCTTAACTTTAATTGCTGCTGATATTTTTTCTAATAACTATCAAAAAGCTCTACCTGCTGCATTTGCTGTTGAAGTTTTTCATAACTTCACTTTAGTACATGATGACATAATGGATGATGCTCCTTTAAGAAGAGGAAAGGAAACTGTACACGAAAAATGGAATATAAATACAGGTATTTTATCTGGTGATGCTATGCTTATTTTGGCATACCAATATTTTGAAAATTATGAGCCTGAAGTTTTTCAAAAGCTTGCACAATTATTTAGCAAAACTGCTTTAGAGGTTTGTGACGGTCAGCAATTAGACGTTGACTTTGAAACTAGAAATGATGTAACCATTAATGAGTACATTGAAATGATTACATTAAAAACATCTGTTTTGGTTGCTGCTGCTTTAAAAATGGGCGCTATTGTTGCTAAAGCTGACGAAGAACAAGCTCAACATTTATACAATTACGGTTTAAATTTAGGAATCGCTTTTCAACTACAAGACGATTATTTAGACACCTTTGGTGATCCAGATTCTTTTGGAAAACAAGTAGGAGGAGATATTATCGAAAATAAGAAAACATATCTTTATTTAAAAGCTTTAGAAGTTGCAAATAGTTCTGACAAAGAAAATTTACTAGATCTTTACAATAGAAAGCAAAAAAATAACACTGAAAAAGTAGCTATTGTTTCATCTATTTTTAGGAAAAACAACATCCCAGAAGAAACACATAAACTTATTGAGTACTACACAGATAAGTCTTTCGAAAGCTTAAATCACCTTAACATTTCTGATCAACATAAAGAAGGGTTACGTACTTTTGGAAAAAATTTAATGAGCAGAAAAGTGTAAAAAAATAGGTGTTTATTTAAAAAAAGTTTTATTTTTGCAATCCAAATTTAACAGGTCCTATAGCTCAGTTGGTTAGAGCACCTGACTCATAATCAGGGGGTCCATGGTTCGAGCCCATGTGGGACCACCTTTAAAGCTTCACTTTTTGTGAAGCTTTTTTTGTTTACACAAAACACATAAACAAGCACTTACATATCATTTGCAAGTGCTTTTTATAAAATTTTTCTTTTACCTCCCCTTTTTAATCAGTACCTTTGCGGCCTTATGATAAAAAAACTCAAAGACAAAAAGAACAAACGAGTATTCAGTTTTAACTTTTTAGTTTTTAGGAATCAATCAGATAAATTCATTCCCCCTTCAAGACAACCATCATTCTTTTAAGCTAAAAAGAGAACTCTCTTCTCCTTTCACTTGAGCATGTACTTTTACAAGTACACTTCCTTTACATTTATCAATATTAATAATGAATTTCACAAAAAAAAGCCTAATCTTGGTTGCTTTTTCTTTTGTTACAGTTATGTTTTCACAAGAAAATCCTGAGGTTAAAATTGGCGGAGCACTACGATTTAACTATAACCTATCTTCTTGGAAAGATGGTCAAAAAAAACGTGGAGGCGATTTCGGTTTCGACGTCTTCAGAATTAATGCTAAAGCAAAATACAAAGGAATAAAACTTAATGCCGAGTATCGTTTTTATTCTCAAAGCTTTGGCGGCGGTATGCTCAAACAAGGTTGGCTAGGGTATGATTTTAATAAAAAAAACAACATTCAATTAGGATTAACGCAAGTACCTTTTGGTATTACTCAATACAATTCTCATAGTTGGTTTTTTGGTATTAACTATTACCTTGGTTTAGAAGACGACCATGATATGGGTTTAAAATTCACACACAAAGGCGAAAAATGGGAATATGCTTTAGCTTTTTTTAAAAACGCTGAAGAACTTAATTTTGGAAGCAACTCTGATGTTTCTAATAGTCGATACTCATACGATGTTGCCTCTATAGACATTAATGGAGACGGCACTTTAGACTTAAGATATAAAGAAACAAATCAATTAAATGGTAAAGTAAATTATCACTTCAGAAATAAAAACACACAACACAAAATAGGTTTTTCTGCACAATATGGCGGTCTCTATAATTTAGACACCGAAGACACCTCTAGTCATCATGCCTTTGCCTTACACTATCAATTAAACGTGAAAAACTTTGATGCTAAAGCACAAGTATCTACTTATAAATACAACACAAAGAATACTACTTATAAAGATCTTATAGCCTTAACTGCTTATGGAGCTCCTTACCTTACTGCAACAGAAGCAACAACATATACTTTAGGCGCTGCTTATACTTTCCCTGTAAAATGGAAGCCTATTTCTAGTATACAAGTTTATAATGACTTTGGTTATATGGATAAAACAGCTGAGAATTTTGAAGACAGTATTATGAATGTTTTTGGGCTCTTGGTAACAGCTGGTAATGTTTATACCTATATAGACTTTGCAGCAGGAAAAGATCATCCTTGGTTAGGACCTGTATGGACAAATGCTTTAGCCAACGGAACTCCTAATGCTAATTGGGACATGAGATTTAACATAAATATTGGATATTATTTTTAATAGAACAAAACATTAACACATGAAGAAAGCAAAAAAAATAATTAGAAGTGACGAACGGAAATCAATTTTTGGACTCAATGTTAACGGACCTGTATTCTTCACATCTTCAATTGTAATTATACTTAGTGTAGCTTTAACTTTGCTTTTTAAAGAAAGAGCTCAATCATATTTTGATATAACACAAAATTTTATAGCTAACAAAACTGGTTGGCTATTTATCTTGGCGGTAAATATTTTTGTTGCGTTTATGCTTTACTTAGCTTTTAGTAAATACGGAAGCTTACGTATTGGTGGAGCAAAAGCTAAACCAGAGTTCTCAACCACTTCTTGGTTCTCAATGCTCTTTAGTGCTGGTATGGGTATTGGATTACTCTTTTGGAGTATTGCTGAACCTGTTTATCATTTTTCTTCTCCTCCTTTAGCTGACCCTAATACAGCTGCTGCTGCCAAAGAAGCCATGAATGTTACTTTTTTACATTGGGGATTACATGCTTGGGGTATTTACGCTTTGGTGGGGTTATCTTTAGCTTATTTTACGTATTCCAGAGGACTTCCTTTAACAATCCGCTCTGTTTTCTACCCATTTTTAGGAGATAGAATTCATGGTAGAATTGGTGATATTATAGACATTTTTGCTGTTTTAGCTACTGTTTTTGGTTTGGCTACCTCTCTTGGCCTAGGTGTTAAACAAGTTGCCGCAGGTTTAGAGCATGTTTTTGGTTTAAATTCAGGAATTTCGCTACAAATATGGTTAATAGTTGGAATTACATTAATTGCTACCATTTCTGTAATCTCAGGAGTTGACAAAGGTGTTAAATTTTTAAGTGAAATGAATATGCGCATTGCAGTACTTTTATTACTTGCTGTAGTAATTCTAGGGCCTACTATTTTCATTTTAAAGTCATTTGTACAAAATACAGGTAGTTATGCAAATGATTTAATTAGCCTTTCCACATGGGCTGAAGCTTATACTGGAACAGAATGGCAAAACTCATGGACTATTTTTTATTGGGGATGGTGGATTGCTTGGTCTCCTTTCGTAGGTATGTTTATTGCCCGTGTTTCTAAAGGAAGGACTATTAGAGAGTTTATTCTTGGAGTATTGATTGTTCCTACATTGATTACCTTATTTTGGATTACGGCTTTTGGAGCAACCTCGTTACATGAGATTTTAGGTGGAGATACAACTATTGCAGACGGTGTAAATGACAATGTTGCTACCGCTCTTTTTGTCTTCTTAGAAGATTTCCCTTTTTCCATGGCACTAAATATTATCGCTATTGTACTTATTGCTAGTTTCTTTGTTACCTCATCAGATTCTGGTTCTTTAGTGGTAGATAGTTTAACTTCTGGAGGAAAAATTGACGCACCAGTAGGTCAACGAATATTTTGGGCACTTGCAGAAGGTGCTGTGGCTGCCGTTTTATTATTAGGAGGTGGCTTAAAAGCTCTTCAAACAGCATCTATTGCAACCGGACTTCCTTTTACCTTACTTTTGTTATTAATGTGCTATTCTCTTTTTAAAGGATTAAAAGAAGATTATAAAGAACATCTCAAACGTCTAAACCAAAAAGAAAAGGAAGAATACCAGGAAACTGTGAAAAGATTAATAGATTCGAAAAAACAAAAATCTTAAATTATGAAAATTAAAAATATACTAGTTGCCTTAGATCTTTCCGAACTAGATGTTACACTTATTAAGTATTGTAGCATGCTTGCAAAAAACCATGAAACAGAGAATGTATATTTTATTCATAATGTAAAAAAGTATGAAATAAGCAACTTATTTTCTGAACAGTTAGAAAACATTAGTATTGAAGATATTATTGAAGAGGAGTTAGACAACAGCATCAACAAACATTTTGATGCCGATTGTAATTATGAGTTATTAGTTTCTGACGATGCTTATACAGAGAGCTTAATTAGCTATGTTGCTAATAAATATCATGCTGATTTAATTATTTTAGGTAATAAAAACACCTACAAAGGATCTGGATCGGTTTCAGGAAAACTATTACGAATGGCAAAATGCAATATTCTTTCCATTCCTAAAGAAGCCAATCTAAATCCAGAAAACCTAATGATTGCAACCGATTTTTCTTCGGCCTCTCTTAAAGCTTTCAACACCGCTTCTTCCATTAACAAAAAGAAAGAAAAACCTACATTAAAAGTATTAAATGTTTTTAAAATCCCTCAGTTATTTTTTCCTTACATTAAAATAGATAAAGCTCGCGAAAAAGTGGAAAAACACGTTAGCTTGCAATTTGAGAAACTACTTAATAAAACAAAAGCCTCAAACGTAGAAACAATAAAAGCTTCTGCTGGTGATGACAGTATTCCTGAAAAAATAAGAGCTATTGCAGAAAAAGACAAAACTGATATTTTATTTGTAGCAGATAAAGGGCATAATAACTTCACTTCTCTTTTAGTAGGAAGTGTAACAGAAGAGTTATTTACACAAGATTTACATATTCCTTTATGGGTGGTAAAACACTATATTGCCTCATAAAAAAGGGAGTTGAAAATTCAACTCCCTTTTTTATAATACTATTCAAGTTTATTTTTAAAACATCTACCATTAAAACCCTATGAAATTTTCAGGGTTTTATCTCTAATTCTTTTTTTAGAAATTATTAAATTTATTCGGTAAAAATTAACTTAACTATGAAAACTAACAAACTCTTCTTTATTTTAATCCTCATTACTGCTTTTCTTTCTTCTTGTAGTATTCTTAAAACAGCTCCATACGATCAATACTCATTTCAAAAAACTATTGAAATAAAAATAGATGCTACTCAACTTATAGACAAAGCTGAAAATCCTTACGAAGAAAACAGTAAAGAAATTGAAAAACTACAAAATGAGATTGCTAAAATTGTTGAATACGAGAAATACAAGCCCAACAACGAGATAACCTATAAAATGTGGTTGTTATTAGCTGACCAAGACAAAAACTTACTTGCTGGTTTTTTAAAACGATGGAAAGAAAAGGATAAGCTTTCTCCTTTTTTTATCACGGAAGCTAAAGGGCAAATAACTGAGGCATTTAATCTGTTACTTGAATACGAAAGTAAAAAAGAACCTGCTACAAAAAACAAATTACTACAACTTCTTTCAAACAATTAATACGCTATGGATTTCGAAAAAATATTACAAGAATTAAAAAAATCACTAATCTCTTTATTTAGTGATAAGTTTAGTGAATTTTCACAAGAATCTAAAAAAGACATTGAACTATTCTTGAATGATTCAAAAGACAAACTAGAAAGATGGACGTCTTTATTAGCACAAGGAAAACTTACCGTAGAAGATTTTGAATGGCTTGTAAAAAGCCAGAAAGACTTATTTCAAATGAAAGCTTTACAAGCCGCAGGTATTTCAAAAATAAGCTTAGGTCATTTTAAAAATAAAGTTCTTAATACTATCGTAAGCACAATAAAAACTTTAATTTTTTAAAACTAGAAAACGATGAATATTTACCCTTTCATCGTTTTTAATTTTTCTTGACGCTCCTCTACTAAAAAATGGGGGTTTTCTTGAAATTTCTTCCAAAGAGATAATAATTTTTTAAAAATTAGCATTTCAGTAGCTCTGTCACCATATTGAATAATTAGATATGATAACAAATTATAACAAGCAGTATACTCCCCACATGCAATAACACTGTTTAACATACCATATGCCTTATCTTTTTTCGTGAACCATAGAGTTGTGCCAAACGATGCGCTTTTATTTGAATTTTTAATAATTGCTTCGCTTATACCTCCTGTATATTTCTTTATTTCCTCCCAACCTCTCTCGTTCTCTGGTCGGGTTGTTTGATTTCCTGAAGCATCTTTACATCGTAGCTCATACACTGTAGATGTAATTATTTTATTTGGAAAAGTACTATAAATCGCATTTGCATGTTGCCTCCTATCATTTTTAAGAAAAACTACACTTGCCATGCGAACCAACGATTTTGCTCTGTTAAGTATATAAAAACCAACTCTTCTTGGTGGTAAATATAACCTTTGATCTACACCTGTTTCATTTTGCATTAATTTAGATAATGAAAAAAACAGAAAGTGAATAAACACCAAAAAAGCTAATACTACAACACTTATTGTGTACCAAACCATCATCTTTTGTACTCCAAAAAACACGGTAACTATCAACATAAACAATAAGGTAAAAGCGCTAGACACATAGGACACATACTTACTAAACCAAGAATCAGAAGCAAATTTAAAACCCTCTCCTGGATATGGTGATGAAACATCACACAAAAAATACAAATCATGAAGTTCAGGTTTTCCTTCACATTGATTTTGTGCTTCAGACACAAAAACAGAAGCACCTTGATTATCTACAATACCTCCATCCATCAATCCTATTTCCTCTAAATCATTATGCTTCGGAGTAAAATCGTACGGAAAACCTATAGGCTCAAATCCTCCCGGAAATGCTGTAGAAGCAGCTATTACATCTCCTAATTTTATATCATTAATAACTCCTTTATATTTGCTATGTGCTTTTCCATTTCCAAACCTTTTTTGATTTCCTTTTATATTTTGAAACCTAAACTGATGTGTACTATCAAAATCTGTAGCATTAAAAATCACCCTTTCTAAATGCGTTTTTCCTTCGCTAATTGCATCTTGAACCTCTCCCAAAGTTGCATTATTTGTTAGCTTATTATACTCTATAGCAAAAGCATTAATCGGATTTTTTCGCTTGTGCTTATTTTCGGGCTGATTCCAAATTAAAGGCCATCTCAAGTGACTAAGTGCATTACTTGTTAACTCATCCTTTGCTAACCACGCATAATACTCATCAAAAAAAGTTTGAAACTCTTTTCCTTCAATTTGAGATTGTGCATACTTAACCCCGGTAATTGTTCCTCCAGAAACGGTAGAAATTGCTTTTACATTTTCTAGTAAACCTACTTTTTCTAATAAAGACAATGTTCCTAATGAAAAACAAGCAGCTCTATATCCTCCTCCAGAAAAACATAAGGCAATAGACTTAAATAGTTCCATGGTTTTCATGCAATTTTTATAATTTTATCTTATCCTCTTAAAGCATGTAATCTAGCCACATATTTCCCAATCACATCAAATTCTAAATTCACTTTGGTACCTATTTTAAAGTTTTTAAAGGTTGTATGCTCGTAAGTGTATGGAATGATAGCCACGCTAAATTCATCTTTTTTTGAGTTAACCACCGTTAAACTTACACCGTTTATAGTAATTGAACCTTTTTCAATAGTGATATTTGTTCCATCAAAATCATATGAAAAAGTAAAAACTGTACTCCCTTCAGCATCTTCTATATTTTTACAAACCCCTGTTCCATCTACATGTCCCTGTACTATGTGCCCATCTAATCGAGCCCCTAACTTCATTGCTCTTTCAAGGTTTATCTCATCCCCTACCTGCAAATCACCTATATTCGTTTTGTCTAGTGTTTCTTTTATAGCTGTAACTGTATACTCATCCTTATCAATTGCAACAACTGTTAAGCAAACACCATTATGTGCTACACTCTGATCTATTTTTAATTCATTGGTTATTGTACTTCTTATTGTAAGGTGTAAATTCTCTTTTTCACGCTCAATCCCTTTTACAATTCCAAGAGTTTCTATTATTCCGGTAAACATTCTATAAAAATTTAGTTACTTTTGTTAGCATCAAAAATACAACTTTACCTACGAAAGTAAACTATGGATAAAGCAAACAAAATTATTGTCGGAATTTCGGTTGGGGACATCAATGGAATTGGTATCGAAATTATTTTAAAGACATTTGAAGACAAACGAATGCTTGATTTTTGCACTCCAGTTTTATTTGCTTCAAACAAATTGATTTCATATCATAAAAAAACGTTAAGACTTAACACCAGTATTCATGGAATTACTTCTTTAGATAAACTTGTTCATGGTAAAGTTAATTTATTAAACAGTTGGAAAGAAGAGGTTAAGGTAGACTTAGGTAAAACTACTGAAGAAGGTGGTAAATTTGCCTTAAAATCATTACAAGCAGCTGTTGGGGCTTTAAAAAAGAATCAAATAGATCTTATTGTTACAGCTCCTATTAACAAAGAAAATATTCAATCTGAAGAATTTAAGTTCCCAGGGCACACAGAATATCTAGAAGAGAACTTTGATGGAAGAAGTTTAATGATTTTAATGACAAATGAATTACGTATTGGTTTAATAACTGGTCATATTCCTGTTTCTAAAGTTTCTGAAACCATTACTCCTGAGCTTATAAAATCTAAAGTTGAAATCATGTACAACTCTTTAAAACAAGATTTTAATATTAGCAAACCTAAAATTGCAGTATTAGGGCTAAATCCACATTGTGGTGACAATGGGATAATTGGTACTGAAGATGACGAAATTATTCGCCCTACTATTACTGAAATTAAAGAAACTGGTAAATTAGTTTTTGGCCCGTATGCAGCCGACGGTTTCTTTGGTTCAAAAACCTATGAACAATTTGACGGAGTTTTAGCCATGTATCACGACCAAGGTTTGGCTCCATTCAAAGCTTTATCGTTTGGAAATGGTGTAAATTTCACTGCTGGTTTGAGCAAGGTAAGAACCTCTCCAGACCATGGAACTGGATTTGATATTGCTGGTAAAAATAATGCTAATCCCACATCTTTTAAAGAAGCCTTATTTACCTCATTACAAATATTTAAGAACCGAAAAGAGTATCAAGAACTTACAAAAAACGCATTAAAAGCAAAATAGTTCATTTTTTTTACTCAAAACATAAAAGTAAAAACATTTTTTATATCTTTGCACGCTCAAATTGATAGTTGTAGATGAAAGACTTAAAACAATTCAACATACCTTTTGTAGGTTTAAAAGAAGGAAGTCATTTGTTTGAATATCAAATTGACAAAACGTTCTTTGAAGCATTTCAGTTTGACGAGTTTAACAACGCTAACATAAAAGCTGATGTTACATTTGTTAAAAAAAGCACTTTATTAGAGCTTGCTTTTAACATAAGCGGAACAGTTAATGTTCCTTGTGACATTACTAATGAATTATTTGATTTACCAATCAATGGTAATTTAGATTTAGTTGTTAAGTTTGGACCTGAGTTTAATGATGAACACGATGAAATCTTGATACTTCCACATGAAGCTTATCAAGTAAATGTTTCTCAATATATATATGAGTTAATTGTGTTATCAGTACCGAGCAAAAGAGTACACCCAAATGTTATTGATGGTAGTATGCAATCGGATGCTTTAAGAAAATTAGAGGAATTAAAAATAAACGAAGAAAAAACTGTTGAAGAAACATCAACAGACCCTAGATGGGATAAATTAAAGGATTTACTAACAGATAAATAAGACATAAAATGGCACATCCAAAGAGAAAAATATCTAAAACTAGAAGAGATAAAAGAAGAACTCACTATAAAGCTTCTGTACCTCAAATAGCTGTTGATCCTACAACTGGAGAAGCTCATTTATACCACAGAGCTCACTGGCATGAAGGAAAACTTTATTACAGAGGTCAAGTAGTATTAGAAAGTGCTGCTGCTGAGGCTTAAAAACTAGTTTAAAAAATAAAAAAACCCTCTACTTTGAGGGTTTTTTTATGTTTTTACATCAAAAAATACTCTTTTTGATGTTTTTTTCTATAAAAAAGTGAAATAATTTTCATTACTTTGAAAACTCGTTTTACTACAAAACAAACAACTATGACTAAAATAACTGCAGCTATAACAGCGGTAGGAAAATATATTCCAGAACATGCTCTAACTAATAAGGAGCTAGAAACAATGGTAGACACCAATGATGAGTGGATTACTACGAGAACAGGAATCAAAGAAAGAAGAATTTTAAAAGGCGAAGGTCTTGGAACTTCTTTCATGGCAATAAAAGCAGCAGAAGATTTACTTCAAAAATCAAATACAAACCCTGAAGACATTGACATGGTTATTGTAGCAACTGCTACTCCAGATATGCCTGTAGCTTCAACAGCAGCTTATACAGCTTCTAAAATAGGAGCCGTAAATGCTTTTTCTTATGATTTACAAGCGGCTTGCTCTAGTTTTTTATACGGTATGTCAACTGCCTCTAGTTATATTGAAAGCGGTAGATATAAAAAAGTATTGTTAATTGGTGCCGATAAAATGTCATCAATTATTGATTATAGCGATAGAGCTACTTGTATCATCTTTGGAGATGGGGCAGGTGCTGTTTTATTTGAACCTAATAACGACGGTTTAGGGTTACAAGATGAGTATTTAAGAAGCGACGGAATTGGTCGAGAATTCTTAAAAATCGATGCAGGTGGATCAATTTTACCAGCATCAGAAGACACTGTTAAAAACAAGCAACATTTTGTTCATCAAGAAGGAAGAACTGTATTTAAGTTTGCTGTTTCTAACATGGCAGATGTTTCTGAAAAAATGTTAACCAGAAACAACTTAACAAAAGATGACATTCAGTGGTTAGTACCACACCAAGCTAATAAAAGAATCATCGAAGCTACTGCTAATAGAGTAGGCTTAGAAGATGATAAAGTAATGATGAACATTCATAAGTATGGAAATACAACGTCTGCTACTTTACCGTTGTTACTTGCTGACTATGAAAAAGAGTTGAAAAAAGGAGATAATTTAATTTTTGCCGCATTTGGTGGAGGCTTCACATGGGGAGCTATCTATTTAAAATGGGCCTATAACTCATAAACTAAACAACTAAAATTTAGGAAAATGGACATTAAAGAAATTCAAAGTCTTATAAAGTTTGTAGCTAAGTCAGGTGCAAGTGAAGTAAAGCTAGAGATGGAAGATATTAAAATCACCATTAAAACTGGAAGTGACACTCCTGAAACTACTATTATTCAAGCCCCTGCTCCTGCAGCAGCTACACAAATGATGGCTCCTGCACCAGTAGCACAACCAGCTACACCAGCTGCAGCCCCAGTAGCAGCTGAATCTACTGACGACTCAAAATATGTAACTATAAAATCACCTATCATTGGTACTTTCTACAGAAAACCTTCTCCAGATAAACCTAATTTTGCTGAAGTAGGAACAGAAGTAAAAGTTGGTGATACTGTTTGTATCATTGAAGCAATGAAATTATTTAACGAAATTGAATCAGAAGTATCTGGTAAAATCGTTAAAGTATTAGTGGATGATTCTTCTCCAGTAGAATTTGATCAACCATTATTTTTAGTAGACCCATCATAATTTTTGGTTTAGAAGTTTTAAGTTTAGAAGTTTAGCTATGCTAAACTCTTAAACAACTAAACCCAATAAACTCATAAACTAAAAGACATGTTTAAAAAGATATTAATTGCCAATAGAGGCGAAATCGCGCTACGTGTAATTAGAACCTGTAAAGAGATGGGGATAAAAACAGTAGCTGTTTACTCAAAAGCAGATGCTGAAAGTTTACACGTACGATTTGCTGATGAAGCTGTTTGTATTGGACCTGCTCCAAGTAGCGAGTCTTATTTAAAAATGGATCGCATCATAGCAGCTGCAGAGATTACAAATGCTGACGGAATTCACCCAGGATATGGTTTCTTAGCAGAAAACGCTAAATTCTCAAAACTATGTGAAGAGCACGAGATTAAGTTTATCGGAGCTTCTCCTGAGATGATTGATAAAATGGGAGACAAAGCGAATGCTAAAGCTACCATGAAAGCTGCTGGAGTACCGTGTGTACCAGGTAGTGACGGTGTAATTACCACATTTGAAGAATGTGAAAAAGTCGCTTTAGAAACGGGATACCCTGTAATGTTAAAAGCATCTGCTGGTGGTGGTGGTAAAGGTATGCGTGCTGTTTGGAAAGCTGAAGATTTAAAAGATGCTTGGGATTCTGCAAGACAAGAATCTAAAGCTGCTTTTGGAAACGACGATATGTATATGGAGAAGTTAATTGAAGAACCTCGCCATATTGAAATCCAAGTAGTAGGTGATGCTTATGGTAAAGCTTGTCACTTATCTGAAAGAGATTGTTCAGTTCAACGTCGTCACCAAAAATTAACTGAGGAAACTCCTTCTCCATTCATGACAGAAGAATTACGTGATGCTATGGGAGCTGCTGCTGTAAAGGCTGCTGAATATATTAAGTATGAAGGTGCTGGTACAGTTGAGTTCTTAGTAGACAAACACCGTAACTTCTACTTTATGGAAATGAATACTCGTATTCAGGTAGAGCATCCAATTACTGAAGAAGTTGTAGACTATGATTTAATTCGTGAACAAATCTTAGTTGCGGCTGGTGTGCCAATTTCAGGTAAAAACTACAAGCCACAATTACACTCAATTGAATGTAGAATTAATGCAGAAGATCCTTATAACGGATTTAGACCTGCTCCAGGAAAAATAACTTCATATCACGCTCCAGGTGGTCATGGTGTTCGTATCGATACTCACGTGTATGCTGGGTACATGATTCCACCAAACTATGACTCAATGATTTCTAAGTTAATTGTTACTGCACAAACTCGTGAAGAAGCTATTAACAAGATGAAACGCGCATTAGATGAGTATGTTATTGAAGGTGTAAAAACAACAATTCCTTTCCACAGACAATTAATGGATCATCCAGATTACGTAGCAGGTAATTATACCACTAAGTTCATGGAAGATTTTGAAATGGAATCATAACATATTTCAACATAGAATAAAAAATCAGTGAGTAACTTCACTGATTTTTTTATTTCATAAATTCGCATAATGAATTTTTTATACAATTTACTTCTTTCTGTAGTATCTATATTACTCCCATTAATAGCTTTATTCAACAAAAAAATAAAGTTATTTTATGAAGGGAGAAAAGAAACATTTTCAAGACTAAACAGTATTTCCAAAACTGATAAAGTAATTTGGTTTCATGCTGCTTCTTTAGGGGAATTTGAACAAGGAAGACCTATTATTGAAGAGTTAAAGCAGCTTTATACAGGTTACAAAATAGTTGTTACTTTTTTCTCCCCTTCTGGTTATGAAATTAGAAAAAACTATCCATTAGCTGATGTTATTTGCTATTTACCATTAGACACAAAATCGAACGTTAGAAAATTCATCAAAAAAGTACATCCAGATATGGCTATTATGATAAAGTATGAGTTTTGGCCTAATCTTCTTTCAGAATTAAAAAAACATAATGTTCCTACGATTTTAATTTCAGGAATTTTTAGAAAAAAACAATCCTTTTTTAAATGGTATGGAGGTTTTATGCGTGAAAAACTAACTGTTTTTAATCACTTTTTTGTACAAAACAAAGCTTCTAAAGACTTATTAAATTCTATTAATTTTAATAACGTAACCATTGCTGGTGATACGCGATTTGACCGTGTATACGATATTTTACAACAAGATAACTCGTTAGATTTTATTTCTGAGTTTAAAAATAATAATTACACTGTTGTCGCGGGAAGTACTTGGAAAGAAGATGAAGAACTTATTGTAGATTATTTAAATAATCACGCAACTGATGATGGAAAGTTTATTATTGCTCCACATAACATCAATAAAAAACAGATTAAAGAGTTACAAGATTCTATTATCAACAAAAAAACTGTTCTTTACTCTGAAAAAGTAAACAAAGACTTATCAGAATATCAAGTTTTTATAATTGACACTATTGGCTTACTTACAAAAATATATTCATACGCTGATGCTGCCTATGTAGGTGGTGGACTCGCTACTGGTTTACATAATATTTTAGAACCAGCGACATATGGTGTTCCTGTTATTTTTGGTGGTAATAAATACAGTAAGTTTCAAGAAGCAATTGATTTACTAGAAATAGGAGGTGCAAAGACCGTTACAAATACTAATGAATTTTCCAGTAATTTTGCTTCATTGCAATCAGACAAAAAACTAAGAGAGCAAATGGGGAAAGTTAACCACAATTATATTTTAAAAAATGTGGGAGCAACAAAAAACATTATCACTTATTTAAAAAACATATTATAATGGATTTTATATTACAACCATGGTCGTGGTATGTATCTGGGCCACTTATCGCCTTTATACTATTTTTATTCTTTTATTTCGGTAAAAATTTTGGAGTATCAACTAATTTAGAAACCATGTGTACCATGGTTGGAGCAGGTAAAGTATCTGATTATTTTAAGAAAGATTGGAAAGAACGTGATTGGGCTATTGTTTTTTTAATTGGTTTAATAATTGGAGGATATATAGCCATTAACTACCTCTCTGCTACACCAAAAATTGATTTAAACCCAACAACTGTAAATGAATTAGCTAATTTAGGTTTTCAAAATGCAGGAGAAACCTATGTACCTAATGAAATTTTCAGCATTGAAAACATGTTAACCTTAAAAGGTTTTACAATTTTATTAATTGCTGGAATTTTAATTGGATTTGGAACTCGTTATGCAGGAGGATGTACCTCAGGACATGCCATTACAGGACTAAGTAGTTTTCAATTACCTTCTTTAATTGCAGTAATTGGTTTTTTTATTGGTGGTTTAATAATGACTTGGGCTCTATTCCCTTTAATATTTGGTTAAGATGAAGAATATAAAATTTTTAGTTATTGGTATAGTTTTCGGAATTATTTTATCTAAATCAGAAGCTGTTTCTTGGTATCGAATTTATGAAATGTTTAAATTTCAATCTTTTCACATGTATGGTATTATTGGTTCTGCCGTAGCTATTTCTGCAATACTTATGTATTTCTTTAAAATCGGAAAAATTAAAGATTATTTAGGGAACCAAATTAACATTAGAGAAAAGAAAAAAGGATTTATTAGAACTTTAGTTGGCGGCACTATATTTGGGTTAGGTTGGGCACTAGCAGGCGCTTGTCCTGCTCCTATTTTTGTTTTGATTGGACAAGGAATAATCCCAATGATTATTGTACTCTTAGGAGCTCTTATAGGAGCTTTTATTTATGGTTTATTGGGTAAGAAGTTACCTAATTAATATAAAAAACCTTGGATAATTTAGTCCAAGGTTTTTTGTTACTTCGTCGTTATATCTATAAGGTATGGTTGTAATGGATATCCTTCTTTAGATTGATAAAAATCAGTTACTAAAATTTGTTGTTTAAGTTTTGGTTTTAACTCAATTTCATAAAACAATTTAGTTCTATCTTCCGACCATCCTTTAAAACTTGTCACACTTAACAAATTTGATTCTCCTAACGGACCTAATCTTAGATTCATTATTTTTTCATTCATTGGTTTAGAAAATTCAATAGTTAGTGTTTTTATAGCTGGGTCTACATCAGTATCATTATTCTTAAATTCTTTTATAGAAACGACATAAGGTCTATGCTTTTCATTTTCTTTTCTTATTTCAGAAATTGGTTTATCAAAAAATTTAACTGAATCTACAAATTCAATGATGGTTTCGTTATTACCATAATCTAACTCTATAAGATTTTTTATTGCTAAATTTTTATCTTTATCAAAATCATCATAGTATTTTTCAGCAATTTTATATCCAATAAAATACCCTAAATCTCTCTGATTAAATTTATTTGACATCGAACTCCACAACCAATAAGAATAAGCTTTGTTGAACATTTCTATTTCAAATTGATCTTTAATAACTTGAGTATTTTTCTTACCGTATTCTATACCTTCCATACTAGACTTTTCTCCTAAAGCTTTTTCAGCAACAAACTCTGCTACTCCTTCATATAGGCTTGCTACTAATAAACTCTCTGTTGAAAAAGGTTTTTGTTGTGTATGAACAAACTCATGAACTCCTGTAAATTTTACATTATTGATTGGATTTGTTTTTTGAAATTTTTTTACATTATCTAGGCTTTTTTTTAACTCAGAAGTATTAATGTTTTCATCCAACATTTGCATATCTACACCAAAAATCACTAAACTATCTACTGCTGTTCCTCCAGTTCTAAATGCTCCAACAGTAAAGTACACTTTAGCCGGTTTTAAGTCTGGATAAATTTGCTTTAATTTTTGTAGTCCATTGTCTATCTCTGAACTTAAACCTTTACTTTTTATAGTATTTTCCTTAATAGAGTTCCAAAATTTGGGATAATCATTAATGTTTTCTATGTACTCTTGAGGAGTGCAGTTTCTAACTTTAAACATTGTTTTTTGCCCAATAGAAGCTTTATCTAAAAATTCTTCTTTTAAATATTTTGATTGTAAAACTGAATCTTTGGTAGAAGTTATCTTATCGTACGCTTTCCAATAATTGTCTACATCTTGGGTATAAATTAGCTTTTCTTTTTCTTCTTTTTTACATGCCATTAATACCAAAAATAGCATAGCAATTCCATATATTTTTCTCATAACTTATTTTTAAACTACATCAAATATACTTTTAAAAAAATTAATCTTTTAACAACAACGATTCAAACATCTCTGAGTTAGTATTATCCACCACTTTCCAATTATAAATTTTAGAAAGTTGGTAAATCTTAGATAATTCTTCAAATAAACGTGTTTTAGCATCTTTTTGTAGTCGAGAAACCGTTATTGTTGATTTAATCTTTTCAATAGCTTTAGTGTTGAGCTTGTTTAGTTCTTGCTTAGAAAAAGTATTAAACTGACTTTGCTGCAAATCAAAATACTTAATATCAGGGGAAATTAGAATTTCTTCCTCTGGAATTTTTTTAATAATAATTTGTTTATCAACACTATCTATTTGAATTTCTAATTTCGATAAGTCGTAACCAACCTCAACCTTTGCATTCACAGAAAGCATTGCTTTTTTTTCAAATGTAAGATATCCATAAAAGTATTTTTTAGCATCCGTAAAACTGTACATTTCAGAGAAATTTCCTTCTGAAACTACTAATTTACTTAGGTTTTGGATTCCGTTTAAAACCACCTGAATTTCTTCTTGCTCGTACTTTTCTTCCTTCTTCTCATACCAGAATTTTGCAATTAAAAATCCTAGTACAAAAACAGCAAGATATTTTAATAAACGCATCGTTTTCTTTTTCTATAAATATAGGAAAAGTATCTAAAGTACTTTTATGAAGCTTGTTTTGTTTCTTCTTCTTTTGGAAATGCTTGCTTATTAAATAAAAATAGTAAAGCTACTCCAATCGTTATCCAAGAATCTGCACCATTAAAAATAGCATTAAAAAAGGTAAAGTTTTCTCCTTCGTAAATAGGAAAGTATAACATATCTACTACTTTTCCATGAAATAATTCTCCGTAAGGATTATCTGAAAAAAGTGTAGCAACATTATGATAAGAAGAGTCGAAAATTACACCATAAAAAACAGAATCGATGATATTGCCTACTGCTCCTGCTAAAATTAATGCAATAGCGACAATAACAGCGGTATGTGCCTTTCGTTTTATTGTTTGCCATAACCAATACACAATACCTGTAACTGCAACAACTCTAAATAAAGTTAAAAATAACTTCCCTGTTTTCCCTCCAAATTCAAAGCCCCATGCCATACCATTATTCTCGGTAAAATGAATTCTAAACCAATCATTAAAAACAACTACTTCTTCTCCTAGCTGAAAATGTGTTTTGATGTAAATTTTACTAATTTGATCAATTAAAATTGCCAGAATTACGGTAAGTATTGCGATGTGTTTTTTAGACATTTTTTTTATTTAATGGAAACAAAAATAAGAAAACTATTTTTATGTTTTTCTTCTGATTTATAGAAAGAAAAAGACCAATAGACTTTTAGTCATACTGGTCTTAATTTATATTAATAAAAAGAAACTATCCTTTTAACCAAGCTTTTCTTAGTTCTTTTTGCTTTTGTGTTGCATTAGGATCATCTTTTAAACTAGTTCCTTTTGTATATGATTGAGTTAAAGTTGTTTTAATAACCACCTCTTTACCATCTCTTTCTAATTTTACTTCAACTTCGTTTCCTGGTTGCCACATAAACATTTTCGTAAAAATTTGATTTGCACTTTCCTTTGTCACAGCCACTCCATCAACTTCTTTGATTGCATCATTAGGTTGTGCTCCATTTTCAGCCCAAAAGCTGTTGTCTTTTACAGCTTCTGTAAATCGGATAGTTTGTGTCGCTTTATCTGGTCTAACAATCATAGCTCCATCATTTTGGATATAATTTGTTTTCACTTTTGATTCATCTAACACTAATCCTGCTTTAGCAAAAAACTCATTATAATTAATTGGTGTACCTCCTACTACGTGTGTGTTTAAAAACGCTCCTATTGATGGATAGGTCATTTCAGTAATTTCTCCAATTAACTTATCATCTTCAAATGGTTTGTTTTTCCCATATTTTAATGACAACTCTTTCATTAATGATAACACACCTCTATTTCCATTACTTTCTTCACGCATTAAAATATCAATACACATACCTATTAAAGCTCCTTTTTGATACACATTGTAATACTGAGAAGCATAAGGCTCGTCTAATACATTTTCACTCATTTTAGTAAAACTCATAGCATCATTCATAGAAGATGCAGTTTTAATTTTACCCATAATTTTACTGTAAAATTCATCTTCTGTTACCAAACCTTGGTTTACTTGAAATAATGTAGCAAAGTATTCTGTAATTCCTTCATACATCCATAAATGCTTAGAGAATGTTGGTTGGTTGTAATCAAAGTAATGTACATCTTCTGAATGTACACTTAACGGAGTTACAATATGAAAAAACTCATGAGACACAACATCAATCATACTTTTTGCCAACGCTTCATCTGGCATTGCTTCTGGTAACACTACTACGGTTGATGTATGGTGTTCTAAGGCCCCAAATCCTTTAGGTGCTTTTTCTGTTCCGTCAGATAAGTATAAATAAATATCATAACGTGCCGTACTATTAATGCTTCCTAAATATGCTTTTTGCGCTTGCATCATTTTTTCCATTACAGCTTTAATTTTTTCAGCTGAGTGTTTTTTGTTTGGAGAATATACACTTAATACAATTTTAATATCACCAACTTTGAACTCTTCTACATCTAATTCTCCATAAAACATAGGGTTATCTGTAATATCAAAATAACGTGGAGCAAAATAGCTCGACGTTAAAGTTGAACCGTCTTCACTTGTTTTTGTTCCAACTTCTTGTAAAGCGGAAGTTCTTTTAAAATTGGTAGGCGAAACAACATCTAACTTATATTGATTGTTTTTTAAAGAATCAAAATACCCCACAAATCCGTGAAGGTTAAGCACATAATTTGTAGACTCTATATTTGTTCCTGCGGGTGAGAATGGGGTTTCTCCTCCAATTCCCCCTGAAACTTCCATATCAAAAGTATCGTTTACTAAATACGTTACTTTATCTAATTTTTCAGCATTGGTAATTTCCCAAGTATTCGTATCAACTTTTGTTACCTCTAGTTCATTTTCTTCATAATCTAAAGCCTTAAAGCTGTCTACATATTTACCAAAATCACTCACAGAATAGGTTCCTTGGACAACTCTTGGCAATCTATATGTTACTTTTTCAATTGTAAACCTGCCTGGATTAACAGTTACTGGTACTTTATCATTGTCTACTTTTGTTAAATCTAAAGTCGTTACAATGGGAGTTTGAACAGCTAAATCGTTTGTTGTCTTTTTAGTAGAATTACAGCTTGTTAAGAGTAATGCTGCAATGGTTGCTGTGGTTAGTATACTTTTATTCATTTCTTAGTTTTTAATTAACCATTAGACAAAATGAAACTTCTTTTGTTACGTCTAATTTTTATAATTTTTTGTTAATTACTTTAATTCAATATTAATATTCGCATGAATAGAATTTATAGTAAGTATTTTAGAAACAGGTGTCACTTCTTTAGAAAATGGAGATATTTTTCTTTTTCCATTTATAATGATTGTTCCGTTGTTAGTTTTTAAACCCAAACCTGTTTGTTTATCAATATTAGCAAAAACATTGCCTTGGAAAAGATCTATATTTGAGTTTCCATTAACTGTATTTAACTTTATATTTCCTCTTTCTATATAAATATTTACATCTCCTTCATAACTTTTTGAAGTTATTCCGATAGTTTTTCCATGAATGCTTATATGTTTGTTTTTGGGAACTTTTATAACTGCCCTGGCTCTTTCTAGCCTCCTCGTTATATATTTTCGAAAGACTTCGTTTTTTAATGTTGGAATATTTAATTCAAATGCTATTGTAAAGACTTCTCCTTCTTTTTTGAATAGGATATTGTGTGTATGTGGATTTTCATCTAATAAAACTACTTCGAGTTGTCCATCTTTTGAATTTTCAATTACAATATCATCCAAACCGTAAGTAACCACTTCGAGTTCGTTTACTAACATTTTTCTTTTCTGTATTATTTTTTCTTGACAGTAAAGAAACTGGATACTTAGTATAAGTAATAACAATAGATATTTTTTCATACAAAAAAAGCCTCTAAAAGAGGCTCTATTTATTTTAACTTTAAAAGTTATTGTTTTCGTTTTGCTTCGATACTTAAAGTAGCATGTGGTACTAACTTTAAACGTTCTTTTTGAATTAGCTTACCAGTAACTCTACAAATACCATAGGTTTTATTTTCAATACGAACTAAGGCATTTTTTAAATCGCGAATAAACTTTTCTTGACGAATAGCTAACTGCATGTTTGCCTCTTTAGCCATTGTATCAGATCCTTCTTCAAAAGATTTAAATGTTGGCGACGTATCATCGGTTCCGTTATCTGAACCGTTTTTATATGATGCTTGTAGCAACCTTAAATCTTCTTCTGCTTTTTCAATTTTCTTTTGAATGATTTCCTTAAACTCTTGTAAATCACTGTCTGAATATCTTATTTTAACATCATCCATAATGCTATATTTTTTCAATTAACATTCTACTTTTAATGGTATCAAACTCAATTTCTGTACCATTACTTAAAACATCAACAAAAACTAATTCGTTTGTTAATGTTTCTGCTTTAATGTAGTTTTCATTTGCCAATACCGATTCTTTTAAATCATCAGCCTGCAAAATGGTTAATTTTATTTTATCGGTTACTTCTAAACCTGTGTCTTTTCGTGCGTTTTGAATTCTATTAACTAATTCTCTTGCCACACCTTCTTTGCGTAATTCGTCGTTTATTGTAACATCTAAAGCTACAGTTAACCCTTCTGCGTTGGCTACCAACCACCCTTCGATATCTTTCGATGAAATCTCCACATCAGCGGTTCCTAAAGTAATCATTTTATCGTTAATTTCCACAGAAATTTCACCTTCTTTTTCTATTTTAATGATATCTTCTTGTGTAAATCCTTGTATCTTATTAGCTATCAACTTCATTTCCTTACCAAATTTAGGTCCTAATGCTTTAAAATTTGGTTTGATTTGTTTTACTAAAATTCCTGAAGCATCGTCTAATAATTCGATCTCTTTAACGTTTACTTCTGACTTGATTAAGTCTGCAACAGCTAAAATTTCTTCCTTCTGAACTGCATCTAATACAGGAATCATTATTTTTTGTAACGGCTGGCGCACTTTAATTTTCTCTTTAGCCCTTAGAGATAGAACTAATGACGAAATTGTTTGTGCATTTTCCATTTTACGCTCTAACGACTTATCAACTAGATCAGCATTGTATTTTGGAAACTCTGCTATATGTACACTTTCAAAACTTTCTTTTCCTGTAGCATTCACTAAATCTTTATATAAACGATCCATAAAGAAAGGAGCTACTGGAGATCCTAATTTAGCTACCGTTAACATACAGGTGTATAACGTTTGGTATGCAGAGATTTTATCTTGTGCATACTCTCCTTTCCAGAAACGTCTTCTACATAAACGCACATACCAGTTACTTAGGTGATCTTGCACAAAATCGGAAATAGCTCTGGTTGCCTTAGTAGGCTCATATTCAGCATAGAATTTATCTACTTTTTGAACTAAGGTATTTAATTCAGATAAAATCCAACGATCAATCTCTGGTCGTTCATTAATAGCTATTTCAGCTTCACTATACGTAAAGTTGTCAATATTTGCATATAAAGAGAAGAATGAATAGGTGTTATATAAAGTTCCGAAGAATTTACGTTTTACCTCTTCTATTCCTGCAATATCAAATTTTAAGTTATCCCATGGGTTCGCATTCGAAATCATATACCAACGCGTAGCATCTGGACCGAACTCTGACAATGTTGTAAACGGATCTACCGCATTTCCTAAACGCTTTGACATTTTTTGCCCGTTCTTATCTAACACCAATCCGTTAGATACTACATTTTTATAGGCTACAGAGTCAAACACCATTGTTCCTATTGCATGTAAGGTATAAAACCATCCACGAGTTTGATCTACGCCTTCTGCAATAAAGTTTGCAGGGTAACTTTCTTTATTATCTATTAATTCTTTATTTTCAAACGGATAATGCCATTGTGCATAAGGCATAGAACCAGAATCGAACCAAACATCAATTAAATCACTTTCGCGCTTCATTGGTTTTCCTGATGCAGAAACTAACGTGATTTTATCGACTACATTTTTATGTAAATCGATTTTATCGTAGTTATCTTCAGACATATTTCCTACTTCAAAATCAGCAAAAATATCTTCAGACATTACTCCTGCATCCACTGACTTTTGGATTTCTTCTTTTAATTCAGCTACAGAACCAATACAGATTTGCTCTGCTCCATCTTCAGTACGCCAAATAGGTAATGGAATTCCCCAAAAACGAGAGCGTGATAAGTTCCAGTCATTCGCATTTTTTAACCAGTTACCAAAACGTCCTTCTCCTGTAGATTTTGGTTTCCAGTTAATAGTTTCGTTTAAGTCAAACATCCTTTCTCCAACATCAGTAACCTTAATAAACCAAGAATCTAATGGATAGTATAAAATTGGTTTATCGGTGCGCCAACAGTTTGGATAACTGTGTACATATTTTTCAACCTTAAAAGCTTTGTTTTCTTCTTTTAATTGAATTGCAAGCTCTACATCTACTGATTTTTCTGGTGCTTCACCATCAGCATAGTACTCGTTCTTTACATATTTACCCGCATATTCTCCCATTTCTGGACGAAACTTACCTTGTAAATCTACCAACGGAACTGGATTCTCATTCTCATCTAACACCAACATTGGTGGTACTTCTGGTGTTGCTTGTTTAGCAACCAAGGCATCATCAGCACCAAACGTAGGCGCAGTGTGTACAATACCTGTACCATCTTCAGTAGTCACAAAATCTCCTGAAATTACTCTAAACGCATTTTCTGGATTTTGATATGGTAACGCAAATGGTAATAATTGCTTGTATTTAATCCCTACTAAGTCCTTTCCTATAAATTCTTTTATAACTGCATATGGAATTTGCTTATCTCCTTTAGTATAATTTGCTAATTCCGCTACATCTTCAACTTCATTAAACTTCTTCCCTGCAAATTGTTTTGATACTAAGTTTTTAGCCAACACCACTTGAATTGGCTCAAAGGTGTATTGGTTGAATGTTTTTACTAAAACATACTCAATCTTTGGACCAACCGTTAATGCTGTGTTTGAAGGAAGTGTCCACGGAGTTGTTGTCCAAGCTAAAAAATGTATATCTCCTTCGACTTGTAAAAATTCTGGTAACGTTTCTTTGATTGTTTTAAACTGAGCTACTACTGTAGTATCTGTAACATCTTGATAGGTTCCTGGTTGATTTAGTTCATTATTACTAAGACCTGTTCCTGCTTTTGGTGAATACGGTTGAATAGTATATCCTTTATACAGTAAATCTTTATCATAAATTTGCTTTAACAACCACCATACCGATTCCATATATTTTGGTTTATAAGTAATATATGGATCTTCCATATCTACCCAATATCCCATTTTTTGAGTTAGGTCATTCCAAATATCAGTGTAACGCATTACAGCTTTTTTACAAGCTTCATTGTATTCTTCAACCGTAATTTTTGTTCCAATATCTTCTTTGGTGATTCCTAATTCTTTTTCAACCCCTAATTCTACAGGTAAACCGTGAGTATCCCAACCTGCTTTACGCTTAACTTGGTATCCTTTTTGGGTTTTATAACGACAAAAAATATCTTTAATGGCGCGTGCCATTACGTGGTGAATTCCTGGTAAACCGTTTGCTGAAGGTGGTCCTTCAAAAAACACAAATGGTTCGTTTCCTTCACGTGTAGTAATACTTTTTTCAAAGATGTTGTTTTCTTCCCAATAGTTTAATATTTCTTCTGCTACTTTTGGTAAATCCAATCCTTTGTATTCAGTAAACTTCTTACTCATTTTGTCGGTTTATTAATTGAATGTGCGAAATTACGTATTTTCTTGTAATTGTTGAATTTGAGATATAAAAAAACACCTCAAAATTGAGGTGTTTTTGATACTTTATAGGTTATAATTGTTATTTTTTAACTATATAAAAATAAGATCTTCTATTTTTTTGATGCTCTTTTGTAGAGCAGCTTGTTGTATCGTCACAATTATTTAATAGTTTTTCTTCCCCATAACCTACTGCTTTTTCTATTCTTTCTGAAGAAATCCCTCTAGAAACAATGTAAGCTTTTGTTGATTTTGCTCTTTTATCAGATAGCTTTTTATTGTATTCTTTCGATCCTCTACTATCTGTGTGTGATTCTATTCTAATTATCATTTCTGGGTGATTTTTCATTACCGAAACAATATGTTCTAACTCATATTCTGCATCTTTTCTTATTGTATGTTTATCAAAATCAAAATAAATAGGGCTAATCACAATTTGATCTTCTATAATCAATGGTTTTAACGATAAGTTTACTGTAACAAGCTGTTTATTTACATCAAAAGTTTGTAATTGTTTTGTGTAAGCTTTATAATCTTCTTTTTCTGCTATAACTGTAAATTTTTTCTCACAATCAACTTCAACAAACCTATAGTCTCCATTTTTTCCCGTTACTTGTTGTGCTTGAACCTTACCATTAGAATCAATTAATTTAACTGTTGCTCCTAATATTGGTTTATTGCTTTTTTCTTCTGATACTACACCTGTTATATCTTCTTTACAGTTATATAAAATAAAGCTATAAATGTCATCGTCTCCTTTTCCTCCTTTTCTATTAGAAGAGAAGAAACCTTTGTTCTTTTCATCGTCTATCACAAAAGCAAAATCGTCATACGATCCATTTATTGGAGCACCTAAATTATTTGGTTTTTGATAAGTACCTGAATTATTTTTTGATTCAAAAATATCAAGGGCACCTAAACCTAGATGTCCGTCTGAAGCAAAATACAAGGTATTATCTTTAGCGACGAAAGGAAACATTTCTCTTCCTTCAGTATTTATTTCTTTTCCCAAATTTACTGGTTCTCCGTAAGTGCTATTTTCTAAAAGTGCAACCTTGTATATATCTGTTTTCCCAAAACCATTTGGCATATCTGAAATAAAATACAATGTTTTCTCATCTGCGCTTAAAGTTGGATGTCCCGCAGAATAATTATCATTATTAAATGGAAGTTCCTTTATATTTCTCCACTCTCCATTTTCAAACTCTGCTTTATATATTTTAAGATATGCTATTTGATTATCTCCTCCTTCTAATTTCTTTCCATTGAAATTTGTTCTGGTAAAGTACATTGTTTTACCATCTGAAGTAATTACAGCATTGGATTCGTGATATTGTGAACTTAATGATGAAATTATTTCTTCTTTTTCTAAATCTATTAATTGTTTTTCTTCATTATAAACTTCATTTGCTTTGTAGATATTTAAATGCGGTTGATTGTTCCATTTATATAGTTTGTCATTTTCTCCAACAGGTTTTGTAGAGGCAAAATAAAGTTTATTATCATAGGTAAACCCACCAAAATCAGAATACTGAGTATTGACTGAGAGATTGGTTATATTTATAAATGTTTTCTTTTTTCCATTACTATATTTATTAAAATAACCTTCATTTTTCTCTAAAGCTTGCCCTCTTGAGTCATTCTCTTTAATTTCACTAAACTTTAAAAGCCATTTATCAGATTCTTTAATTTTTCCATTACTTTTTAAAGATTGTGCATATCTAAAAAAATATTCTGGCTCTGTAATACTCTCATAGTTTTCCATTAAAATTTTATACCATTTCTCTGCTTCTAAAAACTCTGAGTTATAATAATGAGAGTCTCCTAAACGACTAACAATTTCGTACGAATTATTTCCTTTATCATAAATTTTCTCATATAGTTCTGCTGCCTTTTTATAAGCAAAAACTTCAAAATATTTGTCGGCTGTGTATTTTCTTTGCCCTAAGCAAATGCCACTAAGAAAAATAAATATTACTACTAACTGTTTCCCCATGTCTCTTATCTTTTGTAGTTAAATAACACTAAAATAATTATCTTTTTTTATTCTAGCTTATTCCTCGCTCTTTTTTTATCTGTTCATAAGCTGCTTGTATTTTTTGGAATTTTTCTTTAGCTCCTTTTTTATGTTCTTCTCCTAAATTTTGAAGTTTATCTGGATGGTATTTTTTTGCCATTCTTCGATATGCTTTCTTTACCTCATCGTTAGTGGATTCTTTTGTTATTTCAAGCATTTTATAAGCACTATCAGATTCGTCATAAAACATTGCCTTTATTGAAGAATAATCATATTCGTTAATATACAAGTAACTTGCTATCTTTCTAATCTCTTCTTCCTCTACACTAGTTACTTGTCCATCTGCTTTTGCTATTCCGAATAAAAAATGTAGTAACTGTAATCGTGTAGCATGTGACATATACTGACGTATTTGTAAACAAACTTGTCGTGTAGATACTTGTTTCTTAATAATACCGTTGAATAATTTAAACGCATGATTTGCTCGTTCTTTACCATACATTTTCACAAAATACATACGAACATAGTCCAGTTCACGCCTATCTATTTTTCCGTCAGATTTAATAACTACCGAAGCTAATATTAACAAGCTTATTTCAAAATCTCCTGATGTAGCTCTTCCTCTTCTTGGTTGTCCCCCTGTCTTTTTTTGATATTCTTGCTGTTCTTGTACAAAATCTTCTACAGAAATTCCATCAATAAGACTTCCTACAGCAAACCCTATAATAGCTCCTATTGGACCTCCTAATGTAAAACCGGCTCCTGCTCCAAGCCATTTTGCAAATTTTCCCATTGTTTGTTTTTTAGAAGCCACAAAGATAAAACATTACCAATCTATCTACCATACTTATTTCGGGTTGATTGTTGGCACTAAAAGAAGTATCTTTGCCTTAAATTTTAATTCAAAAATATGTATCCAGAAGAATTAGTAAAACCAATGCGTGATCAATTAATTGACGCTGGTTTTGAAGCTTTATATACTGCTGAAGATGTTGACAATGCTTTAGCCAAAGAAGGAACTACATTAGTAATGGTAAACTCTGTTTGTGGATGTGCTGCAGGTACTGCAAGACCTGGTGCTATTGCTTCTTTAGGAGCAGATAAAACTCCTACGAACTTAACTACAGTTTTTGCAGGTGTAGAGAAAGAATCTACAGCGAAGGCAAGAGAATATATGATTCCTTTCCCTCCATCATCTCCTGCAATAGCTTTATTCAAAGATGGTAATTTAGTGCACATGTTAGAACGTCATCATATCGAGGGGCGCTCTGCACAAGCTATTGCTCAAAATTTAGCAGCTGCTTATGACGAATTTTGTTAATCTTTTTAAGCAAAAGGTTTCAAAACAAAAAACAACTAAAAAATCCAGTAATTTTACTGGATTTTTTTATACTTTCTTAATTACATTAGTTACAACTCCCCAAATAATAAAATTATTTTCTTCTGTAATTTTTATGATTGGGTAGTCTGGATTTTCAGGCTGCAACCAAACTTCACTTCCTTCAACTCTTAATCGTTTTACCGTAAACTCTCCATCTAAAAAGCAAACCGCTATCTTATTATTTGTTGGCGGAATACTTCTATCAATTACCAGTAAATCATTATCATCTAAACCTGCACCAATCATCGACTGACCACTTACTCGTGCAAAAAAAGTGGCTTCTTTATTTCTAATAAGTTCTTCATCTAATGAAATACGCGTTTCCCTGAAATCATCAGCAGGAGAAGGAAAGCCCGCAGAAATACCTGTATCCATAAAGATAGCTCCCTCGCTTTCATTTAACTCTTTTGGTAAGAAAAAAGTCAATGCTTCTGATGCTTTTACTGGTTTTAATTTTCGTAACATCTTATTATTTGTTATTTAACTAAGCTTATTTTACTTTAATAATATCGTTAATATTTGTAGTATATTTTGGTGATAATCGCTCTTGACGCATCTTCCAAGTACGTTGTAAATCTTGGTTTGCTAATTTAATCTTATCTGCTTTATAAGTCTGATTAATTTTATCTATTACACTCATTAAAGAAGCATGCTTCGGGTCTTCCTTTGCAAACATATCTAATTGATAATTGTCTGAAGGCACCAACCCTGTTACAATTACTCCTGCTCTTTTATACTTTATTCCCTCCTTAAAAATAGTAGTTACAGCTTGTACTGCACTTTTACTTATTGTTAATGTAGAGTTTGTCGGATATGGAAGTACAATAGTTTTACTTGCTCGATGTTGTTTAGTCTCTTTTTTATGATAATCACTACGCAATAACACTATTACCATATGGCAACTTGAGTTTTGCTTACGTAATTTTTCTGCACAACTTACAGCAAACGTTGAGATTCTTTCTTTAATATTATCTAGATCCGAAAATGTATATTCAAAACTTCGGGTTGTTGCTATTGCTTTTTTGTTAGTAGGCTCATCTAGTTGTATTTTAGGATCTCCTTCTAAATCTTTTTTCAACTTCCAACCTGTAATCGATAAATTTTTCAGCACCCAATCGTCATTTAACTGTGTAAAATCATACGCTTTTATACATCCTTTAGCTTGTAGTCTTTTTTGTATACCTCTTCCAATTCCCCAAACACTTTCTATAGAAGTCCATTTTAATGCTTTTATTCTTTTTTCTTCGGAATCAATCACACACACTCCACCTGTTTCTTTCAAGAATTTTCGAGCAATTTTATTAGCTACTTTACTCAATGCTTTTGTTGGTGCAATTCCTACACAAGTTGGAATACCCGTCCATTGTAAAATTCTACTTCTTATTTCAGTTCCATAAGAATTAAAATTATATTCATTAAAACCTTTGAATTGTAAAAATGCTTCATCAATAGAGTATACTTCCACATCTGGAGAAAATTGTTCTAAAATTTTCATCACTCTAGCGCTCATATCACCATACAACGGATAATTTGACGATAGCACTGAGATATTATTGTTTTTACAAAACTGATCCCACTTAAAAATTGGAGCTCCAAATGGAAGTTGCAAGTCTTTTGCTTCGTCACTCATTGAAATAACACACCCATCGTTATTACTTAAAATAGCCACAGGTTTTCCTTGCAAATTCGGATTAAAAACCCGTTCGCAAGAAGCATAAAAGTTATTACAATCTACCAACGCATACATAACTGTAAAGGTACAGAATATTGAAAAAATGAACTCTAACTAACTTTCCTTATTTTTGTTTCATGGTTAGAAAATTAAAAATTGACGGAATTGATAAAATAATTATCAAACGTCTTGTAAAAGATGCTCGTACGCCTATTTTAAGTATCGCCCGAGAAGTAGGTATATCCGGCGCTGCCATTCATCAACGATTACGAAAGTTAGACGAATCGGATTTAATTGATGGTTACAAAATGATATTAAATCCAAAAGCATTAGGCTATACCACTACCGCTTTTGTTGGTGTATTTTTAGATTCTTCTAGCTTATACTCTTCTGCAATTAAACGTTTAAAAGAAATTCCTGAGATCGTAGAAAGTCATTACACTACAGGTAACTATGCTATTTTCATTAAAATACTGTGTAAAAACAACGAAGACTTAATGCATTTGTTAAATAAGGATATTCAAACTATAAAAGGAGTTTCAAGAACCGAAACTTTTATATCTTTAGACCAACAAATAGATCGACAAATAAAAATTTAAAAACCCCTAATGAACGATTTTATCTTCTACTTTAAAATGGGCTTGTTTCATGTATTAGACTTTAAAGCCTATGACCATATTTTATTCTTAATTGTATTAGCTGTTGTGTATCAATTTAAACAGTGGACAAAAGTTTTATGGTTAATTACTTTGTTTACTATTGGACACTCAATAACTCTAGCGCTTTCAGCATACGGAATTTTAAATGTACGAGCAGATTTAATTGAGTTTTTAATTCCGTTAACTATTTTTATTACGGGATTAATGAATGTATTAACCGCAAAAAAAGCATCGGTAGGAAAAGAAAACCAAAATTTATTTTTTGCTTTGTTTTTCGGGTTAATTCACGGACTTGGTTTTTCTAACTATTTTAAAATTATGATTGGAAAAACTTCTGATAAATTTTTACCTTTATTAGAATTTGCCTTAGGTGTAGAAGTAGCACAAATTATTATTGTATTAGGTATTTTACTAATTGGAGCACTAGTGCAATCAATCTTTAGTGTAAATCGTCGTGATTGGATTTTAATCATGTCATCAATCGTAATTGGTTTTGCTTTACAAATGATGTTTGACCGTGTTTTTTGGTAAAAAATTAACGCCTAACTAACACAAATCTAACTACCTTAGCTTATCTAAGAAAAATCGTACTGAAAATTTTGAAGAAAAAACAATTAAAATATGACATTGCCTATTTAAAAATGGCAAATGAATGGGGACAACTTTCACACTGTATTCGTAAAAAAGTAGGCGCCTTAATTGTTAAAGATCGAATGATTATTTCTGATGGTTATAATGGTACTCCTTCTGGTTTTGAAAATTATTGTGAAGACGAAGAAGGGTACACCAAATGGTATGTGTTGCATGCCGAAGCCAATGCTATTTTAAAAGTAGCTTCTTCTACACAATCATGCAAAGGTGCTACTTTATATATTACACTTTCTCCTTGCCAACAATGCAGTAAATTAATACATCAAGCAGGAATAAAACGTGTAGTATATGCACAAGCATACAAAGACCGATCAGGATTAGATTTTTTAGAGAAAGCGGGTGTTGAACTGACTTATTTACCTTATGAACAAGAATAATTTACCTATATATTTATCTATTGCAGTTATTTTCGGTATTCTTATTGGGACCTTTTTTAGCAACGGAAAATCAAGCAATCTTATTGGAAAAAGCTCATCAAGTGAACGAAAAATAAAGCGTTTAATTGACTACATTCAAAGTGATTATGTTGATGCTGTTAACACAGATGATTTATTAGATGGAGCCATTGCAGAGATGTTAGGTAAATTAGATCCTCATTCAGTATACATTCCTAAAGAAAACTTACAATTGGTTACCGAAAACATGCAAGGTAATTTTGTAGGAATAGGTGTTCAATTTCGTATGATTGGTGATACTATTACCGTTATAGAACCTATTAAAGGAGGACCAAGTATTGAAGCAGGAATTAAAGCAGGTGATAGAATTTTACTTGCAGACAAGGATACACTCTATGGGAAAAAACTGCAAACTTCCCAAATAATGAAAGCTTTAAAAGGAAAGCCAAACACTAAAGTTGATTTGCAAATTTATAGAAAGACCAATGATAGTATTTTTAACATTACTATTAATCGTGGTAAAGTAAATATTAAAAGTGTTGATATTGCTTACATGTTAAACGATAGTATTGGCTATATAAAACTAGATCGTTTTGCACGTAACACCTATATTGAGTTTAAATCTTCTCTAAACAAATTACTTACAAAAGGAATGACTGATTTGGTCTTAGATCTTCGCGGAAATGGTGGTGGTTTTATTGATATTGCTAATGATATTGTTGACGAATTCTTAGAAGATGAAAAACTGATTGTATTTACAAAAAATAACAAAGGTGATATTGTAAAATCTTTCGCTACTGATAAAGGTGATTTTGAGCACGGTGGGTTATATGTACTAATTGATGAAAACTCCGCTTCTGCTTCTGAAATTGTAGCTGGTGCCTTGCAAGATAATGACAAAGGTATTATTATTGGACGTCGTTCCTTTGGTAAAGGATTGGTACAACAAGAAATGGATTTAGGAGATGGTTCTGCGGTTCGATTAACTACGGCTAGGTATTATACTCCAACAGGGCGTTCTATTCAAAAGCCTTATAAAAAAGACGCAGATTCTGAAGAATATAGTCATGATTTTGAACATCGACTAGAAAATGGGGAGTTGTTTACCAAAGACAGTATTAAAACTATTGATAGTTTGAAGTATACGACTCCTAAAGGTAAAGTAGTATATGGTGGCGGTGGAATTATTCCTGATTATTTTGTAGCGGTAGATACCTCAGCTTATATTCCTACAATTTTCTTCCGTCCTTTAAATGATTTCGCTTTTTCATATGTAGATGATAATCGTAAAAAACTCGCTTCATTAACCGTTGAGGATTTTATTAATAATTTTGATAAAGACAATAAGATTTCTAATAAATTCTTAGCAGAACTCAAAGATTTTAGACTTCCTGAAAGAACAAAAAATCAACTTCGCAATAACTTAAAAGTATTGATAGCTCGTGAACTTTTTAGTGACGAAGGTTTATACAAAGTAGATCAGCGAGATGATAAAATGCTGCAAAAAGTATTTGAGTTAGAACAAAAGCAAAATGAATAAGAAAATATTTAAAGTAATCATAGCGCTTTTTGTAATAGTGTTGACTTTTAAATTCTTTAGTTTTATTACTGAGAACTTCATACACGGATGGAATGCTCCTAACTAAAACTTCTTTTTAACCTAAATTGTAGTCTTTACACTACTTTGTTATATACATAATAGTAAATTTGTGCTGTATGTAAATTAATAAAGAGCAAGCTACAACAAATGAAGAAATCCGCGAACACCAGAGCAACTATTTTACAACAAGCTTTTGAACTTATTTATAAGAAAGGATATCAATCTACAAGTATTGATGAAATTATAGCGACTACTAAAGTAACAAAAGGTGCTTTTTATTATCATTTTAAAAATAAAAAGCAAATGGGAATTGCTGTTATTAAAGAGGTAATACAATCCAAAACCATTGATTTTTCTGTAAGTTTTCTTTCTTCTTCTACCAGTTTACATGATTCTTTATATACAATGATTGAAAAATTACTTTTACAAAATTCTTTTTTAACCATAGAATATGGTTGTCCTCTAGCTAACTTAATTCAAGAAATGTCGCCTTTAGACAATGATTTTAAAGAAGCTCTTGATGAAGCAAAGTCATTATGGACAAATGCTATTGCCACTTCTATTACCAAAGAACAGCAAAATAATACTTTTAACTCAAGTATTAATGCTGAAGAAGTTGCTAATTTTATTATAGCTAGCTATTGGGGAGCTAGAGCTTTAGGAAAATTAAGCAACAAGACAGATACTTATACCCATCATTTAAATCAATTAAAACTTTACTTAACTACTTTAAAATAATCTTAACCCCAAAAAACATACTAGTTAGTATGTTTTTGTTTTATCTTTGCTTTGTTCTAAAAAACAAGCAATGCAAATACATAATAATTATAGTCCATCTGTACTCAACAGAAAAGAAATCCAACAGTTTAAAAAGCTTTTAATTACCTCAAAATTAAAAGAGAGTTTCACTAAAACATTATATAAAATCGGTATTAAATCTAAAATAAAGTTTGATCTTGATACTATAAACATTCCTGACTCTAAGCTATCTAAACTAGCTTTAGAAGAAGCAAATGATTTATGTAACCCTATATTACTTTACCATTCTTATAGAACCTTTTTTTGGTCTGCTGGTATTGCTCTTTCAGAAAAACTACACTATGATGAAGAGTTACTATTTGTTTCATCAATGCTACATGATGTTGGTTTAACAGATACCCACAATCATGTGTGCAGTAAACAATGTTTTGCCAATTATGGAGGCTCTTTCGCAAATGAATTTACAACGAAAAACGATAGTGAAGATAAAGCTTCCACTATTAAAACTGCTATTGATATGCACTTATACCCTACTGTCGACAAGAAGAAGTTTGGTAACGAAGCTTACCTACTTTCAAAAGGTGCAGCTATGGATGTAATTGGTTCACACTATTTTCAAGTTCCAACTTCTTTTATTAAAGAAGTTCATAAAACATATCATAGAAATGGTTTTAAGGAAGATATTATTGAAACTATGGAAACATTAAACCATAAAGAAAATACTAGAGCCGATATTTTATACAAAATGGGATTTGCCTCTATGGCTTCAAAAAATATTTTAGATTCTAAAAAATTTATTTTTTAGAGGTAAACTTAGCTTCCCTCTTAGTCTTATATACCTCTTCGATGGTTGGATTTTGAGGGCAGCTTTTTATTTGCTCAAACTTATCACCTGACTTTACATAACCTGTTTGCAATATTTTAAAGTAAACTCCTGGTATGTTTTGTTGCCAAAATTGTTTTACGATTTTCATATCATTAAAACGCACTCCTAGCTTCATGCATGGTTGACGTGGTTTAGTTACTTCAATAATAACCTCTCCTACTTTAAAAGTATCTCCCACGTGCAATTGACTTTCCTCTAAATCCGAAACAGTTAAGTTTTCACCAAACATTCCATGTTTCCAATCTAAACTTGGGTATAACTCTTTCCAATATGCATAATGCTTCTCTGAATAGGCATAAACTGCTTGATCTATTCCTCCATGATGTTCTCTATCACAAATAGCATCATCTTTTACTTTTTCAACATCTAAAAAGATAGGTTTCTCAACAGGAAACTTAAAAATACCTGTAGTAACAGTTTTTCCTTTCCAATCGATTTCTTTTCTTTCTCCAATGTTAGTGGCTACAATTTTCATTTTACTTTTTTATTCAATTAAAAAATTCTGCAATACATCCGCAATTTTTCGGTTGTCTGATAATTGTGGAATCTTATTCTGACCTCCAAACTTTCCTATGGATTTCATATATTCATGGAAACCTCCTTTTTTCACTTTTCTAATAATAAGAGGACGTAAAATTTTACCTTCAATTAAATCGAAGTAATATACATTTTGCTCTTGCATAGAAGCATCAATTTTAGATGCTAACTCATCCAAATTCTCAGGTTCATTTTCAAACTCAATAAACCACTCATGATATGGTAATCCACTTTCAGGATTTACTTGCGGTGCTACTGTAAACTCGCTTACATTCACATCAGTTCCTTTTATAGCATCATTCAACGCTTTTTCTACCTCTTTCCCTATTACATGCTCACCAAAAGCAGAAATAAAGTGTTTTATACGTCCTGTTACTTTTATTCTGTAGGGTTTTAAAGAAGTAAATTCTACAGTATCGCCAATATTATATCCCCATAAACCCGCCGAGGTGTTTAAAATAATAACATAATTCACCCCTAATTGAACGTCTTTTAATGATATTCTTGTTGGATTCTCATCAAAAAATTCATTTGCTGGAATAAATTCATAAAACATTCCTGAGTTTAACTGCAATAACATTCCTTTTTCGGTTTGAGAGTCTTGATATGCAATAAACCCTTCAGATGCTGGATACAATTCTACATAGTCTATTTTTTTCCCAATTAACGCTTCAAACTTGTTCTTGTATGGCTCAAAATTTACACCTCCATACACAAAGAAATTGAAGTTTGGAAAAATTTCAGAAACTGTCTTTCCAGTTTTCTCAATCAGTCGTTCAAAATACATTTGTACCCATGATGGAATTCCGCTAATTACCGTCATGTTTTCTGGCAAGGTTTCTTCAACTACTTTATCTACTTTGGTATCCCAATCTTCAATACAGTTGGTTTTCCAACTTGGTAAACGATTTTTTAAGAGATAATTTGGAACATAATGCGCTGCTATTCCACTTAACCGCCCTAATTTCACGCCGTTTTTATCTTCTAAAACTGGACTTCCCTGTAAAAAAATCATCTTCCCATCAACAAAGCTAGCATCGTTTGTTTCTGTGATATAAAACAACAAAGCATTTCGAGCTGCTTTTATATGTGTGGGCATGGATTCTTTACTGATAGGAATATATTTTGCTCCTGAGGTTGTTCCTGATGTTTTGGCAAAATACAAGGGCTTTCCTTTCCATAAAACATTCTCTTCTCCTGCTACAACTCTATCTACATAACTACGTAAACCTTCATAGTCGTTAATAGGCACTCTTTTTTTAAAGTCTTCGTAATTGTTGATTGATACAAAATCATGGTCTTTTCCAAATACTGTTTTACATCCTTCTGTAACCAAATATTGAAAAACTTTTTCTTGTGTTTTATGTGGGTTGTTTGCCCATTTATATACTTGTTTACGGACAATTTTTGCAAATGGAATTGCTAATATTGATTTTATACTCATGTTCTTTTTCTATTTACTGAAAATCTATATAGTTTGTTGGGTTAACAGGAAATCCATTATTCCACAACTCAAAATGTAAATGAGGTCCGGTAGTTAATTCTCCTGTGGAACCTACACTTGCTATTGCTTCTCCAGACTTTACGACGTCTCCTTGTTGTTTTAACAAAGTTCCGTTATGTTTATATACTGATATAAATTCGTTAGAATGTTGTATCGTTATTACATACCCTGTTTCTGCTGTCCATTCTGCTAAAATAACTGTACCGTCGGCTACGGCTTTTACAGGCGTGCCAGTTTTAGCTACAATATCGATCGCATAATGTTTGTCATTAACGTCGAATGGTTGTGATATGTTTCCTGTTAAAGGTGAAAAGAATACATTTTTAACTCTATTTGCCCCTCCGTTATGCAAAGGAAATAAGTCTTTGCTCTCTACTTTTTCTCTAAATAAAGAATCCTCCTTTGATGCTTGTAATTTACTTTCATCAAAAGCTATTGTTTTCATTTCTTTTGTTATAGAGTCTATCTTTTCAGGCTCAATTTGACCTGTTAAAACTGGCTTTAAAGCTTTAGTGTAACTTTCAATAACTGACAATCTAGTTTTTAAAGAATCTGCTTCATATGTTAATCTGGTAGCTTTTCTTTTTAAGGCTGTTGATGAATACCCTGGTATATATTCACGTATACCCGTAAAAGCAATTAACAAAGTGGTGAGTACTATAAGAAGTATAGAAAACACTCCTCCAAATACAAAAACATTTAATCGTGATAGCTTTAAAGAAAATCGTTCTTGAAACGTATCTTCATTAATTATTACTAGACGATACTTATCGGTAAGTTTCTGTTTAAGTTTTCGTTTTTTTTTATTTTTTGCCACGTTTTATACTTGTTTGGATTTCAAATATACAACGAAAAAACGGCGAAACTATTTTTTATAAAAATTCATCTCATCAATATACTTCCAAACCTTTTGAGACAACAAAGGTTTACAGTTTTTTTCTTCTTTTATGGCTTTGCGAATCATGGTTGAAGAAATTTCTATTATTGGAGCTTCAACTCTATGAATTTTTTTGTGATTTTTAAACTGGCTTTCAACAATTCCTTCAGAAACCCTAGGGTAAACATAAATATTATAATCTTCTAAAATTGCCTCATAGTTTTTCCATTTATGCAAACTTTTTAGATTGTCTTCTCCCATAATTAGGCTAAAGTTATAACTAGGGTGTTTTTCAGAAATATGTGCTAAGGTATTTATAGTATAATTTGGTTGAGGAAGCCTAAACTCTATATCTGATGGTTGAATCTTCTCATATTCTTCTGTAGCCAAATATACCATATCTAAACGATGATGGTTATCTAACAGTGAGCTTTTCTTTTTAAAAGGGTTATGAGGCGTAACCACCATCCAAATTTCATCTAAATTAGAATACTCAACCATATGATTGGCTATAATTAAATGCCCTATATGAATTGGATTAAAAGTTCCGAAGTATAATCCGATGTTTTTCATATTTATAGATACTAGACTTATTCTTTATCCGTTTTTCACTTTCTTTTTTATTCCTAAAAAATCATCTACTAAATCTTCCGCTTCTTGTAATGCTACAGGTAAGTCGTAGTTTTTAATGATTTTATCAAACTGTGGTGCTGTTGCTAATTCTACTGATGCTTTTGCAATACGCATGTTAATCTTGTCTTCGCTTTCGGTACTTCTTTTCTTTAAACGAATTTTTAGCTCATCAACACTTGGTGGCTTTACAAACACAGCTAAGGTTTCTTCTGGAAATTTCTTCTTAATACGTAAACCTCCAACAACATCAATATCAAAAATTACATGTTTTCCTTGCGCCCAAATTCGTTCAACTTCTGTTTTTAACGTTCCATAAAAGTTATCACGATACACTTCTTCCCACTCTAAAAACTCGTCATTTTTTATTTTTTGCTTGAATTCTTTTGCAGAGATAAAATAATAATCTTTTCCATCAACTTCTTCTCCTCTTGGAGCTCTTGAAGTAGCTGAGATTGAAAACTCCAAATTAAAACGTTCTTTTGCCAACAAATGACGTACAATAGTAGTTTTACCTGAACCTGATGGTGCTGAAAACACAAATAATTTCCCTTTAAACTCTTTCGACATTTTATAAAACGTTTAAAATTTGTTCTTTTATTTTTTCTAACTCGTCTTTCATTTGGATTACTAATTTTTGCATTGGTGCAAAATTAGCTTTTGATCCTGTTGTGTTGATTTCTCTTCCGATTTCTTGTACGATAAATCCTAATTTTTTTCCATTGGAATCTTCTGTTGCTAATTGCTGTAAAAAATACTCTAAGTGATTAGCTAAACGTACTTTTTCTTCGTTAATATCTAACTTTTCTAAATAATAAATCAGCTCTTGTTCAAAACGATTTTCATCAACCTCAACTTTTAAATCTGTTAATGCTTTTTGTAAGCGTTCTTTAACATGCTCTATTCTATCACCATCTAACTTTTTAACTTCTTCTAAAGCAGATTGAATATTTAGTATTCTTGTTTTAAAATCTTCTTCTAACGATTTTGCTTCGTCAGTTCTATATTGAATAATTTCTTTTAAAGCTTCGTCAATATGAGTATCTATTTGCTTCCACTCTTCTTCATCTAACTCTTCACGCTCTGTTTTTAAAGCATCTGGCATTCTAACAGCCATTTTCATTAACTCAACATCATCTGAAGTTCCTACTTGAGTTACATTTCTTAATTGCTGCATGTACTCTCGTACCACACCTGTATTCACCGTAGTTGAAGTTTCATCTGCAGTCATTTCCACATAAATAGAAAAATCCACTTTACCTCTTACCAAGTTACTTGCTAGTTTTTTTCGAACATTGAGTTCTTTTTCTCTGTAATATGAAGGAATTCTAGTATTTAAATCTAAGTTTTTACTGTTTAAAGATTTAATTTCGATTGTTACTTTTTTAGAGGGTAAATGTAGTACGGATTTACCGTAACCCGTCATTGACTGTATCATAACTTCGGTTTAATAATCCGCAAAGATACGTTTATTTATTGGGAGTTTCTGTTGGACGTTTGGTTACCAAAAATACTCCTAAAAAGATTAATAATGCAGCTCCTATTTTAACCAAATCTAAATGATCACTACCTACAATCAATGCGTAAATAGCTGCTACCACAGGTTGTAAATACATAAAAACACTTACTGTGGTTGGTTTTAATTTTGATAATGCAAATAAGTTAAACAAGTAAGTAATACAAGTAGTGAATAATACTACAAAACCTACTTTTAAGAAAATTGAAACAGGCATTGTTTGCCACTGTACCTCTAACAGTTCAGAAAAACCAAAAGGTAGTACCATTATCAATCCAAAAAGATATAACCACTTAACAAAAACAATAGGGTTGTATTTTGCTATTAGTTTTTTTACAACCACCAAATACATACCATACGATGCTGCATTAATGAATACTAAAAAGTTTCCTAGCACCATATTAGTTGCATCTCCTTTAAGTGGATTCCCGTAAGCTATTAAAATTATGGCTCCTACCATACCAACTATAACTCCTGCTATTTTTCTTAAAACTAATTTCTCTTTTAAAAGAATACTAGCAAAAATTAATACTAAAATAGGAGTAGTTACCATCATAACTGATGCATTGATTGGTGTGGTATAACTTAACCCTTTAAAAAACGTAAGCATATTGAAAGCAATGCCAAAAAAAGCTGCCATCGCTACTTTTTTATAATCTGCTTTCTCAATAGATGGTGCTTTTACAAAAAGTCCTAACAGCCAAAAAATCATAGTAGCCCCACCAACACGAAGCAATATAAAACCAAATGGTTGAATATATCCCTCCATCACTTCTTTAGCTACTGTAAATGTAACCCCGTAAATAAGTGTTGCGATTGAAGCTGCTGTAAGTGCTAACGCTCTTTGATTCATTTTTATGGTTTTAAAAACAGGTGCAAATATGATGATAATTTTATTCTTTTTTACTACTATTTTACCTCATACCAATCTTTAAATATCACTTTTACTTAAACTAAAAAAGCACTGCATTTGCAGTGCTTTTCCTTTGGCTGATTAACTTTTGATTAGTCCACTAAAGGTGGTATTCTTAATACTTGTCCTGGATAAATTTTATCAGGGTGTGTTAACATTGGTTTATTTGCTTCGAAAATTACTGGATACTTCATAGCATCTCCATAAAATTCTTTTGCAATTTTACTTAATGAGTCTCCACTTACTACAGTGTGAAATTGTGCCATAGCAGCTTCTTCGATGACTTCAACTTCTTTAACTGTCATGTTGTCTTCTACAGAAGCAATCCCCTCCGTATTACCCACTGCTAAAACTACTTTTTCTTTAGTAGCTAAATCTGCTGCTTCTCCTGTTACTGTGGCCTTATCATCTTCCACATTAACAGCTAAGTTTTCAACAGAAAGCTCTAATTTATTTACTGCATCTACTAATTTTGCAGCTTTCTCTGTAGCTTCTTCTTCAGTTGTTTTCCCGATACCGAATACTTTTGCCCCGGCATTTTTAATAAATGAAAAAATTCCCATTCTCTTTTTTGATTTTTTGTTAATATTCTTTTTACTGTCTGACTAAGATACAATTTTTATACCAAAACTCGTATTCCAAAATAATTTAAAAAAAGCCTCTTTAAAACTAAAAAAGCACCCAAACATGGATGCTTAACCTATTATATCTTGTTCTCCTCTACTCTTTATTAAAAGAATTCCAACCTTGTGCTTTTAATTCAATTTCTTGGTTTGCACGTGTTACTAAGTTTATCCCTTCATTTTCTTCAGTAATATGACCTATAACTGTTAAATTAGGATTTCCTTTTATTTTATCATAATCAGCAATAGAAACCGTAAATAACAACTCATAATCTTCTCCTCCACTTAAAGCTATCATCGTACTATCCATATTAAATTCTTCAGAAGTAGAAATAACCTGTGGGTCTAATGGTAATTTATCTTCATATATTTTACATCCTGTTTTACTTTGCGTACAGATATGCATAATTTCAGAAGATAATCCATCAGAAATATCAATCATCGAAGTTGGCTTTACCTCTAATTCTTCTAATAACTTAGGAATGTCTTTACGTGCTTCTGGTTTTAATTGACGTTCGATTATATAAGTATACTTATCCAAATCTGGCTGATTTTGAGGATTCACTTGAAACACTTGTTTTTCACGTTCTAATACTTGTAACCCTAAATATGCTCCTCCTAAATCTCCCGAAACTACAATTAAGTCAGTAGGTTTAGCCCCATTTCTATAAACAATTTTCTCTTTATTAGCAGTACCAATAGCTGTAACAGAAATTAATATTCCTCTTGTTGAAGATGTAGTATCTCCTCCCACTAAGTCTACCTTATATGTATCGCATGCTAGTTGTATTCCTGCATATAATTCCTCAATAGCTTCTAACGGAAAACGATTAGATACAGCGATAGATACGGTTATTTGTTCCGCATTAGCATTCATTGCATAAACATCTGATAAATTAACCATTACCGCTTTGTACCCTAAATGCTTTAAAGGCATATAACTTAAGTCAAAATGCACTCCTTCAACCAATAAATCAGTTGTAATTACAGTTTCTTTGTCCGATGTATTAATCACAGCTGCATCATCTCCAACCCCTTTCACAGTTGAAGAATGATACATTTTAAAATGTTTTGTTAAATGGTTTATTAACCCAAACTCTCCTAGCTCAGCTAACGAAGTTCTTTCTTGATTTTTATCTTCTAACATGCTGCAAAGATAACGACTAACAAACAAAAAGAAGTATTCTGCTTAAGCTAATCTATACAAAATAAAAATAGGGTTTTGCTGTTTTTATATGTTATATAAATAGTTAATTACTTAATTTAGTGATTTTAAACCCCAATTTATGGAAAACTTTAAAACCTTATTCGTTTTAGTTGGAATGCTGTTTTTAGCTTCTTGCACATCCTCTTCTAGCGAAACTCCAATAAAAACCAATAAAACTGCGTGCTCTAATGGAAAAGCAGGAATTTATTCTTGTGATGGCTATGATTTACTATTAAACATACCTCTAAGCACATTTGATGCTGTTAGCGGAAGTGACTGTTGGGGATGGACAGATCCAACAACCAACAAAGAATACGCTATTATGTGTGTAGATAATGGAACTACTTTTGTTGATATTACCGATACAGAAAACCCTATTTATTTAGGCAAACTTCCAACTGCAACTACGAGTAAAAGTTGGTGGGATGTGAAGGTATATAACAACCATGCTTTTATTGTTAGTGAGGCTACAAATCATGGTATGCAAGTATTTGACTTAACAAAACTTAGAAATATTACAAACCCTCCAAAAACGTTTGTAGCTGACAAGCATTTTACTGGTTTTGGTAGCGCACACAACATTGTTATTAATGAAAATTCAGGATACGCATACCCTGTGGGTACAAATAGATCTGGAACATATAGAGGAGGTCCTTTATTTATCAATATACAAAATCCTCTAAATCCAATAAATGAAGGTGGATGGGGAATGGACAATTATAGTCATGATGCACAAGTGGTAACCTACAATGGACCAGACACAAATTACATAGGTAAAGAAATACTAATAGGAAGTAATGAAAATGAGGTCGTAATTGTTGACATTACTGATAAAGCAAACCCTGTAAACATTTCTAAAATTTCATATGCAAACGTTGGTTATACACATCAAGGTTGGTTTACTGAAAATCAAAAATATTTTATTTTAGGAGACGAGTTAGATGAACAAAATTTCGGTCACAATACAAGGACTATTGTTTTTGATTTTTCTGATTTAGAGAACCCTAAACAACACTTTATATACACAGGACCTACTTCGGCAATTGATCATAATGGATATATTAAAGGAAGTACTTTTTATTTAGCAAACTATAATGCTGGTGTACGTTTTATTGACATTTCAAATATAGAGAGTAAAACTATTACCGAAACAAATTTCTTTGATACACACCCTGAAAATGATAATGCTGATTTTAATGGTGTTTGGAGCGTATACCCCTACTTTAAAAGCGGAAAAATTGTGGTAAGCGACATTAATAGAGGTTTATTTATCCTTAAAAAACAATAAATGCTTAAAAAACTCCCATTATTAATTTTCTTATTAATTATTTTCAGCTGTAATAAAGATGATGGTATACAACTTAATTCTACAACCAAAATCCCTAAAGTTAGTTTGGTTCAAACTTTGGGCGGTTCTATAAATGAAAGCGGTAGAAATGTAATTAGCACTACTGATGGAGGCTATATTATAGCTGGTTATACTCAAAGTATTGATGGAGATATAGAAACCACTAAAAATATAATTCAATACGACTTTTGGATTTTAAAGTTTGACTCCAATGATAACCTTATATGGCAAAAAACCTATGGCGGTTCAAAAGATGACAAAGCATCTAAAATTATTAAAACAAAAGATAATGGTTTTGCTATTGTAGGTTACGGAAAAAGTGATGATGGAGATGTAAATACAAACGAAGGGTTTGATGACGTTTGGGTATTAAAACTAGACAACAACGGCACAATAGTATGGAAAAAAACTACTGGTTTTTCTGGAGCTGACCAAGGTTTTTCAATTATTCAGACTTCTGACGGAGGTTATTTTGTTGGAAGTATTCTAGATGTTACAGCATCTGGAGGCTTAGGTAATTCAAAACAAGCAGCCAAACATGCCGGTGGAGACTATTGGGGAATTAAACTCAATATTAACGGAGATATTGAATGGAGAAAATACTTTGGAGGCACAAATACTGATACTTGTTACGACGTAGCAGAAGCAGCTGACGGCTATTTATTAATTGGTTCTTCAGACAGTAATGATGTAGATATAAAAAACAACAAGGGCTCTTATGACTTTTGGGTTGTTAAGATTAATAAAAGTGGAAATTTACTTTGGGAAAAATCTTTTGGTGGTACAGAAATTGATGAAGCTAGAGCAATAACAAAAACCAATGATGGAAACTTCATTATAGTAGGAGATACACGTAGCTTTAATCAAGACATTTCTCAAAACAATGGTGGTGCCGATTTATGGGTTGTAAAAATAACAAGTCAAGGAGCATTGCTTTGGCAAAAGAACTATGGCGGTTCGAGTTTTGATGTTGGCAGATCGATTAAAAAAACATTGAACGGAGATTTTTTAATCTCTGGAAGTTCAAGAAGCGCTGACAACAATTTCATCAATAAAGGTCAAAATGACGCATTGATTATGAAAATTGATACAGATGGAAATCTATTATGGCAAAAAACCGTTGGAGGAACAGAAATAGATTTTTGCTACGATGCTGTAGAATTAACAAATGGTAGTATTATAGCTGTAGGCGATAGTAGCAGCAATAACCAAGATATAACAACAAACAAGGGGTTTTCAGACCTACTAATTATCAAACTAAAATAATAAATGAAATACTTTTTAACTTTTTCCCTTAGTCTATTACTATTTTCTTGTAGCTCAGATAATGATGAACCTATCAAAGAAGTTTCAGTAAAACTAAAATTTAGTCAAAATTGGGATGGTACTTTAATTGAAAAATCTGACTTAGAAAGCACTGAATTCACTAATAAAAAAGGAAGTAAACTCTCTATAAGCAGATTACGCTATTTAATCTCACGTATTAGCCTTGTTAATGGTGCAGGAGATACAACTAAATTTGACAGTTACAAACTAATTGACCTAAGTAAACCAGACAGTTTAACCTACGCTCTTTCTAAAAAAATATCAGAAGGAAGCTATAAACTACTTTTTACCTTCGGTTTTAATAATAGTAACAATTTAAGTGGAACATATCCAGATTTAAACTCTGCTGATTGGAATGTACCAGATATGATGGGAGGAGGATACCACTTTATGCAATTAGACGGTAAATACAAAGACACCTTAGGGGTAGAAAACCCATATAATTTTCATGCTGTAAGAGCTTATGACAAAGAAAAAGATTCTATTTTAGATACTTCTTTTGGAATTGAAACTGGCTCTATCCTCTTAAAAAACAATGCTACAATAGAAATTAAAATGAATGTAGCTGGATGGTTTAAAAGTCCTAATGACTGGGATTTAACCAAAAAAAGTGTTGACTTAATGATGGATTTTGAAGCTCAGAAAGAAATTTCTGAAAATGGGAAAAGTGGTGTATTTAGTTTAGGAAATATTTCTCAATAATAATGATGCTAAAAAGTATATATCTTTCTTTTCTACTGTTTCTTTTACTTAGTTGTTCTTCTAAAGGAGAAGAAGAAAGTATATATACTCCTGTTCCTACTAGTTTAGAAATCCCTAAATTATTTCAACAAAAATTAATAGCTCCTGTTATTCCAGCTAACAATCCTCTAACAAAAGAAGGAATAGCTTTGGGTAAAAAATTGTTTTTTGATCCTATTTTATCAAAAGACAACACACAATCTTGCGCTAGTTGTCACGACCCAAAAAACGCTTTTACCGATGACACTCGTTTTAGTGAAGGAGTCGATGGTAAATTCGGAACGCGAAACTCAATGCCGCTATTTAATTTAGCTTGGAATTTTGATGAACGTTTTATGTGGGACGGAAAAGAACTCAGTATTGAACGTCAAGTATTCTCTCCTGTTCGTAATCCAATTGAAATGCACAGTGATTGGAAAAATGTAACTAAAAAACTACAAGAACACGCTGAATACCCGACCCTTTTTCAACGAGCTTTTGGAGCATCAAAAATAGACTCAACATTAGTTACCAAGGCAATCGCTCAGTTTGAAAGAACTCTAATTTCTGGAAATTCAAAATTTGACCAACACCTTTTAGGTAAAGTAGAGTTAACTCCTGAAGAACAAAATGGGTTTAATGTGTTTATGGACGAAACTAGAGGAGACTGTTTTCATTGTCATGGAAGTGACAACAACCCTTTATGGACAGATAACAAATTCCACAACAACGGTTTAGATGAAAATTTTACCGATTTAGGATTAGGCACCGTTACAGGTGACCCTAATGATAACGGAAAGTTTAGAAGCCCCTCTCTACGAAATTTAAAATTTACCGCTCCTTACATGCACGATGGACGGTTTACTACTTTAGAAGAAGTTATAAACCATTATTCTGAAGGTTTAAAATTATCTTCTACAATAGATCCCTTAATGAAGAAAGCCAATCAAGGAGGAGTACAACTCTCAGATAAAGATAAAGCAGACTTAAAAGCTTTTTTGCTAACCCTTTCTGATGATGATTTTGTAAACAATACTGATTTCAAACAATAATCTTCTAACAATCAACCTGTAGATTTAAAGTATAAACAATTTTTATTGCTTAATAACTATATTCATTTCAAAAAATGATATAAATCATATTTTGTCATTATCTTTGCAGTCACTTAGATTTAATCTATTTAAAACGATGATAAAAGTTTCAGACACAGCAAAAAAGAAAGTCATTGAACTAATGACTGATGACGGATTTGACACTACAACTGACTTTGTTCGTGTTGGGGTAAAAAGTGGCGGTTGTTCAGGATTATCATACGACTTAACTTTTGACAAAACCCAACAGGAAAACGACAAGGTTTTTGAAGACAACGATGTAAAAATTATTGTTGATAAAAAGAGTTTTTTATACCTAGTTGGAACAACTTTAGAATATTCTGGAGGTTTAAACGGTAAAGGATTCGTATTTAACAATCCTAATGCTAACAGAACTTGTGGTTGCGGAGAGAGTTTCTCTTTATAAACCTATACATCACAAAAAGAATACAAAAAACTGATGAGTAAATACACCGAGGACGATTTAAGAGAAGAATTAAAAACCAAAGAGTACGAATATGGTTTTTATACTGATATTGAAAGTGAAAAGTTTCCTAATGGAATAAACGAAGATATCGTTCGTGCCATTTCTAAAAAGAAAAATGAGCCAGAATGGATGACTGAATGGCGTTTAGAAGCTTTTAGAATTTGGGAACAAATGGAAGAACCAGAGTGGGCTAATGTTACCTACAAAAAACCAAGTTTTCAAGATATTTCTTACTACTCAGCTCCTAAACAAAAACCTAAATTAAATAGTTTAGATGAGGTAGACCCTGATTTATTAGCAACTTTTGAAAAATTAGGAATTTCTTTAGAAGAACAAAAAAGGTTAGCAAATGTAGCTGTTGATATTGTAATGGATTCTGTTTCTGTTGCTACTACTTTTAAAGAAACCTTAGCTGAAAAAGGAATTATTTTTATGCCAATTTCTGAAGCTATTCAAGAGCATCCAGAATTAGTACGAAAATATATTGGTTCTGTTGTACCACCAACTGACAACTTTTACGCTGCGTTAAACTCGGCTGTATTTTCAGATGGATCTTTTTGTTATATTCCAAAAGGAGTTCGTTGTCCAATGGAATTATCTACTTACTTCCGTATTAACGAAGGAGGAACAGGACAGTTTGAGCGTACGTTAGTAGTTGCTGATGAAAGTAGTTACGTTTCTTACTTAGAAGGATGTACTGCTCCACAACGTGATGAAAATCAATTACACGCAGCAGTTGTTGAGCTTATTGCTTTAGACGATGCTGAAATAAAATATTCAACAGTTCAAAACTGGTTTCCTGGAGACTCAGAAGGTAAAGGAGGAGTATATAACTTTGTTACCAAAAGAGGTTTGTGCGAAACCAATGCTAAAATTTCTTGGACGCAAGTTGAAACAGGATCAGCAATTACATGGAAGTACCCAAGTTGTATTTTAAAAGGAAATAATTCTGTAGGTGAATTTTATTCAATTGCTGTAACAAACAATCATCAACAAGCCGATACGGGTACTAAGATGATTCACTTAGGAAAGAATACCAAATCAACTATTATATCAAAAGGAATTTCAGCAGGTAAGTCGCAAAACAGTTATCGTGGTTTAGTTCAAATAAATTCAAGAGCAGAAAATGCACGTAACTTCTCTCAATGTGATTCTTTATTAATGGGTAATGAGTGTGGTGCTCATACTTTTCCTTATATCGAAGCTAAAAATAAATCGGCTCAAATAGAACACGAAGCTACTACTAGTAAAATTGGTGAAGATCAATTATTTTACTGTAATCAACGTGGTATTGATACTGAAAAAGCTATTGCATTAATTGTTAATGGGTTTAGTAAAGAAGTATTAAATAAGCTTCCAATGGAATTTGCTGTAGAAGCTCAAAAATTATTAGAAATTTCGTTAGAAGGTTCTGTAGGATAATTAACCTAATGTGTTAATTATAAACACAACAATTATTAAAAATTAAACGTACGCTTATAGTCAACAGCTTAAAGCCAATAGTATAAGAACAATGTTAAAAATAGAAAACTTACACGCACAGGTAGAAGACAAAGATATTCTTAAAGGAATTAACTTAGAGGTAAAAGCAGGAGAGGTTCATGCAATTATGGGACCAAACGGTGCAGGTAAAAGTACCTTATCATCTGTAATTGCTGGTAATGAAACCTACGAAGTAACTTCTGGTTCTATTGAATTAGAAGGAGAAGATATTAGCGAATTAGCTCCTGAAGAAAGAGCCCATGCTGGTGTATTCTTATCATTCCAATACCCTGTAGAAATACCTGGTGTTACTGTTACAAACTTTATTAAAACAGCCATTAACGAATCTCGAAAAGCCCAAGGTTTAGAAGAAATGCCTGCTAAAGACATGCTTAAAAAGATTCGTGAGAAATCAGAATTATTAGAAATCGATCGTAAATTCTTATCTCGTTCTTTAAACGAAGGATTTTCAGGAGGTGAGAAAAAACGTAATGAGATTTTCCAAATGGCTATGTTAGAACCTAAATTAGCTATTTTAGATGAAACTGATTCTGGTTTAGATATTGATGCTTTACGTATTGTAGCTAATGGAGTTAATAAGTTAAAATCTAAAGATAACGCTGTAGTAGTTATTACCCACTATCAACGTTTATTAGAATATATCGTTCCTGATTATGTACACGTTTTACATGATGGAAAAATTGTTAAAACTGGAGATGCTTCTCTTGCTTTAGAGCTTGAAGAAAAAGGATACGATTGGATTAAAGCAGAGGTAAATAGTTAAAAAGTTGAAAAGTAAAAAGCGAAAATTTGCTCATAAGATAAGCCATTTTTCAGTTTTACAAACTTTTATACTTTATAAACTTTACAACTAAAAACAATGGAGTTGAGAGAAAAAATATTATCATCATACGTAGCTTTTGAAGACAATGTAAATATTAATTCAGATTTACATGAAATAAGAACAAAAGCACTACAAAATTTTGAAAAATTAGGCTTTCCTACAAAAAAATTAGAAGCTTGGAAATACACTTCTTTAAATTCAGTTTTAAAAGAAGATTATAGTATTTTTCCTGATAGAGATGCTTCTGTAGAGTTTGCTGATGTAAAAAAATACTTCATTCATGAAATAGATAGCTATAAAATAGTTTTTGTGGATGGTAAATACAGTTCTTTTTTATCAACTACTACTCATGATGGAAAAGATATTTGTTTATTATCTGCTGCTTTTTCTAAAGAAAAGTATAAGCCTATTATTGAAAAATATTTTAACAAAATTGCTAAACAAGACAATTTAACGTCTTTAAATACAGCTTTTGCTACAGAAGGTGCATTCATTCACATCCCAAAGAATGTTGAAGTTGAAAAACCTATTCAGATAATTAATTTTACTACGGGTAAAGAACATGCAACCATGTTACAGCCTCGTAATTTAATTATTGTAGAGCAAAATGCACATGTTCAAATAATAGAGCGTCACCAAAACCTTAATAATAATGCTGTGTTAACAAATGTTGTAACTGAGATTTATACAGACACACATGCTACAGTAGATTATTACAAGATTCAGAATGACAATAATGATGCTTCTTTAGTTGATAATACATATATCGAGCAACAGAAAGAAAGTACATGCTCTGTACATACTTTTTCTTTTGGTGGCAATATTACTAGAAACAACTTAAACTTCTACCAAAAAGGAGAATATATTAACTCTATTTTAAAAGGAATTACCATTATTGAGGGGAAACAACACGTTGACCATCATACTTTGGTAAACCATATAGAGCCTAACTGTGAAAGTCACCAAGACTATAAAGGTATTTATACCGATCGTTCTACTGGTGTGTTTAATGGTAAAGTTATTGTTGAAAAAGAAGCTCAAAAAACAAATGCTTACCAACAAAACAACAATGTTTTAATAAGTGATAAAGCAACTATAAATGCTAAACCTCAATTAGAAATTTTTGCTGATGATGTAAAATGCTCTCATGGTTGTACCATAGGTCAATTAGACGATCAAGCTTTATTTTATATGCAGCAAAGAGGTATTCCAAAGAAAGAAGCAAAAGCTTTACTTATGTACGCCTTTGCAAATACTGTTTTAGAGAGTGTTAAAATACCAGAGGTTAAAAAAAGAATTACCAAATTAATTGCCAACAAATTAGGGGTTAATATTGGTTTTGAACTATAAAACAAACAAAAGGCATTATATTTAATAATGCCTTTTTAATTCTTTAAATGTTATGAAATATAAGTTTTTAAAAAGCTTATCAACCCCTTACCCATATTTATTTCATACCAAAAGAAACCTTATTATTGCTTGTATACTAAGTATTGTAATATTCTTAGTTAACTATTACTTTTCTCAAAATACTGTTACAAACAATTTTTATCCTTGTCTAACGGCTAGTATAGTTACTTTTTTGAGCATCTTATTTTTTACTGAATTGGTGCCCAACGTTTTTTTTACTTCTGAAATTAAAGAAAATTGGAATACTTTAAGAGAATTTTTCTTTACTCTTGGTATTCTTATTTCAATAGCTCTTTTTCAAAATAGTTTTCTGTACCCTATTAAAAATAGTGTTAATAGTAATTTTTTTTTAAGTTTTATTAATACTTTCTCTTATGTTATTTTAATCGGTACTACACCTATACTCATTATTATTTGGATAAACTATGTGGTTATTTTAAAAGAAAATTTAAGAAGTGTTAAAGCGTACAATAAAGAGCTCGAGAAAGAATTAAAACAAAAAAACAAAGAGATTGTTTTATCTATAAAAACGAATAATATAAATGAGACATTAATTCTTGATTTGGCTACTTTTTTATTCGCTAAATCCGAAGGGAATTATGTAGACATATACACTAAGACTCTTAACTCTGTAGACATTAAACCATACAGAATATCTATTCAAAAATTACTTAATAATTTATCTGATTACCCCTTTATTTTAAGTACACATCGTTCTTATATAATTAATATTAAAAATATTAGAAGAACCTCAGGAAATGCGAGGAACTATAAAATTTCATTTCCTAATGTTTCCCATGAGGTTCCTGTATCTAGAAATAAATTTAAATTATTTAAAGAGAAGTTTGACAAGTTTTATAAATAGAATTTATAATGTATATCCTACTCCCATTCCAAAAAACAATCTTGAATCAAAATCACCTGGTCTAAACCTTCCGCTATCAACAATTCCTTTTAATGAACTCCAAACATCAAAGGTTATAGTTATTCTATTAAAAGTATAACCTAGAGAATTTATCATTCCGTAATTAAAGTAAGAATGTGAGTTTTTATACTTTTCATATACACCTAAGTGATCTATATATAAACTTCCTTTTGATTTTAAGTTAGTATAGCCAAGAAAAGGTTGAATTGACATGTAAAATCTTCTTTTATTAAAAGGATAAAAACTAAAATCTACCAAACCAACAACAGATAAGTCTCTTGTGTAGCCATCAACAAAACCTGTAAACATATTTTCGTCTTCATTAATAAAACTGTTTTGATAGGCTGCTCCTACCATTAAGGTAATCTTCTTACTTTCCAACAATTTCCTTTTCGCTTTAAAAACAAAACCATAATGCTTTCCAAAACTTGTATTAATTATATCAGTCGTATAGCCCAATTCTAATTTCCACTTTCTTGTAGTATCATGTTCTTGAGCATTCATAAAAAAACTACTTAACAATACTATGTATAAAATTTTCTTCATTTTTTCTTATTCAATAATTTGTAATCCTTTTTTAAACCCTTTAATTGGACTATTTCTATGAGAGGTGTTTTCTAATCTTTCGTAACTGAAATTAAAATCATTATAGTTACTCAATTTTAGTCGTTTAACCATTGCATCAAATGATGCGTTCATACCAACTCCCTCTATGTCTCCCATAGCCATGTAAAAAGATTTGCCATCTAACAAACTTAATTCCTTAGCTTCTTCCTCTAAATCGAAAATAAATGAGTTATACCACATTAAATTAGGGCTTACCACAATTGCATTATCAAAAGGGTTTTCTTGTTCTTCTTGCATCATAACATATAAAGCAAAATAACCTCCAAGTGAATGTCCATAAATTGTTTTTGTTAAACTCTTTATTTGATAATCTTCTTCAATCACAGGGATTAACTCAGAATTTAAAAAGCTAATAAACTTCTTTGCTCCTCCTGAATCTCCATCAAAATCTCTGTCATATGGGTAAGAATAATCTGTACCTCTTTCATTATCGCCCGCATAACCTATGCTCACTATAATGGTATTTTCTTTTTTTTCTAAACTTAACATTTGCATACATTCATTATAATAGTCGTCACCATCTAATAAATAAATCACGTGATAATCTTTAGTTACATCAACTTCTTCAATACTCCCTATTTTAATAGTATACTTAAAATTTGTTGAGTTCGATTTTAGAGTAAATTTTTGCTGTTTAATGTTAGAAGGTAAATCTTCTTCAGTACAACTCATAAAGAAAAAGAGTATAAAACTTAAAAATACAAAAGGGCTTTTTGTGTAAGAATGCGTAATCATTTTTTATGTTTTTTATTAATCCGCATCAAAAATATCTCTCTCACTTGCCTTTAAATATTGTAAAAAGATATATGGTATGAAATGTTCTTTATTTGTGACAAATGGACTCTTCATAATATCGTTTAAATAGTAACACCCCTTTAATAAATACTCTTTAAACCTGATGGAAGAACCTTCTTTATTAAAACTGAAATATTATTTTTCTATATTTATAAAAACTCTTTATTATGAATAAACCTATTAAATCGGTATTACTAATCGCTGGTATTGTAATTCTTGTGTATGGAATTTATACACTTATTCAACCAGAAACACAAATTTCTATTGGTGATATAGACTTGGTCAAAGCACAAAACAACACTAATTCTTACCTTAGTATTACTATAGGTATTGTTGCTATTGTTATAAGCTCATTTGCTGGTAAAAAATAATAATCTCTATTTCTCAGTTTAAAAACCACCCTAACAGGTGGTATTTTACTTCTATAAAATTTTATGTAATGAATTAAATTTATCTACGTCAAAAGTATCGTAAACTAATTTATTTACTTAAAATTTAAAAAATGCGAAAAACAATTACTCTCACCTTTACCTATTTACTAATTTTTGTGAGTGTTCAAACACAGGCACAAACTGATGTATATGATGCTTTATTAAAAACCTATGTTGATTCTCAAGGTAATGTGGATTATAAAGGGCTAAGAAAAAATCGGGCGGTTTTAGATATATATATAAAGCATTTGGATAACACCATACCTAGTAATAAATGGTCGCAAAATAAAGCAAAAGCTTTTTGGATTAACGCTTACAATGCTTATACAATCAAATTAATTTTAGATAGTTATCCTTTAAAAAAAATTACCGACATTAAACGTAAAGGAAGAAATGCTTGGAAGATTCCTTTTGCTTCTGTTGGTAAAAAACTATACTCGCTAGATTATATTGAGCATAAAATACTTCGTAGATGGCATGATGACCCTAGAATTCATGTTGCCTTAAATGCAGCATCTAAATCTGGACCTCGATTTGTAAATTTTGCTTTTACTAAAGAGAATATAGAAGAAGCGTTGGAAAACTTAATGAAAGCTTTTATAAACGACTCCACAAAAAATAAGATTACGTTAACTAAAGTTGAAGTTTCAAAAATATTTCAATGGTACCAAGAAGACTTTACCTCTCGTAATACTTTAGTAGATTATATAAATAAGTACTCTCACATTAAAGCTAATGATAATGCCGAAGTGCTATATTTGGACTACGATTGGAGCTTAAACAACAAATAGATTACGTTTAAAGGATGAAAGACACATCTTGTTTTTCATCTTTTAAACATGCTGGTCTATTAAAATCATGTTTCCATCAGGATCAAAGAAAACGATGCTAGAAGGACCAGAAGTCTCTTCATCTGCCTCACTTTTCAATTTGATGTGATTTTCTTTTAAATGTTGTTGAATGGTTCTTACATCGTCAAAGTCATCTAACTCATTGGCATTTTCATCCCAACCTGGATTAAAAGTAAGAATATTATTTTCAAACATACCTTGAAACAACCCAATTAACGAATTACCATTTTTCATAATCAAATAATTGCTTTCTATTTGACCTGCAAAAACAGTGAATCCCAACGTTTCATAAAATTCTTTCGACTTATTAATATTTTTCACTGATAAACTAATTGAAAAGGCTCCTAGTTTCATAATTTTATAGTTTTAATTTTTTTCTTCAAAAAATATAATACTCCCTTTTTACAAATAAATTTTTAGTCTGTTTAATAGCAATGTATGACAGTAAGAAGAGGGTATAAGATAATCATTTTATTCAATTCACCCTTTTAAAAATAAATAAAAAAATCCCACACAAGTTGTGTGGGATTTTTTTATTTATCTGTATAAACTTTATACTACATTTCTAAAGCTTTGGTAGGGTTATTATCCATTAATAGCTCTACAGGATTTTCTAACGCTTCTTTTACAGCGACTAGGAATCCAACAGACTCACGACCATCAATAATTCTGTGATCGTATGATAATGCTACATACATAATTGGTTGAATCACTACTTCGCCATTAACTGCCATTGGGCGATTTACAATATTATGCATTCCTAAAATCCCACTTTGTGGAGGGTTGATAATTGGTGTAGATAACATAGAACCAAATACACCACCATTCGTGATAGTAAACGTACCTCCTGTCATTTCATCAACTGTAATTTGTCCGTCACGTGCACGTAATGCTAAACGCTTTACTTCGCTCTCAACTCCTCTAAACGTTAAATTTTCAGCGTTTCTTATTACTGGCACCATTAATCCTTTAGGACCTGATACTGCAATAGAAATATCTTGGAAATCGTGACTTACTTTGTAATCTCCATCAATCATAGAATTTACATCTGGATACATTTTTAAAGCTCTTACTACTGCTAAAGTAAAGAATGACATAAATCCTAAACCTACACCGTGTTTTGCTTTAAACGCTTCTTTATATTCGTTACGTAAGTCGAAAATTGGTTGCATATTAACCTCATTAAAAGTAGTTAACATCGCTGTTTCGTTCTTTACAGAAACTAAACGTTGCGCTACTTTACGACGTAACATTGATAACTTTTTACGCTCTGTACCACGAGATCCCATTCCTGGAGTTCCCATTGAAGGCACTGCTTTTACAGCATCTTCTTTTGTTACACGACCGTCTTTACCAGTTCCTTTAACATCAGATGGATTCATCCCTTTTTCAGCTAATACTTTCTTAGCTGCTGGAGATGCTGTACCAGTTGCATATGTTTCTTTTGCTGGTTCAGCCTTAGGTGCTTCTTTTTTCTCCTCAGTTTTTGGTGCAGCTGCTTTTGGTGCTCCAGCTTCATCTGGCTTTGCAGCATCCATATCAATATGACAAACTACTGCTCCTACTGCTACTGCATCACCCTCTTCAGCTTTTAAAGTGATTATTCCGCTTTCTTCCGCAGGTAATTCTAACGTTGCTTTGTCAGAATCTACTTCGGCAATTGGTTGATCTTTCTCAACGTAATCACCATCTTCAACTAACCAAGTTGCGATTTCTACTTCTGTAATTGATTCCCCCGGAGAAGGAACTTTCATTTCTAAAACCATCAGTTCTAAATTTTATATATCTGAATTATTTTATTTCTTTTATTTGGGCGTTTCCCTATCAGGTCGGGCTTTTCGCACTACACGGTAGTTTGCTTCTATCCCTAACGCATTTATTTTTTAATCAAAAACCTTATCTATAATAGCTTGATGACGTCTTTTAAAACGTGCACTTGAACCTGCTGCTGGCGCCGAACGGTACTCTTCCGAGGCACATTCTAACCTAGCTAATTCAAAACGTTCTAACATATAACTCCAAGCTCCCATATTTTTAGGTTCTTCTTGCGCCCAAACATAACGTTCTACATTTGGATACTTATCCATTACTTCTTTAATTTTATCATTATGTAATGGGAACAATTGCTCTATACGAACTAAAGCTACATCTTCTCTTTCTAACTTTTCACGTTCTGCTAATAAGTCATAATAAAATTTACCTGTACAGAACACCATTTTCTTAACTTTTGATGTATCGATAGTATCATCAATCACTTCTTGAAAAGTTCCGTTTGCTAAATCTTCAATAGGGTTTACTGCTTTTGGTAAGCGTAATAAACTTTTTGGTGTGAAAACAATTAATGGCTTTCTAAAATCACGCTTCATCTGACGACGCAAAATATGATACATATTTGCTGGTGTAGAACAGTTTGCTATTGTCCAGTTATCAGTTGATGACGATTGTAAGAAACGTTCAATTCTACCTGATGAATGCTCTGGTCCTTGACCTTCATACCCGTGAGGCAATAACATTACCAATCCGTTTTGTAACTTCCATTTATCTTCTGCTGAAGAAATATACTGGTCGAACATAATTTGTGCTCCGTTGGCAAAATCACCAAACTGAGCTTCCCAAATGGTTAGGGTATTTGGAGCTGCCATTGCATATCCATAATCAAAACCTAACACTCCATATTCTGATAAGTGAGAGTTGTAAATAGTCATCTCTCCTTTATTCTTAGGGTTTGTGTTTAATAAATTTACACGCTCTAAGGTTTCTTCATCACGCATAATTGCATGACGGTGAGAGAACGTTCCTCTTTCTACATCTTCTCCTGAAATACGAACATCGTATCCTTCTTCTAACAACGTACCGTATGCTAAGTTTTCAGCTGTACCCCAATCTAACAAATTATCTTCAAAAACCATTTTTTCACGGCCTTTTAAGATACGTTCTGCTTTACGAACAAACTTGTGTCCTTCTGGTGTTTTTGAAATAACTCTTGCTATGCCTTTTAAACCATCTACTGAATAGGTTGTATCTACAGGCTGTAACATATCTTGTAATTGCTTACGTACAAACCCATCCCATACATCAGGCATGAACTCTTGAATTTTAGACGTTTCTTTCTTTTTAGATTCTGTAAATTCAGCCTCTAAATGCGCCTTAAATTCATCTGTTATTTTCTGTAAGTAATCCGTTGTTATACTTCCTTCTTCTATTAATTTATTAGCATAAATTTCTCTTGCATTTTTATGCTTAGAAATTGCCTTATATAATTTTGGCTGAGTAAAACGTGGTTCATCTCCTTCGTTATGACCGTATTTACGGTATCCTAATAAGTCAATAAAAATGTCTTTGTTGAATTTCATACGATATTCAACAGCCATTTCCATAGCGTGACAAACAGCCTCAGCATCATCAGCGTTTACGTGTAATACTGGAGATAACGTTACTTTAGCTACATCAGTACAATACGTACTTGAACGAGCATCTAAATAATTGGTTGTAAAACCAACTTGATTATTTACTACAATGTGTATAGTACCTCCTGTTTTGTATCCGTTTAATTGTGCCATTTGCACAACCTCATACACAATACCTTGAGCTGCCACAGCGGCATCTCCATGTACTAAAATTGGTAATATTTTATTTTCGTTTCCTTTGTAGTCTTTATCAATTTTAGCTCTAACAATTCCTTCAGCAACTGCATCAACGGTTTCTAAGTGAGATGGATTTGGAACTAAATTCATCTTCATCTTTTGTCCACCTTGATACGCTTTGCTTAAGGTTAAACCTAAATGATACTTAACATCTCCATCTATATCTTGATCTTCAAAATCTTTTCCTTCAAACTCACTAAATAAATCGCGAATAGGTTTTTTAAAGATATTTACCAAAGTGTTTAAGCGTCCACGATGTGCCATTCCTAACACGCATTCTTCCACTCCATACAATTCAGCCGCGTCTCTAAGCGCTACACTTACCCCTGGAATTAATGTTTCTCCTCCTTCAACAGAGAATCGTTTTTGACCTACATACTTTGTTTGCAAAAAGCTTTCGAAAGTTGATGCTTGATTTAGCTTCGTAAGAATATACTTCTTAGACTCTACATCATAGCTTGGATGGTTAGCATTCTTATTCAAACGCTCATTCCACCACTTTAACTCTTCAGGGTTGCGTACATACATATACTCAACTCCAATGCTTTCGCAGAAAACAGACTTTAAATAGTTTATAATTTCTGCTAAACTTTTAGGTCCTATTCCTAAAATCTCTCCTGCATTGAAAACAGTGGATAAATCTGATTGATTTAATCCAAAGTTTTCAATATCTAATGTTGGAGTATATGTTCTTCTATTTCGTACTGGGTTTGTTTTGGTAAACAAATGGCCACGGGTACGGTAACCGTTAATTAAATCGATTACTAAAAATTCTTTACGTACTTCTTCAGGGACTTCTACCGAAACTTCTTCATCTGTTAATGAGTATTTCTCGTTAGCCAAATCATATCCTTGAAAAAAACTTCTCCAACTTGGTTCTATCGCATCAGGATTTTTTTGATATTGTTCATACAAATCACCTATAAAACCTGCATGTGCTGCGTTTAAGAACGAAAACTTGTCCATATATTTTGTTATACTTTTCTATCAATAAGAATAATGGAGACAAAAGTACAACTTTTACGAAAAATACCATTCCTTTTTAGTCTAATTTTAAACTCTTTAACGAGTATTAGCTTTTTGTTAAATTTCAGTTAAAAACATAATTCCCTTAAAAAATAAACAACTGAAATCCAGAGATAAGTAATTTTAATCTTACTTTTTTTAAAAAATAATTTGCAGATATAAAAAATCCCCTTAAATTTGCACTCGCATTTTAAGACAAGTATGTTTTAAATTCCTCCTTAGCTCAGTTGGTTAGAGCATCTGACTGTTAATCAGAGGGTCCTTGGTTCGAGCCCAAGAGGGGGAGCAAAGGCAAGGTAGAAGCCGATAATTTCTACAGTACATATATATTGTTCTACATGAACATTCCTCCTTAGCTCAGTTGGTTAGAGCATCTGACTGTTAATCAGAGGGTCCTTGGTTCGAGCCCAAGAGGGGGAGCAAAACAAAAAAATCAATCTTTTTTAGATTGATTTTTTTGTTTTAATGATTTTCTATCAAAACCACTCTATTTATTACATCTTTTTTACATCTTTCTTCTCTATAAATGTTTTTTTCACCTCAAAATACACGACATTGTAATACAATCTAAGAATACTATAGTATCAGATAAATAACACCTAAACCTATTGTAATATAATCCCGTTTCTTCATCTTCATACTGCCCTTGGTAACGAAATAGGATAAAAGAACGTTTTTTCTACCTTAAAACTACGAGCTTTTCCGTATATATCCAACTCACATTCCCATACTTTTTTACCACTACTACGATATGCTTGTATAGGTGTGCCTATAAGTTTTTTTGAAATTTTATAAGCGAAGCGGACAGCATGATGCGAAAAAACCACAGCATCGCTGCTGTGCTTTATATTTTCCTGACTCTTTGCCGCTTACTCATACACGGCATGAGCGTGACGCTCGCGCTAGCGGGAGATATCTAACTATAACAAAGCTGTTTTGCAACGCATTAACGATATAGAAAAATTAGATAATAGCACTAAAAGTATCTTATTTAACCTTATTGATACCCACATACAAAACTTTAAAACTAAACAAGCATTTGCGCAATAAAAAACCACAGCTTAAAACTGTGGTTTTGATTTTTTGAATGTTTTTTATTAAAAAATGAAAAGTGCCAATTTAGGACACTACCGATTCTAATCATAAGCATCACCATAATTAGAAAAACTTTGTAGAGTCCAATACCATTCTTTTCCTTTTGACTCATATATTCTTTCTAATAACTCTGTAAAACTTTTAGCTATAATCATACTGTCTTCAGGATGTGAATGAGTTTCAATAAAACTATCATAACAATAACCTTTTTTTTCACCCTGAGACAAATCAATACTAATATACTGCCCTAATCCTTCTGACGATGCTATTAGATACCAATTATTACTTATATCACCTTCCAATTCTTCCCAAATTATATCATCTTCTGGAAATAATACAGTGTTTGTAACTTTAAATTCCTGATAAGACACTATTTTTATTCCAAATGATTCATTCTTATAGAAGTCTATCCCATCGTAATTTTGATAAAAATACTTTAAGTCTTCAGGCAGTAGAATCTCCTTATCCAATTCTTTTCGATTAACGCGAATCAATTCACAGTTTGAATCTCTCTCAATCAATTCTAAAATATTGACTATACTCATAATAGTTTGATTATGTACAACTCTTAATTGCTTTAGCTAAATTGTCTTTTACAGCTTCAGTAATATTTTTATTTGTATAAATATACTTATGAAATTCTTTATAGAATTCTCTTCTTACTGATTTTGGTACTTTGGCTGCATCAAACATAGTTTCTGAAAGTTCTTGCATTTGTTTAGCTGAAATATTTTTCCAATTACCTCTTACTTTTCCAAAGTTATCCTTCATCCATTGTCTTTCAGCCCTATGTGCAGCATCATGTAAATCCTTTGTTAATTGAATTGTAGGTTGAGAAGATTGTCTACTTACATAGCCTGGAATATTATGCTTAGCCCAAGCATCCATAATATTATGATGATTAAAAAGTCCTGGACTTTTATTTCCATAATTAACTATATCATACAAATTCCCTGCCAACCCGAGTGAGTCTATCCACGTATTGCTATCGTGAACATACGCATAAAAATTAGACTCTCCAGAAAGTAACCCAATGGGATCTTTACTTATGTAAGTTCCTGACTCTGGAGAGTAGTATCTAAACCTATTGTAATACAACCCCGTTTCAGCATCTTCATACTGCCCTTGGTAACGAAAAGGAATGAACGTTTTTTCTCCCGTAAAACTACGAGCTTTTCCGTATATATCCAACTCACATTCCCATACTTTTTTACCACTACTATGATATACTTGTATAGGTGTACCTAAATGATTGGTAAAAAAAATTTATGTAATTAAGAACGACCTTTTACTTATTCAAAAAAGTTATTTTCTATTAGTTCTTCAAATGATGTAGCAATTACTTCTTCATCATCAGAACCATGATAATATATAATTATTTCCCCATTTTTGTTTATAATTACTGGATTTCCACTACCATCTATAGTAATAACATATGAATCTTGTATAACTTGGAAACGATTATCTACTGAATAACTTTCTCTAAAATCATTTGTTAAATCAATGACTGTTTCATTAGATAACATTTCACAATTATTAAACCCATATATAGGAACCCCCACAAAACTTCCGCCAAACAAAGTCAAAAACTCTTTGTAATCTTTATCAAATGAAACATTCAATATTTTTTCTGCTTCATTAATTGTTACTTCGTCCACTGGTTTCCCAGCAAAATCATTATTTTCTATTTTAGATAAAAAATTTGATATTCTATTAACTAAATCAATATTCATTACACTTAAACTTATTTACAGTCAACTTTAATTTTTCTCTTATCAAGCTCTTTTTTAGCTAAATGAGCATGATATTCTTTTCTCCAATTATCAAACGCTTTTCTTTCATCAACAGTTAAACCACCACCTTTCCTTTTACCGAAAGGATGTTGACCAGGATTGGTATGTGGTTTATCATGATGTTTCGCTGGCATCGCAACAATAGGACCTTCAGGATTCTGTTTATAATGATGTAAAACTATCGTATTGCCTTGAGCATCTTTAGGAGAAAGCCCCCAACCAGAATTTGTGTTCGCATAGTATAAAGACCTTAGTTGTGAATCGCCAAGATGACTTAAATCTGTATACCCATTAACTTGTAAAGAAGTACCCGCACTATCAGTGAAATTAACAAAACTTAAAGGATGTGTCGAAAGACCATACACATCTATTTGAGAGTTATTATCATTTACATAACCATACATTCCTGGGTTATCACCCCTTAACCCAATAGGGTCTTGAGACATATAAGTTCCTGTTTCAGGTGAATAATACCTAAACCTATTGTAATACAGTCCTGTTTCCTCATCTTCATACTGCCCTTGGTAACGAAAAGGAATGAACGTTTTTTCTCCCGTAAAACTACGAGCTTTTCCGTATATATCCAACTCACATTCCCATACTTTTTTACCACTACTATGATATGCTTGTATAGGTGTACCTAAATGATCGGTAATAATGGAATAAGTCTCATTGTTTTGTATTTTTGCTTGTGGCACAAAGCTGTCTTCTTCAAAAATCCAAGTAACTAAATCTTCCTTATCTGACAGACTCCATTCGTGTAAAGGCACATTTTTATCGTACACCCAATAGGTTATTTTTTGGTCGTTGTATTGTTTACTTATACGCCTGCCTAAAGCATCGTACGTAAATGAAATAACATCTTTATTAGGTTTTATTACCTGAGAGAGCATTCCGTTTTCTTCCCATGTATAACGCCAAACCTCAACACTTTTTTTAGCTCTTTTTTCTACTAAATTACCATTAGCATCATAGTTATATTCAAAATCTGGGCATGATAGTAACTGACCTGCTTTACCATAGGTTCGTTCGTTTTGGGCTTCGGTTTGGTATAAATTACCTACTGCATCGGGTAGTTTATAGTCAAAACTACCATCTGAATACCCTGCTTTGGCTAAGTTATTAAAAGCGTCATAACTAAAAGCAACTCCTTTGTTTGCTATATTATCAAAAATTCGGGTAAGCTTGTCGTTTATATCCCAACTATAGCGCCTATGTGTGGTTTGTTTTTCATTTACTGAAACCGCATGTACTTCAGGTTTTCCGTCGGGTCTTCTTTGCCAAGTATTGGTTACTCCTCCTGGTAAGTTACGTTCTATTTCTAAACCTAAAGCATCATAGGTATATTGTGCTTGCCAACTCGCTTCTTCTGTTTTGGCTAATGTATTGGCTATTGAGTTGTCTTTATTACGAGTAATAACTATGTTTGCTCCTAAACTACTTTCTAAATGGGTACGATAACCCATGGCGTTATAGGTGCTTTTTACCTCAATACCGTTTTGGGTTTCGGTTATTATATTTCCTGTTTCATCTCGTTTAAAAACAACAGTAGCGTTTTTATTTATAGCCTGAACTAAAAGTCCGTTTTTATCGTATTGATAAGTTTCTTTATCTCCGCTTGGGTAAACTACTTCGCTTACTTTTCCTAAACGATCGTATGTTATTTTGGTACTTACTCCTAAAGGGTCTATTTTTTCAACTACATTTCCTACTGGATTTGTTAAATAACGTTGAGTTTTTCCATCAAACCCTATTTCTTTAACAATGTGTCCTGCTGCATTGCGCTTAAAGCTATATACGTTTTTTTCTTCGTTAACTATGGCTTTTAAGTTATCGGCTCTGTCGTATTTAAAAAGTATTTCTGTATTGTTTTGTTTGCGACTTAAGAGTTTGCCTGCAGAATTGTATTTAAAATTTATATTATGTTGAGCGTCTTTTAGTTGTATTAAATTACCTAGGGCATCATATTTTAAGTTAATACGGTTGGCTTCCATAGTAACAATGCTTGTTACGCGCCCTAAACTATCGTATCGATAATTTTCTGCTATATTTTCGCTGTTTTTTATCGTTAGTACTCTACCTAACTCATCATATTTCCACTCGGTTACTACTTTATTATGATCGGTTATGGTATTTAATTGATAGTTTTTAGTATATGAGATATAGGTTCGTAAACCATTGGGGTTAATAACCGTGGTTAGTAAATTGTTTTTGTATTCGTAACGTGTTATATCGTTAGTATATCCTATTTGTGTTACAAGTTGCCCAATTTCGTTATATTCTAACAACATAACAGCTCCCATAGCATTGGTTACGCTTGTTAGTTTATTGTTTTCATAAGTATATAAGAGTTCTGCTCCGTTTGGCAACCGAATATGAGTTTGGTTTCCGTATACATCGTAACCGTAATAGGTGTTTTGCCCAAGAGCATCTGTATAACAAATTAGGTTATCGTTTAAATCATATTCCCAATATTCGCTGTGCCCTAAGGGGTTTTGTACTTGTACTATTTTTTCGTCATTAATATAATACGTAGTCGTGTTTCCTTTTCCATCTGTTATTTTAGTAATGCCCTTTTCGTATGTAAACTTCTCTACACTTGTACCATCGGTGAATCCTCGTTTGATACATTTTGGTTCGTCTGTTTTATTTTCATATTGCCAATAAAATACGCTTCCATTACCATCTATTTTTTTCGTTAAAAAGTTGTTATTGTATTCGTATTGCTCTGTAATACCTTCACTATTTGTTACCGAAGTTAATCTATTTTCTTCATCGTATTCATAGCTCACCAACGTATGCATTTTTCCTTCTGCCAGCACTTGCACCTGTACTATAAGATTATTTTCGTTACGTAAAAAGGTAATTTCACGATTGGCGGTATCGGTAATAAGCGCTAACATTCCGTTTGTATAATTCAAATCAATACTAAATTGATATTTTTGAACATTCGTTAGCTTATAATGGTTGTTTCCTAAAAAATTATCTTTGGTAAATACATACCATAAGTCTTCTTCGTAATTTTCTAGAATAATTTGATTTCCTTTACGTTGATAACTAATTTTTTCGTCTTTAAATACGTTTTCTTCTCCGTCTTCTACATAAGGTATGGATACAATGCTTCCATTGTTTTTTTTCCAGTTAATATATTGTTCGTGAACAACTAACTCTAAATATTGGTCAAAATTATGTGTCCAAATAGTACCTAAATCACTTTTATTATAGGTTACCCAAGATTGGTTATTTCGTTTCCATTCAAACGGAATAATTCCTGGCAATTCAAAATCGGTATTTTGGATGTTTAACTGTCCGGTTGGGATGTGTAACATAGCTTTTTTCTTTTTTAGGTTTTATGATGGGCAATTACAACCTTTCTTTAATTTTTTAGCAAGTTTTTTAAAGGTTTTACCTCCAAATTTCATTAAAAACTTTAGGCCTCCTAGCATAGCGAGTTTCATAACAACTCCCATTAAATCGGGTACTTGAGGTCCACCTACAATAACAGGAGGTCCTGCTGGAATAGGTATTGTGGTAGTGGTAGGTGTGTACATATTTGGCGATCCTAAAGGAATTCCTATACAACTACAAGTCATCATATTATAACTTGCAACACTAAAATAAGAGCTATCTACTTCTACTGTTTTACTACCAAAAAAGTGCAATCCTTCATGGTCTATTAACGGCATAGTAGCAGGATAAAATCCGGCTCCTAAAGGAAAGTGTTTTATGGTTCCTAAAGTAGCCATGGTACCTGCATTTGCTCGTTTTTGATTGTTTACATACACATTGGTTCCTATAACAGGAATATAATCCATTGGGTCGAAAATCATTCCTATAAAAGGGTGTGGCATAGGAATTGGTGCTGGTGATGGTGGTATAGTTACAAAATGAATATCTATACCCATTGCTATATTTGTATGTTTTGATGCTGGCTGCATATTTTTTTAGGTATTTGTTATCATACTAACTGGTTGTATCATTTCTTCTGGCTTAGGTTTTTTCCAATGTTCTCCCCAAATACTCTTTGCCAAATTTTCAACTGTTATTGCTGCATCTTTCTCATTGTTTGCATGGTATTTATCATACAGTTTTTCGCACACTAAAAAAAAAGTTGTGTAACGTAACATTGTTTTATCCAACTCTTTTACCGTTTCAAAACAGTTGTTAAGTAACTTGTAGGCTTCTTTACTGTTAAATTGTTTTACTGATAATTCGGAAGCTAACCTGATTGATTCTATATAAGTTGGATATACTTGATAGCTTTTAGCTGTTTCTGCTGTTTTTAAATAGTATTCAATAGCTTCACTTTTATTTCTTTTTACATGGTAAGTGGCTGCTGTAAAATTGTATCCCTGAATTAATAAACTCTCACAAACTGTATCGTCTTGAGCAATTCCATCATAGCAAGCTGTTAAAGCGTTTTTAAATTTAACCAATGCTTTATCGTACTTTTTAAGCTGAAAGTATGCACTACCATAAGTAATAAGCACCGTTGCCTCTAAACTTTTACTGGCTGCTTCTTTAGCTACTTCAATACCTTTATTCCCCCACAATTCAACTCCACGTATGTTTTCTTTTTGAAGCTCTTCAAATATGTTTAAAAGACAGGTATTTATAGCTATTCCTGGTTCATGAGCATCTCCAGAAGAAGCTACTATTTCTTTCATAGCCTGAAACATCTTTAAATTGGCTTCTATACTTACTTCTTTTACCTCGTTTGGTATATACCTAAAAGCTTTACTATCTTTATAATCTACAACCATTATTTGTAAATTATCTGGAAGCTTTTCAGTTAAAGACAACACCCAATTTCCCCATTGTTTTCCTAATTGTTTTAAATTTTGAGGTAATAAAACTAGCACCAACCTAGCATTATTAGAAATAGCTTGTGCAAAAGAACTCATACACTCCAAGAACTCTTGTTCTCTATTCTTTACAGCTGTATTCTCATAAGGCTGACTTTGCCATTGTGGTAAAAGTTTTTTAGGAACTTCATCCCTATACTGTTTATTATTCCATGTGTCAATCCAAGCATTTTTTAGGTTTAAAGCAAAAGATTCCTCTCTGTTATCGAAAAAAGGTATTGTAAACGGGAAAAAGAATTCTGACAAAACTCCATGTTCTCCCGATTCTAACAACACAAAAGCTTCTAGCATTCTATACTCATTTTCTTCAATCAGCCATCTTACCAGTTTTGTATCTTCTTTTACTTTTCTAAACCATTTTGTTTGTAGTTGTGTAATTCTATGTGTTATAGCATTATTCTCCTGCATAGCTAATTAATTTAGTTTAAGCTTAGCTTAACATTTCCTTTTACACTAGTATTCATTCCTTGAATATCTACACTTTTCCCTTCAACACTATATTTACTCGACTTAGTTTCTTGTGTTTTAGATTCTATTTTAAGGTTCGATTTTGTTTTTATTTCTACTAAATCACTTCCCTCTTGTACTATTTTCTTAGAGTTTACAGAAACTTCGTCTTTACCATCTATAGTTACAGATTTACTAGCTTCTATTTTAATTTCTTCTGAACTTAGCGTTATACTTTTAGGTGCACTAATGCTAATGGTTTCATCTCCATTCAATGTAACCGTGCTTCCACTTGGATCACTAACTGTTATTTTTCCTTTTCCTTCATCATCATCAAACGTTATGGTACTTCCACTACGAGTTGTAATGCTTTTTATTTTATTGTTATCACTTCCTCCTGCTCCTGTTTTTCCATTAAAAAAACTTCCCATTACAAATGGACGATTAGGAGTATTATACCTAAACCCTATCATTACTTGATCTCCTTCTTCTGGAACAAAAACAAATCCTCTATTAACATTCACTTGATCACTTTTACCACCATCGGGAGTTAGTACTGGTATCCAACTAGATTTCATATTATCTACTTGCCACTGGAATTTTACTTGAACTCTTCCTTTGTTTTCTGGATCTTTGTTGGATACGACTGTAGCTAGCTGTGGTTCAGCAATTGGAAAATTAACTTCAAAATTGGTAGGTAAAACTTCTACACTAGAAGCTATTGCGGTAAAGCTATTTTCATATCCATCTTTAAAGGCTTCATGCTCTATTTCAGTTATAATATACTCTCCATAAGGCTTCTGCTCTTTTGCTCCCTCTCCATCTTTAAACCCTGTTGCTAAAACTTTAATTATAGATCCTACAGTTAAACTTTGTTTGTTTGATTTACCTTTAATTACATGACTATTTGCCATTTTTGAAGATCGTAAAGCTTCTATCGCTTTTTCTATTTTAGATTTGTCGTTAAAAACACCATTTAAATGTTGATTAGACGCTAATTTAAACACGTCTTTAGACGCTTTAAATGAATGAGCTCCTAATTCGTTAAGACCTTTTACATTTCCTTTTACTTTTTCTGAATGTTTTTCATCTAATAAACTGTTATAGGAAAATGCACTAAAATTATTTGGTTTTGTTTCAATACCTATATGTAAAGAAGGTAAATCTTTTCCATAAATAAGCTCTATAGCTGCTTTTTGAGAAGAAGGCTTGCCAAATAATAGTTTTTGACCATCGTAATATAACCATTCATTATATTGTTTTGCTAAACGTTTAATTAGTGTATAATGACTTTCGTTATACTGACATTCATATTCTATCTCTTCTTTAAAAACTGGGGTTACCTCAGCTTTAACACTAGCTTGCTCTGTTACATCTTTTATTATGGTAGATAACTCTTTTTTTAACCAAGACTGCAAGTGTTTACCTGCCTCTAACAAAATGGTTTTTGAATAGCCTGATACATGCAACCTACTCTCAAACCCGTTATTATGTACTAACTCTATATTAGTTATTACTCCTGAAAAGCTATAATCTTCAAAAACAATCATCATATCTTTTCCTAGCCATTTTTTAGAAGCATCTATTGTATGTGTTCCTAACTTTTCAATAACTTGATAATCTAATTCAACACAGAAAAAGTGATGATTATATATTTGTTGCGCCAAGCTTATTGATTCATAATAATCAATAAACTGCCCGTCTATACTAATTTTAGTATCAAATTTTTTCATAATTTATTTTTTTTTATTCGTAAAAGGCAAAATCTTTAACATTACCTTTCTTTTTTAATAAAGACGTTAAACTTTTTTTTACTCTAACCATCTCCTCATTAGTAACACTATGATTATCTGAACTAACCCTATAAATACGATTATCATAAGTTACCCATATCCAATTTATTGTATTGAATTTTATTTCTTTTTCTCTGTACTTTTTTAGATTATTAAAAACTGTGTGTGCATCGCTAATTTTATCAAAATCCCATTCTTCAATACTTATACACAAATCATTGTATTCTTGTTTTTCCTTTAACGATAAAACAGAAAGCGTTTTTAAACTTTTAACTTTTAAAAAAGACGTGTTTTCAAAACTTCGTGCTAATTCTTCTAAAAAAACTTTAGGATATTTTTTATAAATCTTTTTTTGAGATTCAGTAACCTCACAAAGATTAAAATCATCTTTTAGCTCCTTAAACAATTCATTAAGATAGCTATTGTCTTCTTTCAATTCAGAAAACACTGTATAATACTTGTTGTCTTTCTTTTGCCCTAACGATGATGTACTTTTACATGCAAACAAGAAAAACAATAAGATATATATGTAACTATATGATTTTGAAAAAATCATTTATTAAGGTATTAGTTTTAGTATCGGTCTAGTAGCTTTTTTATAAATAACTTTTGCCAATTTATTCAAACTAACTTCTTCTTCACTACTACACTTTGTAATTTGCTTAATTAAAGTATTGAATCTTTCCCATTCTCCAACTCCACATATTTCAATACAACCTATTGAACCAAAACCCGCTAAAGGGTTAGCAGGACCTCTATGTATAAAAAAGCCTGAATAAACTCTCCAAGCCATTTCTCGCATTGTAGTTATATAACTCCACTGCAGTGTATATTCTTGATTATCTTGAAGACCTACAACATGCGCTGCTTTAAGTTTTGTACGTTTTACACCAAACCTAATAGCTTTAAATTCATGTGTTTTTTGAGTTTCAAGATTTTTTACATACACTTTATATAAAGGAACCTCATATCTTTTTTTATCAGGACGATAAGGATAACTAGTGATTCTAGCTAATCCTTCTTTTTCATTTGTAACAACTATCTCAACCTTTTTCATATAGCTTAGGTATTAAAAAAGGCAATGCCTAAGTTTAAAACTTAGGCATTGTTTTATATTAAGCTACTGGCCAACGATTGTCTAAGTTAGCGTTACCAATTAATAATTCTTCAGCTGAGAAAGTAACTGTTAATTTCATTGGAATTTTGTTGTTTACATCTAAATCTTCTTTGAAATAAACGATATAAGCGTTTTTAAACTCCACTTCTTTCATTTTTGAATCTTCTTCTGTTTTCTTGAAAACAATTTTTCCATCTACAGACTTAAACTGGCTATTTACCATTGCCTCGATAACAGAAGTATCTGATGTAGATTCAATAGTTAAAGTAACTCTTCCTCCGTTTACACTTGAAGATGGTTTACCTTTTGTGTCTGTGTTTCTGTTTAAGCTGTACTCAGCTTGTAATACGTCGAATTCTTTTCCTGCGAATTCGAAACTTGCTCTAAATGATCCCATAGTTTCTTTTTTTTGGGTTGAATAATTAATTTAAAACACTTTTAGAGCTTTCTCAATAAAAAAAGAGAAAGCTTTAAACAATATAAAACCTTCTCTTTTTTTATTTTTTGGCGCCATTCTATAAGAAGAAAGAAGATAACAAATATTGCCTTGTGTCGTAACAAATATAAAACTAAATAACTAACTTCCAAACGTTTCATTTAAAAAAATAATTGTTTTTTAGTAATTTTAATATAAAAACTAGTTTTAAAGACATATTATTTTCCTCTATTTTTGCACTATGCAGCTCCCTAATAAACTTAATAAAAAACTCAATCAACGAAAAATAAATAACGCTTTAAGAAACCTCGGTAAAGAGAATTCTTTTGTCGATTTTTCTTCCAATGATTATTTAGGATTTGCTAAATCAGAGATGATCTTTGATAAAACACATCGGTTTTTAGTTGATAACAATCATAAGGTTAACGGAGCTACAGGATCTCGCTTACTTTCTGGAAATCACAAACTATATACAATAGTTGAAAAACAGCTAGCTAAACTTCATAATTCTGAAACTGCTTTAGTTTTCAACTCTGGTTACGATGCTAACATCGGTTTTTTTGCTTCGATACCTCAACGTGGTGATATTATTTTATATGATGAACTTATTCATGCTTCTATAAGAGATGGAATTCAATTATCCAATGCAAAATCTTTTAAGTTCAAACATAATGACACAAAAGATTTAGAAGAAAAAATACTTCGGTTTACTCAGAATAACGATTCTGAAATTTATGTAGTTACCGAATCTGTTTTTTCTATGGATGGAGACTCTCCTGACTTGACAGCAATGTCACAAATTATCAAAAAATATACAAATGTACATTTTGTTGTAGATGAAGCACATGCTTTGGGGGTATTTGATTTTGGGCTCATTCAAAAATTACATTTAGAAGATGTTGTTTTTGCCCGAATTATTACCTTCGGAAAAGGGTTAGGCTGTCATGGAGCAGCCATTTTAGGAAGCAAGCAACTACAACAGTATCTTATTAATTTTTCTCGTAGTTTTATTTACACTACTGGTTTACCGCCACATGCCCTAGCTACAATAAAAATTGCTTACGACGAATTAATTATTAGCGATTCTAAAGCACAACTTCAACAAAACATTCAACATTTTATTTCAGAATCCAATAGGTTGCGATTAAACTTCATTCAAAGTACTTCTGCCATTCATTGCTGTATTATCTCTGGCAATGAACATGTAAAAAATATGGCTTTGCAATTACAACAACATGGTTTTGAAGTAAAGCCTATTCTATCCCCAACCGTCCCTACAAACCAAGAACGATTACGTTTTTGTTTACACGCTTATAATTCTAAAGAAGAAATTACAAATGTTTTAGAGAACCTTGCTACTTTTGTTTTAAAAATACAATGCAAGATAATTATACCATTTTAGCTGTGTTTGAATACTCTACTGAGGCACAAGTTGTAAAGGCTAAATTAGATTCAGAAGGTATTAGAACCATGTTAATGGATGAAAAAACAATTGATTCTGATCCTTTAATTAGTCAAGCCATTGGTGGAGTTAAGCTATTGGTACACAATAATGATTTAGAAAAAGCTGCTACTGTTTATAACGAAATAAGAACTTACGTAAAGGATGAAGAAGGAAACGACATTCATTGTCCAAAATGTAATTCTACAAAAATATTAGTTGCCGATTTACAACGTAAAAACATCTTTTTTATGCTCTTTCCTTTTTTTGAAAGTACGAAATTCATCTGCAACGATTGTAAAACAATTTTTAAATGAAAAAATATTTTATCACAGGAATCTCTACAGAAGTAGGAAAAACCGTTGCTGCTGCTATTGTCACAGAAGCTTTGCAAGCAGATTATTGGAAACCTATTCAGTCAGGTGACCTAGAACATTCTGATACTCATAAGGTAGAAAAACTAATTTCTAACTCAACCACTGTTTTTCATCCAAACGCATATGCGCTACAAACACCAATGAGTCCACACGCATCCGCAGAAATTGATGGAGTGACTATTGAAATTGACAACATAAAAGAACCTTCGACTAAAAATAATTTAGTTATTGAAGGGGCTGGCGGATTGTTAGTTCCTCTTAATGATAAAAACACCTTGTTAGACATTATCAAACCTGATTATAAAGTTGTTGTTGTGTCTCGTCATTATTTGGGAAGTATCAATCACACCCTATTAACAGTTAACTTATTAAAAGAAAAAGGATTTGAAGTATCATTGATTTTTTCAGGAAACGAACATAAAACAACGGAAGACATTATCAAAAAAATGACAGATGTTCCTGTAATTGGACGGATTGAAGAAGAACCTTATTTCGATAAGAATGTGATTAAAGAATACGCTGAATTATTTAAAAGTAATTTATAAATGAAACCTGTTACCGCAAAACATCTTTGGTCTTTTCCTTTAATTTTTGGTTTTTTAGGAGGAGTTATAGGGCTGGTTTTGCGTTATGCTTTTACAGGAAGCATTGCTAACTTTCCGTTTAAGTTTGTATTGCACTCCCATTCTCACATTATGTTATTGGGTTTTGTTTTCAATGCTTTAATTGTACTGCTTTTTACAAGATTTACGAATGGAGTTGATAAAACCTCCTATCGATTATATCTTGCTTTACAAGTTTGTGTTGCCATTTTGTTAATAGGGTTTATTATACAAGGGTATGCATTGATTACCATTATATTCTCTACCTTACACTTGTGGATTAGTTACTGGTTAGTAATTAGACTATGGAAACAGTTGGTTGGCAAAAAATCAGACCTAACATTAATAAAAGCAGGAATTATCTTTCATTTTATTTCTTCCATTGGTCCATATGCACTTGGACCTTTAATGGCAATGAAAATGCAAGCCTCTCCTTGGTATCAACAAGCTATTTTTTTCTACTTACACTTTCAGTATTTTGGTTCCTTTTTTCTTTGGATGCTTGCCATTCTTTTTCAAAGAACAACTGTTGAGCTATCAAAAAAACAAACCATCTTAATTATTAGTGCTCTTGTACTATTATATACACACTCATTAAAGTATAGTTTTAATCATCTGGCTATTCAAATTATAGGAGGTATTGGCTCAATAATTTTGACACTATTTTTCCTAAAACTAAAGAAATCATTTTCAAAGCAAAAGCTTACATACCAATTGTTTTTTGGGATACTACTATTTATCGGAATTATGAATTGCTTTGGCAGTATTCCTTACTTTTCTAACTTAGTTATAACGAATAGGTTTATGCTCATAGCTTGGTTACATTTACTATTTTTAGGAATGTACCTGCCTTTTATTTGGATGGAATTGGAAACAAAACCCCATACAAGCACCTGGATTGTTTACACCTTTTTCTTACTCACTTCAGAAGCTTTTTTAGTTTTTCCTGCATTTTTTTCTGAATTGTTTTCAACCTCAATTATGTGGCTACTGTTTATTGCCTATTTCGGAGTGGTTTTATGTATTTCTATTGTACATTTGACAGCTCTTTTTCAAAAGAACGAAACCTATGAACTTACAAGAACGCGATAAAAAACATTTGTGGCATCCGCTAAAACAACATCAAACACATCCAAACAGTTTGGGAATTGTAAAAGCCAAAGGATGCATGCTAACCGACGAACACGGTAACGAATATATTGATGCTATTTCATCTTGGTATACCTGTATGTTTGGGCATTGTAATGATTACATTACAAGTCGCGTATATGAACAAATGCAAACATTAGATCAAATAATGTTTAGTGATTTCACCCACGAACCCGCCGTAAAATTATCAGAAGAATTGATTAAAATTCTTCCTGAAAATCAAAATAGAATCTTTTTTAATGATAATGGATCTACTGCTGTAGAAGCGGGAATTAAAATGGCTTTACAATACTATTTTAACAAAGGGGAAAAACGTAACACGTTTATTGCTTTTGAGGATGGTTTTCATGGAGATACCTTCGGAGCGATGTCTGTTTCTGGATTATCAGTATACAATGGCCCATTTGAAGATTTTTTAATGGATATTCAACGTATTCCTGTGCCAAACGGTGAAAATAATGAAACTATCGAACAAAAATTGCAACAGATTATTTCAGAACATAATGTTGCCGGATTCATATACGAGCCTTTAGTTCAAGGAGCAGCTGGAATGAAAATTCATAAAGCAGAAGATTTAAATAACATCTTAGCAATTTGCAAAGAAAATAACATTTTAACTATTGCTGATGAAGTAATGACTGGTTTTGGAAAAACTGGTAATCATTTTGCTTCTGATGAAATTGCTACCAAACCAGACATTATATGCTTAAGTAAAGCATTGACCGCTGGATTGGTTCCTATGTCAATTACTTCATGTACTGAAGAAATTTACACAGCTTTTTTAGATAATGATATTGCCAAAGGTTTTTTCCACTGCCATACCTATTCTGCAAATCCAATAGCTTGTAGTGCTGCATTGGCTAGTATTGAGTTATTACAAACCAAAGAGATTCAGGACAACATCCAATTTATTGAAAACTCTAATATCTCTTTTTCCGAAAAGATAGAAAATCACCCAAAAGTGAACACAACAAGATGTAAAGGTGTCATTTTGGCGATTGATTTAAACACCAATGCTGGTCGTTATGGAACGCTTCGAGACCAACTTTTAAAGTCTTTTATGGATGAAGACGTTTTCTTACGTCCGTTAGGAAACACTATTTACATTCAACCACCTTACGTAATTACGAAAGAGCAACTTGAAAAAATATATACAACTATTGAAAAAGTTCTAGATAGTCTCTAGAACTTTTTCCTTTTCTAATAAATTAATCTCTTCTTGAGTTTCTTTAATATGAACGTATAAATCTTCGTAAACCCATTCTCCATCTATCTTAATTCCTCTAACAATAAGAGTTCCTTCTCCTTTATCTCCTCTTATCGGAATAGAAAAATCTACATTTCCATCGTCATTGGTAAGAGAAATATTTCCTGATGGAATTCCATATTTTTCAATAGGTTGTCCCAAGTTTTCAATAACCAACTCGTTTTTAGATGCCTGCTCAATAGCATATTCAACAGGAGTAGAACTTGTCATTATTTTCGACACTCCAAAAAATGCTGCACCTACACCTAAAACAATTAATAAAATAAACCCTAAACATCCTGTTAATGGTATAAACCACAACCAATTTCTTCCAAACCAACTTTTTTGACGTTGCTCACTCATAACTTCAATAATTTTATCCCAAGATAAATATTTTTATTTTCTTTAGAATACTTGATTTTACTTTTATTTTTGCTGAAATTTTATCGTGTTGAAAGAACTTATCTCTATAACATCATTTGCATCTGTTTCAGCCTTAGGAAGCACTACTGAAAAAATTTGGAAAAACTACCTAAATAAGCAACATTTTTTAAGCTCTAAAGAGTTTGAAGATTCTAAAGCATGGGTAGCACAATTGACTGTTGAGGATATACACGCTATTGAGGAGGTTCAAAATTCAGATAATAAATATAAAAATTTAGATCCATCTGTTTTATACACGCTCTTTGTTGCTAGAAAAGCAATGGAACAAACAGACTGGAAATCTTCGGATAACTTTGGAATTAACATTGGTTCTTCTCGCGGTGCTACTTCTTTGTTTGAAAAATATCACAAAGAGTTTTTAGCTACAGGAAAATCATCTACCTTAAGCTCTCCAACTACTACTTTAGGAAATATTTCTTCTTGGATTGCGCATGATTTACAGAGTAACGGACCAGAGATTTCACATTCTATTACTTGTTCTACTGGCTTGCATTCGTTACTTAATGGTGTAGCTTGGTTACAATCGGGAATGTCAGAGAAATTTATGATTGGCGCTAGCGAAGCTTCACTAACTGATTTTACCATCGCTCAAATGCAGGCATTAAAAGTATATTCTAAAGAAAATGATGAATATCCATGTAAGGCTTTTGACCTCAACAAAACCAAAAACACCATGGTATTGGGAGAAGGTGCTTCTGTATTTTGTTTAGAGAATGGAAGTAAAGAAAATGCTATCGCTTTTATTGAAGGGGTTGGATATGCTACTGAAGTTTTGAAACACAATACTTCTGTAACAACAGATGCAGAATGTTTTCAAAAATCAATGAAAATGGCTTTAGGAACAATTTCTCCAGATGAAATTGACGCTATTGTAATGCATGCTCCTGGAACTATTAAAGGAGATCAATCGGAAATTAATGCGATTCAAAAAGTATTTTCTAACAAAGTACCTTTTTTAACTACCAATAAATGGAAAATCGGTCATACGTTTGGTGCTTCTGGCTTGTTAAGTTTAGAATTAGCCGTACTAATGCTACAACACCAACAAGTTATTGAAGTTCCCTTTGCTGAACCTCAACACACTCCAAAAAAACTCAATAAAATACTGGTAAACGCTGTTGGTTTTGGAGGAAATGCGGTTTCTGTTTTAATCATAACGAAGAACACTTAAAAACAATCGATAAGAGAGATTCTCTTGACAAAGAAAAATAAGAGTCATAAAATTCCGCTTTCGAAGCGGAATTTTTTATTTTTACCACCACAAACAACTCGAATTTATGACTGAAATTAGACACGATTGGACGAAAGAGGAAATTCTAGAAGTATACAATAAGCCTTTAATGGAGCTTTTGTACGAGGCTTCAACTATGCATAGAAAATATCACGACCCAAATACAGTACAGGTAAGTACCTTAATTTCTATAAAAACTGGTGGGTGTTCTGAGGACTGTGGGTATTGTCCGCAGGCAGCACGTTATCATACCAATGTTGAGGGAAATGATTTGATGACTGTAAACCAAGTTAAGGCACAAGCTTTACGTGCCAAAGAAGGTGGATCATCAAGAGTTTGTATGGGTGCAGCTTGGAGAAACGTAAAAGACGGACCAGAATTTGACCAAGTGTTAGAAATGGTACGTACTATTAACAAACTAGACATGGAGGTTTGCTGTACCTTAGGTATGGTTACCGAAAATCAAGCAAAACGTTTAGCGGAAGCTGGTTTGTATGCTTATAACCACAATATTGATACTTCAGAAGATTATTACGATGATGTAATTTCTACACGTGCTTTTAAAGATAGAGTAGACACTATTGAAAATGTACGTAAAACAAATGTAACTGTTTGCTCAGGAGGTATTATTGGTATGGGAGAATCTTTAGAAGACAGAGCTGGAATGCTTGAAACTTTAACTCGCTTCTCTCCACACCCAGAATCTGTACCTATCAATGCATTAGTTGCAGTTGAGGGAACTCCGTTAGAAGAGCAACCTCCTGTAAACATTTTTGAAATGGTTCGTATGGTAGCTACTGCTCGTATTGTATTACCAGATTCACAAGTACGTTTATCAGCAGGTAGAACTCAAATGAGTAGAGAAGGTCAAGCAATGTGTTTCTTTGCTGGTGCAAACTCAATTTTTGCAGGAGACAAATTATTAACTACTCCAAATCCTGATATTAATGAAGACATGAAAATGTTTGAAGATTTAGGTTTAAATACACAAAAGCCATTCTTTAAGCATGAACAAAGAGAATCTGTTGAAGCAGAAAACTCACAATACCAATCGTTAGGTGAAAAACCAAAATGGACAAGACCAGACCATAAAATTGAGCGTAACGAACAAAAGAAGCAAGAGGCTAAAGAAATAAGAGCCTAACATCAAATAAGAAATAACCGTTGAATTAAATTTAACGGTTATTTTTTTATCATTTTCACAAACAGCTCCATACCTTTTCTTCCTCCTGATGAATTGTAACAAGGTTCCATACTTCCTGTAAAATAGGGTGCGAAGTATTTTTCATATTCATTTTTATTTCCTCCAAAAGGTGGATGGTCTTCATTTAGTACTGCATCAAACAGCAAACCAACTAGTTTACCTTTATTAGTTAGTAATTCATGTGCTTTTTGTGCATACTTTAGTCTTAACCCTGGATTGATAGCGCAGAAAAAAGTCTGTTCTATAATCAAATCAAAAGTGCCTTTTAATTCAAAAAAATCAGCATGAATTAAATTTTCCTTTGGGAAGTTAGGAACTCTTTTTTGAATTCTTTTTAGCGGTGTTGAAGCAATATCTACTACAAAAACATTCTTAAATCCTTTATTAAATAAACACTCCGCCTCGTATGAGTTTCCTCCTCCAGGTATTAAAACCTGAATACTTTTATCTTCTAATTGATCAACATATTCTTTTAACGGGTTGGATATCTTTCCTAAATCCCATCCTGTTTTATTATGTAAGTACTTATTATTCCAAAATGTTTCTGACAACTCTATCATTTCTTCTTACTTTTATTTTTACAAATTTAAAAATAAAGCTTCTTTAATTTAACTACTGTTAAGAGGATAACTTAATATCAAAAAAAGCGATGCTTAAACATCGCTTTTTTTACTAGAAGTCAAACCCTATATAAAATTGCCAGACTCTATTTTTGGGTTTGTCTTCATCATAAATATCATTCAATCCTAGATGGTACCTTACTCCTAAACTTACTCCACTATTTGTTTTAAAACCTCCACCAAAATTTAATCCCCAATCAAAATTCCTAGGATCAAACTCTTTTGAGGTATCATACAGAATAAAGCCACTATCAAAGGTTTCTTTATGTGCTATTGAAAGTCCTATTTGAGGTCCTGCCTCTAAAAAAAAGTTTTCAGAAGGATACAGTTTTACCATTAAAGGAAGATTTATATAATCTAGCTCTTGCTTATAAGTACCTCCTCCATCTATAATTTTATACCCTTGTTGTGAGTATAATAGTTCCAATTGAAGTGAAACACTATTTCCTATAAATGACTCTCCATAAAAACCTATATGAAATCCATGTAGCTGCTCTGTTTCCGAATCTCCATTAAAACTCACTGCAGACAAGTTATATCCTCCTTTAATACCAGCTTTGGACTTTTTACTACTATCTTGTGCAACTATAGATGCACTAATCATTGTTATAAATACTATTACTAACTGAATTTTTTTCATCTTTTATTGATTTAATTTTACGATCTACTTTCCACCATTAGCTTGTAAATCTGCTATACATTGGCTATCTAATGTTGGAATTTTATTTGATGAGAATATGTTTCCAATACCATGACTAGTTTCTGCTGCCCAATACATTAAACAACTTTCTTCGTTACAATGTTTTGGATGATCTGCATCTTCATGGTCTGTTTGTAAAGGGGTTCCTAAATTTGTAAGTCCTAAAATATGTCCGAATTCATGATGGATTACACTAGACTCTAATAAGCTTCTTTCTGGATCAAATGTTCCATTACTTAGTTCTCTAATAGTTTCTTCAAAAATTACAAACGATGTATTATAATATGCAGTGCCTAAAACAAAAGAAGAATCGGAATCTTTTGAAGATTTACCATTTATAAACAATGCCCAAACCGTTATGGTATTTTGTGTGTTATAATAAGTTCTATGCTCGTTTTCAATCGTTACAATATCATTGATTGTATATACTTCTTTTCCTATAGTAGGTATTGATTTCGTATATAATTCTACACCGTTTGGTTTGAAAGTTCTTTCTTTAATAAAGTTTTTAAAGTTATTCTTTGCCTCTTCAGTTGGTTCAAATCCTTCAATATAAGCTAACTCTACAATCATTTTTTTATAAACATTGTCTGATAATAACTCATTTGCTGATGCTCCCGTAGGTTTTCTATTCTCTTTTGCAACCTCAACACCATCATTAATTATTGGTTCACTTTCTTTGGAACATCCCCAAATCAAAACACTGAATAGTAAAACTGTAAAAAACTTTTTTCTCATTATTCTTTCTTTATCTTACTTACGTAATTTGAATATCATTGGTTTTTTAAAACTTTAGGCTACTACTAGCGTAGCCATAAAGTTCCAAAATCAACTAGCTTAAAAGATTTTTTCTTTATATCTTTTTAAATGTTAATGTTATTGAAGTATCTGTTGTACTTTGTAATGTAAGTAAAGTGCTTGTATAAGTAGTTACAACCCATTCATTACCTAAAGCGCTTACAACAGTTCCCGCTTCAAACTCAACTTCTAAAAGGACTCTTGTATCTGATTCTACATCATATTCTCCTTCGATATTTTCTAAAGTTGTGTTTACTATATTTCTTGCTATTAATTTCCCTTCATTTGTAAATTCTATAGTATATGCAGCATATTCGTCAGCTTTTTCTACTCCTGCCTGAATAAAGCTTTCTACCTTAAATTTAGCTTTACTGATAATGGTTTCTAACTCGTCGGCTGCTACTTCTGCTGCTTCCTCTTCTTCTTCATAAGAGGTACACTCTTCAATAGCGTCTTCAAATTCAGAATCACTATTAACTTTCACAGAACTGCCGTTATTTAAAGTTATAGTTATTGGATACTTAACAGAGAATAATTCGCTTGAATCTAAGCTATCTACAAAGTTGTACAACTGTTTTTCCGATTCGATTACAACAGTACCTGTTTGTTCTAAATTAACATCATAAGTGAGCATTGATATTGGATATTCTATTTTTGCACAAGAGATAGCATCCTCCATTTCATCTGATGCTTCATCACATTTTCTATTTAATTCTTCCAATTCTGTTTGCGAAGTTATAGTTACTTCTGTATAGTTATTTAACTTTACTGTTATTGGAAAATTAAAAACTACGGTATCATCATCATCATTAAACTCATCCATTATTTCAAGAACTAAACTATAGTCTAATTCATTTATAATAGTCACTTCTTTACCGTTTATGGTTGCTGTTATTGGAAACAATAACTCAGCACATGAATTTCCATCCAAAAAATCATCTTCTGATCCATCGTTCATACCTGTTCTTTTATACTTCTTTGCCGTTTCAGAAGTTGGGGTATTTGCATTTGGATTTGTACCTACTTGTTCATTTTCTTCTGATTGACATGAGGTAAAAATTGTCAAAGTAGCTAATGCAAGTATGGTTATTAATTTTATCGTTTTCATCTTAATAAATTTTAATTTTTTAAACATTTGTTTTTTGAGCTCTTTCTGTCCTTTAGAAAACTATAAATCGTTTTACCCTACCTTTGTTTTCGATTTTTTTTCTATTTTAACTCTATAAAAGCATTCATATGACTAAAAAATCACTGTGTAATGAGGAAGACTTTAATGCGTTTTACAAATCTAATATTCAATTCGTTACTAACTTCTCATCTTATAAATCTAACGATAAAGATACTGCCCTAGATTTAATACAAGAAGCTTTTTTAAAAATGTGGGAAAAATGTTCAGAAATATCATATGAAAAGGCAAAATCGTACTTATTTACTAGTGTAAACAACCTTTTTTTAAACAAATTAAAGCATGAAAAAGTTGTTTTAAACTATGCTAAAAGCGCTCCGTATTTGGATATAAATAATCAAAGTCCGGAATATTTATTAGAAGAAGAAGAGTTTAAAAACAAACTAAAAAATGCTATTGAAAATTTAACAGAGGCTGAACGAGAGGTTTTTTTAATGAATAGAATAGACGGTAAAAAATATCGAGAAATTGCTGAGTTACTAAATATCTCGCAAAAAGCTGTTGAAAAAAGGATGTCTTCAGCATTAAAAAAATTGAGATCAAAAATAGAATTATTGTAAGGGTAGGGAAATTTACTTCTTTATTGTCTAAAAGTTAGTTAAGCACAAAATGAAAGATGAACAATACATATTAAAATGGTTAAACGGAGAAATCTCCGATGAAGAACTGTTTCTATTAAAACAAGATAAAAACTTTAAAAATCTTGAAAAAATAGCGCATTATTCTTCTCACATAGAAACTCCTAAAGTGGATATTGAAAAGGCTTTTAAAGAATTTGAATTGAAAAAAGCTACTACTAAAAAAAGTAAGGTTGTTCCATTAAACTACAAGAACTTTTATAAATATGCTGCCGCAGTTATTGTTTTACTAGTTTCTTCTTATTTCTTACTTTTCAATAATTCAGTAAACTTTAGTACGCAATATGCAGAAACAAAAACCTTTAACTTACCAGATGAATCTGAAGTGATTTTAAATGCAAATTCCACGGTATCTTTCAACAAAAAGGATTGGAAAAATAGTAGAGATATACAACTTAAGGGAGAAGCTTTTTTTAAAGTCAAAAAAGGAAAATCTTTTACCGTAAATACTTCTATTGGAAAAGTTACTGTTTTAGGAACCCAATTTAACGTTAAAGGAAGAAAGAATTATTTTGAAGTAAAAACTTACGAAGGTTTAGTTAGTGTAGACTATAACAACTCATTAATTAAATTAGCTAAGGGAAAAATATTTAAAGTTGTAAATGGTAAAATTGACACTTTAAATACTTTTAATATTAATAATAAATCTTGGTTACAAGATGAGTCTAATTTTAAAAGTACTCCTTTACAATTTGTATTAGACGACTTACAAAACCAATATGGTTATGTTATAAAAACTAAGGATGTTAATTTAGAACAGCTTTATACTGGTGGTTTTACCCATAAAGACATAAATGTAGCTTTGCAAGCAGTTACAATTCCTTTACAATTATCATATAAAATAGAAGAAAAAAGCATTACTATTTACAAGAATGGTCAATAAAAAAACTACTTTTTTATTTCTCTTCCTATTTTCCTTTGCTATCAAAGCACAGGACATTATTACCAAAAATTTACTGAAAGATGTCTTGGTTGAAATTGAAAAAAAACATCAGGTAACTTTTACGTATTCCGATAAGGATTTAGAAAGTGTATACATTGACAAACCTGATGATAGTTTATCATTATCTGAAACTATAAGCTACTTAGAATCTGTTACCATCTTTAATTTTAAAATTTTAGATAATCGGTTTATTACTGTATCATACTTAAAAAAGAAAATTCCTATTTGTGGAACAATAGTAAACAGTAATACACTTGAACCATTGGTTTTAGCTACCATCTTAGTTAATAATACTAGTAATGGAACTACATCTAATACTAACGGTGAATTCAATATCAACTCAGTTCCTGCAAATGCAAACATTACTATTTCTTATGTTGGATACAAACCTATTATACTACCGGCCAAAGATTTATTCTCTCAAAACTTGTGTAAAGAAATATATCTAGAAAGTTTGTCAGAAGAGTTATCAGAAGTAATTATTCCTAACTTTTTAACTACTGGCCTCCAAAAGAACATCGATGGAGGTACCGTTTTAAAAACTAAAAATTTCGGAATTCTTCCAGGGTTAATAGAACCAGACATTTTAAAAACGATTAAAGTACTTCCTGGTGTAGAAAGTGTGAATGAAAGTGTATCGAACATTAATGTGCGAGGCGGAACAAACGATCAAAACTTAATGCTTTGGGATGGAATTAAGATGTACCACACGAGTCATTTTTTTGGTTTAATTTCTGCATATAATCCATATTTAACAGAAAAAGCTACAGTGACCAAAAATGGTACTAGTACAAAGTTTAGCGATGGTGTTTCCAGTACCGTCAACATGCAAACCAACAACAAAATTACTAACACATTCTCTGGAGGTGCTGGTTTTAATTTGCTAAGTGCAGACGCTTTTTTACAGGCTCCTATAACTAAAAAACTCGAAATTCATGCTTCAGCAAGGAGGTCTTATACCGATTTTTTTGATACCCCAACCTACGACAAATATTTTAGTAGAAGCTTTCAAGAAAACTCTATAGCTTCCAATAAAGAAAGTGAAGCCTCTACTGATTTCTACTTCTATGATTACTCTTTTAAAGTGTTATATGACATCAATAAAAATCATTCATTAAGAGCTAATTTAATAAGTATAAAAAACAACTTAGAATACACAGAAGAATATACAAACAATGGTTCAACAGTAGAAGAAAACAGTAATTTAAAACAAGAGAATCTTGGAGCTAATATTAGTTGGAATGCCAATTGGTCACCCAAATTTTCTACAGAACTCTCTACTTTTATTTCTGATTATACAATAAATTCATCAGACTTTAACAGAGAAACTGATCAATTTCAAACTCAATTTAACAAGGTTTTAGAGTCTGAAATTAGGCTTATTACTAATCATCATTTTTCAGATGTTTTTCAACTTACAAACGGTGCTGTTTTTAATGAAATAGGTGTTTCTAACAAAACAACAGTTAATGCTCCTACATTTTCTAAATCTGTAAAAGAAGTTTTACTTAAATCTGCTCTTTTTTCTGAGGTAGTTTATCGTAAGAATAACACTTATGCTAGAGTAGGTTTTCGTGCTAATTATTTTCATGATTTTAATAAACTTATCATAGAACCAAGGATTAACTTAAGACAACAACTTTATAATAGTCTATTTTTAAAATTAGAAGGAGAGTTTAAAAATCAAACAACTGCACAGAAGATAGATTTTCAAGACAACTTTTTAGGTATAGAAAAAAGAAGATGGATTTTGGCTGACAATGATAAAACGCCTATTATTAAAAGTAAACAAGTATCTTTTGGAGCAGAGTATTCAAAAAATAACTTACAAATAGATCTTACTGGTTTTTATAAATTTGTTGATGGTATAACTGTTGCCAATCAAGGTTTTTATAACAATGTTCAAACACTAAATTCTATAGGAAACTATAAGGTAAAAGGTATTGAATTTTTAATTAATAAAAGAACTAAAAAACTTAGTAGTTGGTTAAGCTACTCCTTTACGGAAAATAATTATACATTTGAAACTTTTACTCCTGATACTTTTCCTAGTAATTTAGATATCACACACTCTTTTAGTAGTGCCATTAACTATAACATTACCAACAACTTTAAGCTCTCTTTAGGTGCTATTCTACGTTCGGGAACCCCATACACAAAACCTGTAAAAGACAATGAAACCATTCAAGACGGTAATAGAGTTATTGTAAATTATGATACTCCAAATAAAGAAAGGCATTCTAATTTCTTCAGAATTAATGCTTCTGGAAGCTATAACTTTAATTTCACAAAAAATCTAAAATCAACTATAAGAGTTGGTTTCACTAATATTAGCAACAGAAAAAATATAATAAACACCTATTATATTGTTGATGAAAATAATACAGATAATGTAAAAGAAATAAATACGTATTCTTTACCATTCACCCCCAACCTTAGCTTTAGAATTAACTTCTAAGATTATTAATTATAAACTTCATTTAATTTTTAACATTATTCACTTCAAAAAACATCGTAACATTTTCTTAACTTTGCTCCTCTAAAAATTGAATGTATGGGATTACAGTTGCAACAAATAGACAGAGTAGAAACCATTACTAAAGAAGACTTTATTAAAAATTACTTCAAGCCTCAAAAACCTGTGGTTATTGAGCGTTTTATTGAAGATTGGCCAGCTTATAATAAATGGTCTTTAGATTATATGAAGCAGATAGCAGGAGATAAGACTGTTCCGTTATATGATGACAGGCCTGTAGATTATAAAGATGGTTTTAATGAACCTCACGCAACAATGAAAATGAGTGAATATGTAGATTTACTAAAACGCGAACCTACTAAGTTTAGAATTTTCTTATGGAATATTTTAAAGGAAGTACCTCAGTTACAAAAAGATTTTACCTTTCCTGATTTTGGTTTACGTTTAATGAAGGGCTTACCAATGCTGTTTTTTGGTGGGCGTGATTCGTATACATTCATGCATTATGATATTGATTTAGCCAATATCTTTCACTTTCATTTTGAAGGGAAAAAGAAATGTATTTTGTTTGATCAAAAGCAAAATAAATTCCTGTATAAGATTCCTCACTCATTAATAACCCGTGAAGATATTGATTTTAACGAACCAGATTTTGAAAAATGGCCTGCGCTTAAAAATGCCAAAGGACATGTTGCAGAACTTGAGCACGGGAACGTTTTGTATATGCCTGAAGGATATTGGCATTATATGCGTTATGTAACACCTGGTTTTTCAATGAGTTTACGTGCTATTGCTCGTAATCCTAAAAACTTAGGAAAAGCTATTTATAATGTTTTTGTTATGCGTACTATAGATAATATTATGCGCCGTATTAAAGGACAAAAATGGATTGATTGGAAAAATGAGCAAGCTATAATTAGAACAAATAAAGCTAATAAGATTGTATAAATCTCTTATAAACTATGTAAACTTTTACAAGCTTTTATCTATATATATCAATTTAGTTTTACAAAAAATTTATTGAAGAGTTATTTCTACAGCTTAAATACTCTAAAAATGATATTTTTAGTAAAAATCATAAAACTTACTTAAAAAAATAGAAACATAGACATCAAGAGGCCTTAATAGCTTCACTACATCTTTTTATACTTACTCGTATTTAAATAGTTCCAAATTGAATGTTATTGTGTTTTTTATTGTATTGGATGTTATTTGGTTAAACACACCTTGATATTTTGTCACCCCAAAACTTAATTAAAAAAACTTAAAGAGAGCCTTAAAGGAATAATCTCTCATTTTTCACAAATGATGTAGTAATAAGAAAATCTAAACTGTTAATAAAACACTAAAAACAATGTTTAACGTATTATACGCTGTGGAACTAAACTAAGTAAGTTAACTAACCATTATGCCTATTTAAATAACCCTTTAAAAGGGCTATAAAGCAGTTTTAACGACTTCTTTTTATTGGCCCTGTAAAATCGTCAATATTATCTTTTACTTCGTTTACTTCTCTATTTATATCTTTAACAAAGTCTGTATCTATACCTTGTTTTTTGGCACTGTCATTAATCTCTCTTTTTATATCATTCGTAGCGTCTTTAATTTGACGCATACCCTTTCCTAACCCTCTGGCTATTTCAGGAATTTTATCTGCACCAAATAACATAACCACTATTAATAAGATTACAAAAATCTCAGGTCCACCAATAAATAAAAATATTCCATTCATTACTGCAAAGATAATTAATTTAAGCTTCTTATATTTTTTTGAATTAAAAAAAAGCAACCAAAACTTGGTTGCTTTTAATTGTATAATGATAAAAGTATTTTTTTAGTCTGCTAAAATAATTACTTTATTATCTTTCATTTCAATAGTACCAGATTTTATTTTCATAATTAAAATCTTATCATCTTCTGGTAGTCTTTCTATACTTCCATGTAAATCATCAAAAACTAGGTGCTCTTGAGTATGGACGTGCACTTTAATTTTACCTTGACTTAAAATAGATACTACAGGTGCGTGGTTATCTAATATTTGGAACTCTCCATTTATACCCGGAACTGCTACAGAATCAACTTCTGATGAAAATAAGATAGCTTCTGGTGTTACAATTTCTAAATACATATTTTAATGCTTTAGGCTTTAAGCTTTTGCTTAAAGTAATTAATTATGCTTCTGCTAACATTTTTTCTCCAGCATCAATTGCTTCTTGAATTGATCCTTTTAAGTTGAATGCTGCTTCAGGATATTTATCTAATTCACCATCCATAATCATGTTGAATCCCTTAATAGTGTCTTTAATATCTACTAATACACCTGGAATTCCTGTGAATTGCTCAGCTACGTGGAATGGTTGAGATAAGAAACGTTGTACACGACGTGCTCTATGAACTACCAACTTATCTTCTTCAGATAATTCTTCCATACCTAAGATTGCAATAATATCTTGTAATTCTTTATAACGTTGTAGTATTTCTTTTACTCTTTGTGCACAGTTATAGTGCTCATCTCCTAAAACATCAGCAGTTAAAATTCTTGATGTAGAATCTAATGGGTCTACCGCTGGATAAATACCTAACTCAGCAATTTTACGAGATAATACTGTAGTAGCATCTAAGTGAGCAAACGTTGTTGCTGGTGCTGGATCCGTTAAATCATCCGCAGGTACATAAACCGCTTGTACAGATGTAATAGATCCTTTCTTAGTAGAAGTAATACGCTCTTGCATTGCTCCCATCTCTGTTGCTAATGTTGGTTGATATCCTACCGCTGATGGCATACGTCCTAATAAAGCCGACACCTCTGAACCTGCTTGTGTAAAACGGAAAATATTATCTACGAAAAATAATACATCTTTCCCTTGTGCTTCACCAGCTCCGTCACGGAAATACTCAGCAATTGTTAATCCAGATAAAGCTACACGAGCACGTGCTCCTGGTGGCTCATTCATCTGACCGAATACGAAAGTTGCTTTAGAATCTCTCATTCCTGGTTTATCAACTTTAGATAAATCCCATCCTCCATCTTCCATAGAGTGCATAAAATCATCACCATATTTGATAATTCCAGACTCTAACATTTCACGTAATAAATCATTACCTTCACGAGTTCTTTCACCTACACCTGCAAATACAGATAAACCTCCGTGTCCTTTTGCAATATTGTTAATTAACTCCTGAATTAAAACTGTTTTTCCTACTCCTGCTCCTCCAAACAATCCAATTTTACCTCCTTTTGCATAAGGTTCAATTAAATCAATTACTTTAATCCCTGTAAATAGTACTTCGGTAGAAGTTGATAATTCTTCAAATTTTGGTGCTTGACGGTGAATCGGTAAACCAGCTTCACCTTCTTTAGGTAAATCTCCTAATCCATCAATTGCATCTCCTGTTACATTAAATAAACGACCGTAGATATCATTACCTATTGGCATTTGAATTGGGTTACCTGTAGCAATTACTTCTTGCCCCCTTTGTAAACCATCAGTTGCATCCATAGAAATGGTACGAACTGTATCTTCACCAATGTGTTGTTGAACTTCTAAAACTAAAGTTGAACCGTCTGCTTTTTTAATTTCTAACGAGTCATAGATCTTTGGTAATTCAGCATTTTCTGTATTAAACTCAACATCGATTACTGGACCAATAATTTGAGAAACTTTACCTGTTATTGTAGACATTACTATATGTAATTAAAGTTATTTTATTTACTATATGAGTTTTAACTCATTTTTTCAAGGTGCAAAGGTAATTTTTTTAGTGGAATTTAAAAAACCTTTCGTAAGTATTTTTACATAAAAAAAAGCCTCACAAATGTGAGGCTTTTATTGATATTGTGATTGTAATTAAATTACTTTACTAATTTAATCTCAACACGTCTGTTTTCAGCTCTACCAGCTCTTGTTTTGTTATCAGCGATTGGATAATCTTCACCAAAACCTGCAGAAGTTAATCTTTTTGAATCAATTCCACCTTTAGTGATTAAGTAATCTAAAACAGCCTTAGCTCTTTTTTCTGATAATCTTTGGTTTAACTTGTTTGACCCTGAACTATCAGTGTGACCTTGAATGCTAAAGTTAGCTTTTGGGTACTCCTTCATAATTCCTGCGATTAAATCTAATTTACCAGTAGTACCAGTTCTAAAAGAAGTTTTTCCTGAATTAAAATAGATAGCTCTTGCAAACTCATTTAATTTCTTAACAGCTTCTTCCTTAATCACTACTTCAGGACATCCGTTGTTAGATGCTACACCTGCTTCATTTGGACATTTATCGTCTTTGTCTAATACTCCGTCTCCATCAGTATCTGGCCAAGGACAACCATTGTTTGCAGCTGGACCAGCAGTGTTTGGACACTTATCTTTTCCGTCTACAACACCGTCTCCATCAGCATCTGGACATCCGTTGTTAGCTTTAGTTCCTTTTTCAGTTGGACAAGCATCATCTTTATCAGCGATACCATCTCCATCAGCATCAGGACAACCATTTAAAGCAGCTAAACCAGCAACTTCTGGACATGCATCGTCAGAATCTTTAATTCCGTCTCCGTCAGTATCAGGACACCCGTTGAATTCTTTTAATCCAGCAACTTCTGGACATGCATCATCCTTGTCATATACACCATCTCCGTCAGTATCTTTTCCTCCGAATTTAAATACTAAACCAATAGAGTGTTGGAAGTGATCTTGCACCTTATCAGCAAATTCTTTTTTCCCTCCAGATTGGAAGTTTAACCCTAAGTTATCGTTAAACCAAGTATTAAATCCTAAACCAGCATTTAACATTCCTTCTCCTTCGTCAGCTAAAGAAGTATAACCTCCACCAACATATACATAAGGATCGAACCATCCTGTTTCACCGAATAAGTTGTTTAAGTCATACTTTACGTTAGCATCGATAGCCCAGTAAAGCTCATCCATATCATCCTCCTTATAGACAGTTTCAATTTTATTTAATGATCCTGCTAATTGTAATGTAAACCCATCGTTTAAGTATCTATCAACAGTTACTCTTGAAATTGATGGTAAGATATTCCAGTCACTAGTACCGATGTAATCTTTAGCATAATCTCCAAATTTCGTAGGAATCCTAACGTCTACTGCGTTAACTCCGAAACCAACCGCCCAAGGGTTGTCTGAATCCTGTGCGCTAACGTTTACAGCAGCAAACGCAAATAAAGCCATCACAGCTAATTTTAATTGTTTCATTATTAAAAATTTAAATTAAAAGTTCGTTTATATATTACGCAAATGTAAGTTGTTCAAACTTATTTACAAAAACAAATCTACAAAAACTTACAATAAATACAAGTTTTTGAAGGACTAATTTATATCACTTTCAGCTCTTTCCCAACCTTTACAAATGCTTTTATAGCCTTGTCTAGATGGTCTTTATCATGAGCTGCAGACAACTGTACTCTAATTCTTGCTTGTTCTTTTGGAACTACTGGATAAAAGAAGCCAATGACATAAATGCCTTCTTCTAACAACCTATTTGCCATTACTTGTGATAATTTAGCATCGTACAACATAACTGGAACAATTGCAGCATCAGCTCCTACTAAATCAAACCCTGCTTTTTCCATTTCAGTACGGAAATAGTTAGTATTCCACTCTAGTTTATCACGCAATGTAGTATCATTAGCTAATAAATCAAATACTTTTAAAGATGCTCCTACAATAGCAGGTGCTAATGAGTTTGAAAATAAATATGGACGTGAACGTTGGCGTAAAATTTCTATAATTTCTTTCTTTCCTGTGGTATATCCTCCCATGGCTCCACCAAGTGCTTTCCCTAAGGTTCCTGTAACAATATCAACACGATCCATTACATTTTTTAACTCTACAGTTCCTCTACCTGTTTTTCCAATAAACCCAGCTGCATGACATTCATCTACCATTACCATAGCATCGTACTTATCTGCTAAATCACAAATTTCATCTAACTTCGCTACGATTCCGTCCATAGAAAAAACTCCATCAGTTACAATAATTTTAAAACGATGTCCTTGCTTATTTGCCTCAATTAATTGCTCTTCTAATGATGCCATATCGTTATTATCATAACGATAACGTGCTGCCTTACACAAACGCACTCCATCAATAATAGATGCATGGTTTAAACTATCAGAAATAATAGCATCTTCTTTGGTTAATAATGGCTCGAAAACACCTCCATTGGCATCAAAAGCTGCTGCATATAAAATAGTGTCCTCAGTAGTATAAAAATCAGCAATCTTTTTTTCTAGTCGCTTGTGAATATCTTGCGTTCCACAAATAAAACGTACGGATGACATTCCAAAACCATGCGTATCCATTGTGTCTTTTGCTGCTTGAATTACTTCTGGATGATTTGACAACCCTAAGTAGTTATTAGCACAAAAGTTAATCACTTCTTCTCCTGTAGATATTTTTATCACTGCGTCTTGTGATGAAGTAATAATTCGTTCTGACTTATATAATCCAGCATCTTTTATATCCTGAATTTCTTGTTGTAATTGTTCTTTTATTTTTCCGTACATAATTTATGTTTGAAAGTTGTTTGCTATAATGGGTCAAAGTTAGTTGTTAAACTTCTTCAACCAAAATTTCTTCGTCAATATATACAAGTAGTTTTTTCAACACCTTAAAATTCAATGCTTGTAATACTCTTCCATATCGCAATAATTGCTGATGATATGCTTTAGAGGGCTTCCCTGTTTTGTAATCTATAATCACGACTTCGTCTTTCGAATAAAAAACTAACCTATCTGGAATTACTATTTGCCCATCAATATCTACAATTTCTCTCTCGTTAAACACTACAACTTCTTCAGAAAAATATTCTTTTAACTCAGAGTGATTTGCTATTTGTTGTATATTTTTTATTACTTCAGATGATTTTTCTCGTGGCAATACTCCTTGCTGTTCATAACGATAAACCACTTTCTCAACATCTTCTTTCGTCTTTATTTCTGCCATCATTTCATGAACCAAATTACCAAACTCAATAGCTTTTCCTTGTTCTGTATCCCATAATTTTGATGCACTTGCCAGCATATGTATATTATGTTCTTTCCAAAGTGTAGATATAAAGCACTCTTGTATTTGAACTCCTGATGCTTTCTCTTTTAAAATACTTACCCTTTCTTTATTTCCAAAGGAATACTCCAAAACTTCATCATTCCATTCACCTACCTTTTTTAGGTAGTTAATAAATACTCCCGAGTAAAAATTCGTATTTTCTTCTCCTTTGGATGAAATTTTATTTTCTGTTACAATATATAATTGCTCAACAGCCCTAGTGAGTGCTACATATAATAAATTGAAATTATCTAATTCCAGCTCTTCTCTTTGTTGTTCATAAATCTCAAAACCTCTATCATTCACATAATTCAACTCTTTATTAAAAGGAACGAGTAATTCTTTAAACTTGTCGTAATTCTCTGGTAATTCATTTAACCAAACCTTAGGATTTACTTGTCGGTAAATGTCCAAATCGTATGGAAAAATAACTACTGGAAATTCTAAACCTTTTGATTTATGAATTGTCATAACCTGTACCGCATTTCCACTCTCAGGAGCTACAATGCTCAGCTTATCTTTTTTTTCCGACCAATAATCTAAAAATTCTTGAATACTTGTTCCTTTTCGTTGTTGTTCTAAAACCACATCTAAAAAGAATTGCACATAGGCATCTGATGAAGCTATTAGCTGAAAACTTCTAATAATTTCCTCTATTTTCTCGTAAAAAGGTAACTGATGAAATGTAGATAAATCAAAAGATGTTCCATATTCTTTTAACTCTAAAAAGAGTTTTTCATTTGGTTGTTGTATTAAACTATCGATAAACAAGTGTTTATCTTTAGCTACTTTTAAATGTTCTTGCAAAAAATAAAGCATTTCCAGACAGGTTTCCTTATCATTTGGATGCTGAATTACTTGCAAAACATTTACTATAAAATTGACTTTAGAACTATTTTCTAACAGTAATGTTTCCGAGGAAACTATATCAATTCCGTTTTCAGATAAGTAATTTGCTACTGCAATTCCATCTTTCTTTTTACGAACTAAAATACAAATCTCATTCAGCGTAAAGTCAGCTTCTAAATTTTTAACAAGCTCTAAAACTTTCTTTGGATACTTAATTCCTTCCTCTTCTTTATTTTCTTCTTTCCTTAAAAAAGAAAGCGAGACATATCCCCCTTTTTTAGCAGTTGTTAATTGTTTATTTCCTTCAATAAATAATTGTTTATATGATTCGTTTTGAAGAAAATTTGCTGTATGTTGAAAGAACTGATTATTAAAATTAATCACCTCAGCATAACTTCTAAAATTAGTTTCTAAAGTTTTTACTTCTTTAGAAATTTGAAACGGATTATCTTTTTCTGAACCCAATCCTATAAATTGTTCTGATTTACCTCCACGCCAACGATAAATTGCTTGTTTTCCATCACCTACCAACAACAAATTACTATTTTCTTGTGCTAGCGCATTATCTATTAGCGGTATTAAATTTTGCCATTGTAAGGTTGATGTATCTTGCATTTCATCAATAAAATAATGCATAAATCGTTGCCCGATTCGCTCGTAAATAAACGGAGCAGGTTGGTCTTTGATGTTTTCTGAAATTAAATGATTGAATTCTGCATTCAATCTTAAATTATTTTCTTCTTTTAAGTGTGTTAATTCTTGATTGATATTGTTTAAAACTGCTAATGGAATAATACTTTTCAACGCTAGCTTATTCATTGAAAACTGTTGATATAATTGTTCCGATTCTGCATACAGCTTTAGTAATTCTGGTAAAATTCCTTCAATAGCAGATTTTATATCCTCTGATTTTGATTTTGAATAAAAGTTACCCTCCTCAATTCGTTCCCTTAATTTACTTTGATCAAAAAACTTTGCTTTTTCAGGATTTTTAGACAGTGCTACAAAATGATTTGGCAACATTGATCGGTAAAAATCTTTATGATCTAGCTGTACTGATTGAATAGCTTGCAAAGCTTCTTCTCCAATTTCTTTCCAACGTTTTTTTATTTGCGTTTGATGTTTTGACAACTTTGTTTTTAGATTAGTAAAATCGGCAAGTTCGTTATCAGCTAGGTTTTTAAAATGCTTGGTATCATCTTCATTCAACAAAATTTTAGCAAACTCATTTAATTCACGAGAGATATCCCATGATTTATCATCATCTGCTTTATCTAGAGAAAAATCAATAAGTAATTTAGTCAACGCTTCATCACTTCCTATTTTTGAAATCAGTACATCTACTGCTTCATTTAGCAAAGAAACAGCATCCATTTCCACTTCAAAATTAAGTGGTAGCCCTAAATCATAAGCAAAACTCTTAATAATTTTATGTGTAAAACTATCAATCGTAGTAATTGAAAAAGCAGAATAATTTCGAAGAATTTCATTTAATATTTTTTTACTTCGGTCTTTTACGACACTTCTATCAAGTAATGTTTCTTCTAAAATAATCTCAAGCAAATCATTTGCTTCTCCTTCTGCAAAAGCTTGTAAGTTATCTAATACACGCTCTTTCATTTCACCAGCCGCCTTGTTGGTAAACGTAATTGCCAATATTTTTTGAAAGCGAAAAATATCTTCAGATTGCAACAAAACTTTTAGATACTCTTTAACTAATGTAAAAGTTTTACCACTACCAGCAGAAGCATTGTATACTTGAAAAGTTGACGGGTTTTCTAACAAAGTAAAATATAATTAGGTAGGCAATTTAACCAAAAAAAGATTCCCGCTTTTGCGGGAATTGTACTTTTATGTTTCATACGAGGGTTTTTCTATCCTAAACCAACATCTAACGACATCATTACTATAAACCCACCAATAAAACCTAAGGTAGCAATATCAGTATATTTATCTCGTTGGGTTTCAGGAATTACTTCTTCAACTACTACAAAAATCATCGCTCCTGCAGCAAATGCTAATGCATAAGGTAAAATTGGCGTAAAAAAAGATACCGCTACTGCACCTAGAACTGCTGCCATAGGCTCAACGATAGCTGATAATTGTCCGTACCAAAAACTTTTAAAACGACTTACGCCTTGTCTTCTTAATGGCATTGCAACTGCAAATCCTTCTGGGAAATTTTGAATTCCAATACCAATAGCTAGCGAAATAGCAGCAATTATCATTTCGGTTTGCTCTACCCCAACCATGGTTGAAGCTGCTCCAAACAACACTCCTACTGCCAAACCTTCTGGAATATTGTGTAAGGTAATTGCCAAAACCAACAAAGTTGTTTTATGCCAATTTGTTTTAACTCCTTCAACTTCGTCTTCTTTAAAATTAATATGCAAATGTGGCAACCATTTATCCATTCCAAAAAGCGCCAAAGCCCCCAGAGCAAACCCTATTGCCGAAGGAAGTACTTTTACAAATCCTTCACCCGGACTGTTATCAATTGCAGGTGATAGCAAACTCCAAAAACTTGCTGCCACCATTACTCCTCCTGTAAAACCAAGCATTCCATCTAAAACAGCTCTATTCATTTTTTTAAAAAAGAATACTAAACTTGCTCCTAAAGCAGTTAAACCCCAAGTAAATAACGAGGCATACAAGGCTGCTTGAATTGGGTGTTCTTTACCAAAACTTACTAGTTGATTAAATAAATTCATTTATAAAATTATTTCTTATTATTTGCTTAACGTGGTTTTTGAATATATAGATTGCTTGCTATTTTATTAGATACTGTAAGAGTTTTCCCGTCCATTTCTATGACTAAAGAACCATCAAAAGGCTCTTTTTCTACCACTTTTATTTGTTTCCCTAATGCTATTTCTTGCTTATCTAAAAATCGTAAAAACTCTGAAGAACTATCATCAACACCAACGCAAACACCTATTTCATTTTTCTTTAAAGTAGACAACAAACTTTTTTCTATTATTTGCAAGTTTCCTTCTTTGTCTGGAATAGGGTCTCCATGCGGATCTCTTTTTGGATAATCTAAAAAAGCATCTAATTCGTTAATTAATTTTGGGGATTTAATATGCTCTAACTGTTCTGCTACTTCATGCACTTCATCCCAAGAAAAATTAAGCTTATCTACCAAGAAAACTTCCCATAACCTATGTTTACGAACAATATTTGCTGCTATTTTCTTTCCAAAATCAGTTAACGTTACCCCTTGATACTTTTTATAAGCAACTACATCTTTTTCAGATAATTTTTTAATCATATCAGTTACTGAAGATGCTTTTGTATCTAATTTTTTTGCAATCGCATTCGTGCTAATTCCTTTCTTGTAATCAGCAGCTAAATGATACATTGTTTTTATATAGTTTTCTTCAGATTGACTAAACATTATATTTTTTTAGGTATGCAAATATATAGTTTTTGATTTAATTAAACATATTTTTAGTCTAGACTAAAAATTAATTTATATTTGCAAAAATATTTTGATTTAAAACCATTCAACAGCAAATCATTTTTAACATGAAAAATCATATTACCTTAGTAATTATATTATTATCAACTATTGTAAGCGGACAAACAATTAAAGGGAAAGTCACTTCATCTTCAGGAGAAACTATACCTTTCGCTAATGTATTTATAAAGGGAACAGAAAACGGAACAACTACAGATGAATCTGGAAACTACACATTAAAAACAGCTAAAAACAAATTTGTTTTAATTGCTTCATCTATTGGTTTTTTACCAGAAAGAAAGACTATTACAATAAACACTAACGAAGAGAAAACAGTAAATTTCATACTAACTGAAACCGCAGAAATTCTAGATCAAGTTACTGTTACTGGAACACGTACTGATAAACGCAGAACTAACAGCCCAGTTATAGTTAATGTTATCAATAGCCAAACCTTATCAGATGTACAAGCTTGTAACTTATCTGAAGGATTAAAATTCCAAACTGGTTTACGTGTAGAAACAGATTGCCAAACTTGTAACTATACCCAACTTCGTATGAATGGTTTAGCTGGCGGGTATTCACAAATTTTAATTAATGGTCGTCCTATTTTTAGTCCGTTAACTGGGTTATATGGTCTAGAGCAAGTACCTACTAATATGATTGAACGTATAGAAGTAGTCCGCGGTGGTGGCTCTGCCTTATATGGTTCAAGTGCCATAGGAGGAACTGTAAATGTAATTACAAAAATTCCGAAGAAAAATAATTACAGCATTGGTTATACTTATCAAAATATTAAAGGAGTTTCAGATCACATAATTGCTGGAAATGCTACAATAATAAATGAAGACAGAAATGCTGGTGCTTCGTTTTTTATCAATAATAGAAAAAGAGACCTGTATGATGCTAATGGTGATAATTTTTCTGAATTACCTGAATTGAAAAATAATTCCTTTGGAACTAATTTATTCTTCCTTCCAACAGACAATCAAAAAATAGAGGTTAACTTTAGTAAAATGAATGAATATCGTTATGGTGGTGAAATGGTAGATAAAGCTCCTCATTTTGCGCTACAATCAGAAGAACGTGTGCATGATGTTTATGTAGGAAATATTGATTATCAAATTAATTTTAATGATGACAAAAGCTCTATAATTTCCTATTTAGCTACACAATATACCGATAGAGAACACTACACAGGAATTCGCCCTGACACAAACACTCCTGAAGACACAGAACATTTAGCTAAACCACCATATGGTAACTCTACGACAACGACTTTTCAAGGAGGTTTACAATTCAATCATAAATTAGAGAAATTTTTAGGTGGAAATAATGTACTGACTTTAGGTGGTGAATTTGTACAAGATGATGTTTTTGATGTTATAGAAGCATACGAGTACAAAGTAGATCAATTAACACAAAACTTCGGATTCTTTTTTCAAAGCGATTGGGAAATCAACAAGCAATTAAATTTACTAACAGGTATTCGTTACGACAACCATAAATTAAACGCTTTAAAGCAAGACGGAACAGAAAAAACTATTGTAAACAACGTAGCTAGTCCACGAGTATCTTTACTATACAAGCCTTTTGAAAACACACAAATTAGAGGAACTTGGGGAACTGGTTTTAGAGCTCCACAAGCTTTTGACACCGATTTACACATAGCTTTTGCTGGTGGTGGAATTTCTCGAGTATTATTAGCAGATGATTTAAAAAGAGAACGCTCTAACAGCTACACACTTTCATTCAACTACGACAAGCCTACTGAACATTATATTTACGGATTTACTTTTGAGAGTTTTTACACTAACTTAAAAGATGCTTTTTATTTAGAGTCTATTGGAGAAGATGAGTTTGGTGAAGTTTTTGAAAAAAGAAATGGTGATGGCGCCGTAGTAAAAGGAATTACTTTAGAAACACGATTAAACTACGATGGAATTCTACAGCTAGATGCTGGGTTCACCTACCAATCTAGTAAATACAACTCAGCTGTAAACAACTCAGACGAACTACCCTTAAAAAAAGAATTTTTACGTACACCAAACACTTACGGATATGCTACTGCGACTTATACTCCAAACCAAAAATTTAAAACAGCTCTAAATTTAGTATATACTGGAAGTATGGAAGTACTACATTTAGCTTCTCCCAAAAATTTAACAGAAGACGAATACTTTAGTTCTCCTTCTTTTTTTAATTTAGGGGTTAACGCTAGCTATACATTTAATTTAGAAAAACTAAACACGAACCTAGAACTTACTACTGGAATCAAAAATATTTTTGATGAATACCAGTCAAAGTTTGATATAGGTAAAGAGCGTGACAGCAATTTCATTTACGGTCCAGCTACACCGAGAACCTTTGTTTTTGGTATAAAGTTTACAAACAATTAATGCTTTGATAACATATCGAAAGTCAGTTAACATTAACTAAACATTCTAATAATACAAACGTAATTTATACCTAACATTAGCTTTACTATTTAACTTGAATTTTGCGGGATAAATAAACAGAATTCAAAGATTAGAATGAAAAAAATATTATTTATAGCTTTTTTAAGCTTATGTAATCTAGCATTTTCTCAAAGCAAAGGTACTGTTACTGGTACAGTTACTGACAAAGAAATGAGCGGAGAGGCGTTACCTTTTGCTAATGTCTTTATTAAAGGAACTTCTATCGGGGGGACAACCGATATGGATGGTAAGTACACCCTTAGTGTGCCTGCAGGAAACCAAACCATTGTATTTAGTTTCGTTGGTTATCAAACTATTGAAAAACAAATAGTAATAAAAGAAAACAAAACACTTATAGTAAACCAAGAATTAGGCGCTAATGAAGGGGTAGCACTTGACGAGGTTAAAATTAACGCAACTGTTAGTAGAGAAAAAGAAACTGCTTTACTATTAGAACAAAGAAAAGCTACAGTAATTAAAGAAAGTATTGGAGCACAAGAACTATCTAAAAAAGGAGTTAGTGATGCTGCTACTGCTACAACTAAAGTAGCTGGGATATCAAAACAAGAAGGTTCCAATAAAGTTTATGTTAGAGGTTTGGGGGATCGATATAACACAACAACTTTAAATGGATTACCTTTACCTTCTAACGACCCTAGGTTTAAGAACATATCTTTAGAGCTTTTTGGGACTGACATGATCCAAAACATTGGAGTAAGCAAAACTTTTTCTGCTAATTTAAGCGGAGATGTTTCAGGTGCAAATATCGATTTAGCTTCTAAAGAACACTCTGGAAATTCTTCAATCAATATTGGTTTTTCTTCTAGCGCTAACACACAAACAACTGGCAAAAGTTTCAAGACAATTGATGGTGCAAATTGGTTTGGTATAGCTAACAACACTAAACATAAAGTAACTAGTCTTAATATTTTACCTTTTACAGATAATTTTACTCCAAATAATACTCACGCTGCTTTAAATACTAATTTATCAATCTCAGGTAGTAAGAGGTTTGATATAAACGAAGACTCAAGTCTATCTATGTTTTTAGTAGGTTCCTTTGGAAATAAATATAATTTCAGAAATGGAACATCAATAAACTACCTTAGAAATGACGGATCAACAGGAAACCGTTTTACATCTGCTAAACAATATAATTATGAAACTTCTAAAATGTTGATGGGAAATTTTATTTATAAGATTAATAATAATCATAAAGTTTCTTATAATTCATTATTCATACACTCAAACAATCAAAATATACAAGACTATTTTGGGAAAAAGCCTGATGTTGCTGATTCTGAAGGAGTATTTGCTAACATAGTTCTTCAAACAGAAAACCAAAATAGACTTTTTGTAAACCAATTATTATCCGAGCATAAGTTTGGTGAATCTATTGATTTAAATTTAGGCGCAACATATAACATGGTTAATAATGATGAGCCTAATAGAAAGAAAAATATTTTTGTTGTAAATAAAAATGACAATACCATAAAGTTTGCTTCGGGGGCTGCTAGAAATAATAGTAGATACTATCATAATTTAACTGAAGATGATTTTGCAGCTAAGACTAGCTTAATTAAATATTTTGGAACAAGAATAAAAGACGAACACAAAGCTAAGATAACTTTAGGGTACGAATTTAGAAATACTGTTAGAGACTTTAGAGCTATTTATTTTGATTATGATTTAGCTGCTCCTACAGAAGTTGACCCAAATAATATTAGTCAAGTTTTAAATCAGCAATCATTAGACAATGGTGTTTTTAGATTAAAAACTGGATTCGGATTTGGAGACAACGCTTTAGATCCTTTCACTTATGATGCTGATAAAATGACAAATGCCGCTTATGCCATGTTAGATTATCAAATAACAGATAAGTTCTTTATGAATATAGGTGCTCGATATGAAAATATCTGGATGGATGTTGCATGGAAAACAAACTTAACAAACTCCACTACAGACAATGGAGGACCTAAAAAGCTGAGAGATAATTATATTTTACCTTCCTTAAACTTAAAGTATGACATTAATGATGATAATTTACTAAGGTTATCTGCTAGTAAAACGTACACCTACCCACAATTTAAAGAAGTCGCTCCTTTTGTTTATGAAGGTGTAGATTATCAAGAAGAAGGTAATGAAAACCTACAACCTTCAACAAATTATAATTTAGATTTTAAATGGGAAATGTTCCCTAATAGAGGAGAATTAATTTCTGCAACCATTTTCGGTAAGTACATTGAAGATGGTATAAATAGAATAGAGTTAAATGCAGCTTCTGACAACTTTTTCTCTTTCAACAACACCGGTAACACCACTATTTATGGAGCAGAAATAGAACTAAGAAAACAAATTCTTAACCTTTCTAAAAACAACGATGAACATGACCAAAATATTAAGTTAGGGTTGAATGCGACATATATGAACACCAATCAAACATTTAATGTTACAAATCAGTTTAATCCCACCAACTCAGAGGAACCTACTGAAGGAGCAGCACCGTTTTTATTAAATACGGATATTTCTTACAATTACAAAAAAGATAATAAAGAAACAATTGCTACCTTAATATTTAATTATCAGGGAGAGAAACTTTACAGTATTGGTTCAGTTAATGGGTTACAAAGTATTTATCAGAAATCTATACCAACACTAGACTTCGTTTTTAAAAGACAGTTCAACAAGAAGCTTGGTTTAAAAATTAATGCCAAAAACTTATTAAACCCTAGCTATGAAATGTATAGAGATGTTCCTAACAAACTTGTAACAAAATCTTTCAAAAGAGGAATTGACTTCTCATTAGGGTTATCTTACAAATTATAATTATTAATATTTTATTAAACTTAAGGTAATCTTACCTTGAAGCAATAACACCAAATTTGCAACACTATTTAAAATAAATAAAAGAAAAAATGAAAACAATTAAATTATTATCAATTTTAGCAATTTCTGCATCATTAATGGTTGGATGTTCTGATGATGACCCAGTTACACCTCCAAGCCAAGGTTTTGATTTAGAAATTAACGGGCAAGATGACTTTGATCCTAAAGACTTAAAAGGAAATGTTAATGCAGACATTACATTAAAAGCTGGAGTTGAATATTTATTAACTAGTTCTTTAAGAGTAAAAGAAGGTAAAATTTTAACTATAGAGCCAGGAACAACTATTAAGTGCAAGGCAGGAGGTACTGATGTTTATGTAGCTGTTGAAAGAGGTGCAAAATTAGAAGCTGCAGGAACGGCTTCTCAGCCAATTGTTTTTACTTCTAATGCAACTAGTCCTAGATTAGGAGATTGGGGAGGTATTGTTATTGCTGGTAAAGCTAAAACAAATAAAGGAGCTGAAGCAGAAACTGAAGTAGCCGGTTTAAAATATGGTGGTACTCAAGATGATGATAACTCAGGAACATTAACGTATGTTAAAGCTGAGTACACAGGAGCTAAAATCAACGGAGATCAAGAATTTAATGGATTTTCTTTCTATACTGTAGGGTCAGGTACAACAATTAACAATTTAGTTGTTTCTAATGGAGCTGATGATGGTATTGAATTCTTCGGAGGTACTGTTAACGTAACAAATGTAATGTGTATTAACATTAAGGATGATATGTTTGACTTTACTGGAGGTTATACAGGAACTATGGACAACATGTTTGGTGTAAGAGAAAACGGATTTAACGATGCTACTGAAGACCCAAGAGGTATAGAAGGAGACAGTAATGGTTCTAACCCAGCAGCTGCACCAATATCTACTCCTACGATTAAAAATGTTACAGTATTAAACTTATCTAGCGTTACAGCTTTAAAAGCAGGAGCTGAAATTAGAAGAGGAACTGAAGCTACAATTGACAATGCTTTATTTGCTGCTTATGGCGGTGCTACTTTTGGAAATTTAATTGACACAAAAGATGATAAGGGCAATGGATCTTTAACAATCACAAACTCTTATAAAATGGGTACTGTTGGTGATAACAAAGAAGGTGGGACTATTACTGGAACTGTTGTAGAAGATGCTGAAGCTATTACTGCTGATGGTGATAACTTAACTGTAAAAGCAGGTAGAGGAGCTGACTTTACAAAATTTTCTTGGACAGGATATACTTTAAAAAAGTAATCTAACTCTAATTAAAAATAAAAAAACCGAGCAATATGCTCGGTTTTTTTGTTTTATAGTTTATTTACTTTTTAGTAATCTGTTGTTAACTCATAAACAAGAAAAAATCTTGATTTTTATAAGTGATTAATTATAAAATATATAAACTATGAAAAAAAAATTATTCCTTTTAGCATGCCTATTGTCACTACAAGCTTTTTCTCAATCTTATAATTCTCACGTTTTCTATTCAAGCTCTAAAGCTTTAGGTACTTTCAATAAAGAAATGGTTGAAAACATTCCTTGTGAAGAGACATTTGATTTTCAAGATTTAATTGGTAGGTTTTATGTGAACATTCAAGACTCAACACCTTTAGAACCAAACAAGTTCTACTTTTTAGATTTTGGTCAGGGCTTCAATTACTATTATTTAACATCTTCAAGAGTTGGTGAACATTCAGATGAAGATTACAGATTAAGCCTTCCTCATTCAATAACTCAAATATCATGTAGAAGCACTCCTTTACCAAAACAAATAAAAAGTTTTAAAGTAAATCAAGCATACTATAAAAATTTTTCAAGAAATAGTACTTTTGAATACGAATACGAAATTCAAGGTGATTATAGAGGTAAAAATAATAGTGGTAATAATGATATTACTATCTCTATATACTACAACAGTATCAATCAAAGTAACCTGATAACAAAAACTGTATGGGAAATGGATGAAGAGTTCTTCCCCATTTTAACCAAAAGAGAACCATGGGGAACTAGCTTTATTGACTATGACACCGACCCTAAAAGAAAATTTTATTTGAAATTTGAATATGCTGGTAATTCAGAGATACTTACTTATACGGTTCCTAAAGATACTAGAGATTTTGATGGTGATGGGGTACAAAACTGGCAAGACAACTGCCCCAACCAAGCAGGTCCTTCTTCTAACAATGGATGTCCTGTTGGCAATCCTGATTTTGTAATTGTAAGCATATCTATTGATGCAGGTGGTTTAACCACAAATACGAACGATGATAATTCATTAACTCTTAGAGAAAATCAAAACCATAAATTCTGTGTTAATATTAAAAACATAGGAGCTGCAACCGGTACAATTAATAATACAGCTTTAATTCTAACAAACAGCTCGAGCTTGAATAGTTCAAGTATTGTAGCTAACCTTCCTTATCCTAGCTCTTCGTTAAACATAGCTCCAAACCAAACTAAAGAGATGTGCTCAGAAATATATATATGGGATAATTACTTAGGATATAACCTTTCAAACTTTAATTATTTACATGCTATAGCAGATTATCATGGAAATACGTCTGAATCTAATGAGAGTAACAATCAGGCTTACGCTAGCGTTAACTCCTCTTCTTCTAAAAGCCCTGCTACCCAGTTGACTATCCATGATGTAAACGGGAATAAGGTTAAAGAAACTACTATCAACAATAAAACAGAAGAAACTGATGTTATTAAAAGCCTATCCGAAGGTTTCTATTTTATTGATAAAGACGGTAAAAAAAGTAAAATTTATAAAAAGAATTAATATCCTTTCTTTAAACAAAAAACCGAGCAATTTGCTCGGTTTTTTGTTTATTCTTTTACATCGGAAAGCTTATATAAAAAATCTTCTAGCTTTTTTAATTCTTTTAGTGGGGTTATTACATCAAATGTACTTGAGCTATATTCCTTATCAACTGTTTTTTAAACAATTCTACTAATAGTTAATCCATCTCTTATAGGCAGTAATACAGTTTCTAAACGACTATCTTCACTTAAAAGTCTATTATACTCTAAAAGAACTTTAGTGTCTATATCTTTAGGATTTAACTTCTCAACTACTTTTCCGCTCCAAAGTACATTATCAGATAAAATAACACCTCCTTTATTCATTTTTTCAATAATCAAGCGAAAATAGTTTACATAGTTAGATTTATCTGCATCGATAAATACTAAATCAAATTTGGAATCTATAGTTGGAATTATATCTAAAGCATTACCAACATATTGAGTTATTTGGTTTTTATGGTCAGATTGCTGAAAGTATTTATGTTGGAGCTCCTCTAACTCTTCATTTTTATCAATCGTATGAATCATTCCATCTTTTGAAAGTCCTTCAGCCAAGCATAAAGCAGAATACCCTGTGTATGTACCAATCTCTAAAATTGATTTAGGTTGAATTAATTTTGAAATCATAGATAAAACTCTTCCTTGAAAAGCTCCACTTAACATGCGAGGGTTTAAAACCTTTTGCCAAGTTTCTCTACTTAGTTCTTGTAGTATTTTTGGTTCAGCTTGAGAATGTTTAACAACATAATTATCTAATTCTTCAGGTAAAAAGTTCATGTAGGTTGTTTTTAATGGGCAAAATTAAAAAAACGGAATTTATCACTATAATAAATTCCGTTTCAATCTAACAAAAAATCAAAAAATGGTTCTTTAAAAAACCAAAATTGTCTAATTAAATTTACTTAACTGTTCTTTTAATTTTTCTTTGTCTTTACTTGATAAACAAGCGGTATGTTTTTTACAATCTTCTGATTTTAACTTGAAGATATCAGACATTTTTCTATTTTGTTTTGTATACAAGGCACAAATCTTACAAGTTAATAAATGCCAAGTAAGTTGCATTCTTTCATATATAGAAGCTTCTCCATATTGACTTTTGTCACAAATGGTAGTAGCTTCATCACATGTAATTTTTAAAAATTTAAACATTTTTTTACTTATTAAACCAGTTCTTTTCCATACAGCTTCTTAACTGTGTTCTTGCTCTATGTATTATAACCCATAAATTGGACGGAGAAATATCTAACTCCTTACAAATATCTTCAGTTTCAAATTGTTGAATTGTTTTCATTTTAAAAACCATGGCATATTTTTCAGGAAGCCCATCAATACATTTATCTAATTGATTTTTTAACTCTTCATTTTCAATATTCCTATCAGCATCATTATCCCATGTTTGTGGTACTCGCTCCTCAATCCAGTTTCCTTCATTTTCTCCGCTATCATAAAAACTCATTCTAACTTCAGCTTGTCCTTTTTTAGAATTTATTTTTCGATAATAATCGATTATTTTTCTCTTTAAGATTGAAACTAGCCATGTTCGTTCTGTAGACTTTCCTTCAAAGTTTTTAGCAGATTTTAATCCTGCAAAAAAAGTTTCTTGCACTAAATCTTTAGCTATGTTTGAATTATTTACACGAACAACAGCATAATTGAATAAATAATCTGCATAATTGTCTACCCATTTATCAGGAGATAAAGTATTTGAAGGATTTGTTAGATTCATTAAATCAAAGATAAGTTATTTTTTGTGGAAATAAGTAACATAAATTCTACTTAGTCCATTAGGAGTATTTTTAATAAAATTAATTATTTCATCTAAACTTTTCTTTTTACTTAACTTATTTGAAATTTTACTTTTATTTGTTGTATAATAAATTTTATTACTTGAAAGGTCTACAAAAGGGCAATAATCTAATTTGTTAGAGTTAATATTTGTTAAGTGTCTAGAAGCTAACCATTCTTTATTTCTTCCTTTTTTACTTATGTATAGGTCACCTCTACCTAAATCATCTTTTCTTCCATACGAAGTGAAAATGATAAAACTTTCATCAGGAGCAACAAAGGCATTAAACTCGTATTTTTCAGAATTTACTCCAGGACCAAGAGAAACAGGTTTGGAGTAAACACCATTAATAAGTCTACTTACATAAATATCTTCTTTACCTTTAGAGTTTTCATATTCTGCAGTAAAAAATAAGTCTCCTTTTTTTGTCACTGACGGATAAAATTCATCCGCAGGAGTATTAACTGGCGACCCAATATTTATAGGCTTAGACCAATCATGAGAAAAAGACTCACGTGTTACATACCAAATATCCATATCTTTCTTTACCTCACCAGAGGTATTATTCATTCTGTTAGAAGCAAAGAAAAGCTTCAATCCGTCAGGAGACAAAAAGGGCTCTAAGTCTTTATGCCTACCAGAAAAGTTAACAACTCCAGGTTTCTGCCATTTTCCATTTACTTTTTTTGAAAAAGCTATAAACGAATATTCTTTCAAGTAGCTTTCAACAGTGAAATAAAATTCATCTTGATTTTTGCTTATTGAAAAATCTCTGACGTTTGGTAAATCACTAAATAACTCTGGGTGAAATAATTCAGGTTCTTGAGCAAAACTAAAGCAAGAAACAAATAAAAAAAGAAATCCAATTTTTTTCATAAAACTATTGTTTAAGGGCTTTACAATTGTTTCTACGTCTCATATCAACTAAGTATATAATCTCCCATTTTCCATTATTATTAAAAAGTTGGAGAGAATTTGCTCCACAATGACTAAACTTTCCGTTTAAATAAAACTCATAAGGTGTCCATACAGAAGCTAAATTACCATCCACTTTAATACCCCATGACACTAATTTTTCTAAATAAGTATGTTCTGGTTTTTTATTAGCAATATTAGTAAGTAATTTGGCTTTACTTTCTGTAACCAAAACTTTTTTGCCTTCCTTATTAGTAAAAGTAGTTTGAATGTTAATTGTAGAATTAAGAGTTGAGCTTACTAATGTACTATCACCTTTATGAAGCCCTTCAAAAAAAGTTTCAATAGTTTTTTTAATGTCTTTTTTTTCTGAGCTTTCTTGTGCACTTATCACAGTTGTAAGAGCAAAAACAATTAATAAAGTAAAAACCTTTTGCACGTTAGTTTGATTTAGTTAGGTAAAGCTATTAAAAAAATAAAAGGCTAAAATTTAATTAACAGAAGATTAACGGCATTAAAAAAAGTAAATTAAAGAGATTATGAAAATATAATAAATAAAACCAGTGAATAATAATTATGTATTTTTACAATCCATAAAAAAAAAGAAATGTCAGTAGCAAAAAAACAATATAAAAGAATTACCACTAAATCTCTTGTTGAAATGAAAGCAAATGGAGAAAAAATCTCAATGCTTACGGCTTACGATTATACTATGGCAAAAATTGTTGATGGTGCAGGAGTAGACGTAATCTTAGTGGGAGATTCAGCATCAAATGTAATGGCTGGTCATGAAACTACATTGCCTATTACATTAGATCAAATGATATATCATGCAAGTTCTGTAGTAAGAGGAATAGATCGTTGTTTAGTAGTGGTTGACTTGCCTTTTGGTAGTTATCAATCAGATCCAAAAGAAGCATTACGTTCGGCTATTCGAATTATGAAAGAAAGTGGAGCACACTCAATAAAACTAGAAGGAGGAAAAGAAATAAAAGACTCTATTAAACGAATTTTAAATGCAGGTATTCCTGTAATGGGTCACTTAGGGTTAACTCCTCAATCTATTTATAAGTTCGGAACTTATACAGTAAGAGCAAAAGAAGAAGCTGAGGCAGAAAAGTTAATGACAGATGCTTTAATGTTGGAAAGATTAGGTTGTTTTGCTATTGTATTAGAAAAAGTTCCTGCTAAGTTAGCACAAAAAGTTGCTGAAGCTTTAACAATTCCAGTTATAGGAATTGGAGCAGGTGCAGGTGTAGATGGACAAGTATTAGTAACTCACGATATGTTAGGAATGACACATGAGTTTAATCCTCGTTTCTTACGTAGGTACTTAGATTTATATACAGGAATGACAAATGCATTTGAACAGTACATTACAGATGTTAAAAGTCAAGACTTTCCAAACGAAGAAGAACAGTATTAATGTAAAAGTCTTCCTTTTGGGAGACTTTTTTGTTTAAGATTATATTTTTAAAATGAAAATACTTCATTTAGACACTAATCACTCTCTGTTAATAAATAAACTAAAGAATTTAGGTTTTGAAAACTATGAAGATTATATCTCTTCAAAATCAGAAATTGAAGCTAAAATTCATTTGTATGATGGAGTTATTATTCGTAGTCGATTTACCATTGATAAACAATTTTTAGATAAAGCATCAAACCTTAAATTTATAGGACGAGTAGGAGCTGGATTAGAAAACATTGATTGTGATTATGCTGAAAAGAAAGGAGTACACTTAATATCAGCACCAGAAGGAAATCGAAATGCAGTAGGAGAGCATACGTTAGGAATGTTACTTTCTTTGTTTAACAAGCTTAATAAAGCAGATAAAGAGGTACGAGAAGGTAAATGGTTACGAGAAGAAAATAGAGGTGTAGAATTGGATGGAAAAACTGTTGGAATCATCGGTTATGGTAATATGGGGAAAGCCTTTGCTAAAAAACTCCGTGGTTTCGATGTAGAAGTAATATGTTACGATATTAAGCCGAATGTTGGTGATAATAATTGTAAACAAGTTTCTTTAGAAGAACTTCAAAAAAGAACTGATGTTTTAAGTTTACATACTCCACAAACAGAATTAACGATGAATATGGTTAATTCAGACTTTATTAATGGTTTTTCAAAACCATTTTGGTTGTTAAATACAGCTAGAGGAAAATCAGTAGTAACAAAAGATTTAGTAGTGGCTTTACAATCAGGAAAAGTTTTAGGAGCAGGATTGGATGTATTAGAGTATGAAAAAAAATCGTTTGAAAACCTATTTACAAACCAAGAAATGCCCGAGGCATTTCAGTATTTAATAAAAGCAGAAAATGTGTTGCTTTCTCCTCATGTTGCTGGTTGGACCATAGAAAGTAAAGAAAAGTTAGCGCAGACTATTGTAGATAAAATTAAAGAAAAATTTTGTTAACTTGATGCTTCAAAATCATGTAACATGAAATATGAAGCAGCTACAGTAGAAGAATATATTTCTCAAGTCCCAGAAGAACGACAAGAAGTTTTACAAAAGCTTCGTAACCTTATTAAGGAAAACCTACCTAAAGGATTTGAAGAAGGAATCAATTATAATATGATTGGGTATTATGTTCCACATTCAAAATATCCCGATGGTTATCATTGTAATCCAAAATTACCTCTTCCTTTTATGAATTTAGCTTCACAAAAAAACTCAATAAATCTATATCATAGCGGAATTTATGCTAAAAAAGAGTTATATGATTGGTTTGTGACAGAATATCCTAAGTATTCAAAAAGGAAATTAGATATGGGAAAAAGTTGTATTCGTTTTAAAAAGCTGGATGATATTCCGTATAAATTAATTACTAAATTATGTACAAAAATGACTGTTGATGAATGGATTTCTATCTACGAATCAGTTGTAAAAAAGAAATAAAATGAAGAAAAAAGGTAAAGTAATAGGAATAGGAGGAGTTTTTTTTAAAACAGAAGACCCGAAAGCAACGAAAGATTGGTATAAAAACAACTTAGGTTTTAACACAGATGACTGGGGTTGTACGTTTTGGTGAAAAGATAATGAGGGTAAAAAAGCTTCAACACAATGGAGTCCGTTTGCGAATGATACAAACTATTTTGAACCGTCTAAAAAAGATTTTATGTTCAATTACCGAGTAGAAAACTTAGTGGGGTTGTTAGAAGAGTTAAAAGAAAAAGGAATTACAGTGATGGATAAAATAGAGGAGTATGATTATGGTAAGTTTGGATGGGTTGTAGATTTAGATGGAAATAAAATTGAATTATGGGAGCCAAAAGACGAAGCTTTTTTATAAATTTAGCACCGTCTAATAAATAAAAAAATAAAAAAATGGATGTAATTGATGAAAACGGGAATACTGTTCCTAATCAAGAAAGTAAACGTGTATTAGCTGGTATTTTAGGAATAATCATAGGGGTATTTGGAATTCACAAATTTGTGTTAGGATATACAAAAGAAGGAATAATAATGCTATTGGTAACTGTGTTAACTTGTGGTTTTGGTGGCTTTGTAAGTAGTATTATTGGTTTAATTGAAGGGATTATTTATCTAACAAAATCAGATGAAGAATTTGTTGAAACCTATCAAGTAAATAAGAAAGGATGGTTCTAATCATCATATAAAAAAGCGCCTAAAGGCGCTTTTTTTATTTCAATTCAGAAAGGTTGTATAAAAAACCTTCCAGCTTTTTTAATTCTTTTGGTGGGTTACCTGCATCAAATGTACTTGACCTATATTCCTTATTAGCTATTTTAATAGTAAACTTCGCATGCAAAGCTGCGTCTGTTATTCTTTTTTCACTTGGTGCTTGTAAATCGCTTATTTGTTCTAAATTCAACTCATTTACTATAGTGTTTAATTCTTCTAATTGTTCTTTAGTTACTTTTTTACTCCCTTCTTTTTGATTTATTTTGTACGATAAGTTATTTCCTTCGATAGTTAACTGCACTATACTTCCTCTTGTTTGAGCTTCATAAGCTATTTTATCAAACTCTTTTATTTTATTTTGTGCTGCACAGTTCATCATTAATAAAAATACTACAGGAGTTATTATTTTTAGGTATTTCATCTATTCTTACTTTCTAGTTAATCATAATAAAAAGACGCTCTTTTAAATAAAGAACGTCTTAATATATGAATTTCGTATTAAAATAAATTAGTCTGCTATAGTAGACTCTAAATTCTACTGGAACAAATACTACACACCTATTCTAGTTTTTTGATCTTCTGTAAACATGTATATACAAGTATCATTAAAATAATAATCCACAAAGGGTTTATAACCTTTGCAAACATTTTAAAAACATTAATTATGAATAATAATTAACACTTTAAAAACAACTAGTGATAAACAAGTAAAATATCTGCTTAAATACCAAATATAAAAAAGACACCTAAATTAGGTGTCTTTTTATACTATATTATATTAAATAGCTATTTAAGCTTTTTCTTAACTGCTACTTCAGTATATGCTTCTAATGTATCTCCTTCTTTAATATCGTTATATCCTTTAATTTGAAGACCACAATCGTATCCTTTAGTTACTTCCTTAACATCGTCCTTAAAACGTTTTAATGAAGCTAACACACCATCATGAACTACAATTCCATCTCTAATTACACGAACTTTAGAGTCTCTTGTAATTTTCCCTGTCATCACCATACATCCTGCAATGTTACCAATCTTAGAAATTTTATAAACTTCTCTAATTTCAACATTACCAAGAACTTCTTCTTTCATTTCAGGAGACAACATTCCTTCCATTGCATCTTTCAGGTCGTTGATAGCGTCATAAATGATTGAGTAAGTTCTGATATCAACTTCTTCTCTATCTGCTACCGAACGCGCATTTCCTTGCGGACGTACGTTAAATCCAACGATAATTGCATCTGAAGCTGTTGCTAATAATACGTCAGATTCTGTAATTGCTCCAACTCCTTTGTGAATAATATTCACTTGGATTTCTTCTGTAGATAGCTTTTGGAACGAATCTGTTAACGCTTCAACCGAACCATCAACATCTCCTTTTAAGATGATATTTAACTCTTTGAAGTCTCCTAATGCAATACGACGACCAATTTCTGCAAGTGTTAATGTTTTTTGTGTTCTAACAGATTGTTCACGTTGTAATTGAGAACGTTTTGCTGCTATTTGCTTAGCTTCACGCTCATCTTCAAATACATTGAACTTATCACCTGCTTGTGGTGCACCATCTAAACCTAAAATTGATACTGGCGTAGAAGGTCCTGCCTCTTTTACTTTCCTTCCTTTATCATCAAACATAGCTCTTACTTTACCACTATGCTTTCCGGCTAAGATATAATCTCCAATTTTTAATGTACCTGCTTGTACCAATATTGTAGATACATATCCTCTACCTTTATCTAATAAAGCTTCTACTACAGCTCCGTTTGCGTTTTTATTAGGGTTTGCTTTTAACTCTAATACTTCCGCTTCTAATAATACTTTTTCTAATAACTCATCAACCCCTTGTCCTGTTTTAGCAGAAATTTCTTGCGACTGAATGTTACCTCCCCAATCTTCTACTAATAAATTCATAGAAGAAAGTTGTGTTTTAATATTATCTGGATTCGCGTTAGGCTTATCTATCTTGTTTATTGCGAAGATAATTGGCACTCCTGCTGCTTGTGCGTGAGAAATCGCCTCTTTTGTTTGTGGCATTACATCATCATCTGCAGCTACTACAATAATAACTAAATCCGTTACTTGAGCACCACGAGCACGCATTGCTGTAAAGGCTTCGTGACCTGGAGTATCTAAGAAAGCTATTTTATGTTCTCCTACCTTCACTGCGTAAGCACCAATGTGTTGTGTGATACCTCCTGATTCACCTTCAATAACATTCGCGTTACGGACGTAATCTAACAATGATGTTTTACCGTGATCTACGTGTCCCATCACTGTGATAATAGGTGCACGAGTTATTAAATCTTCTGGCTTGTCTTCAACTTCTTCTATAGATTCCTCAACTTCAGCTCCAACAAACTCTACAGTATAGTTAAATTCTTCTGCTACAATTTGTAATGTTTCAGCATCTAATCGTTGATTCATTGTTACCATCATTCCTAACATCATACATGTAGAAATAATTTGGGTAACGGGAACATCCATCATAGTTGCTACTTCACTAACCGTAACAAATTCTGTTACTTTCAACACCTTACTCTCTGCTTGTGCTGCCTGTAATTCAGCTTCACTTTGCTGGCGGTGGGCATCTCTTTTATCTCTACGGTATTTTGCTCCTTTTCCTTTTTTAGATTTACCCTGAAGTTTTTCTAAAGTTTCTCTAACTTGTTTTTGGATTTGTGCTTCTGTTAGTTCTTCTTTTGGAGCAGCTGCTGGTCTTCTACCTCTTTGACCTCCTCGGTTACCACCTCTCTGGCCTCCTCGGTTTTGACCTCCTCGGTTATTTCCTTGAGGTTTAGCGCCTGTTCCAGGACTTCCTGGTTTGCTAATTCTTTTACGCTTCTTTTTATCTCCATCAGCCTTATTAGCTTCAGGTTTCTTCTTTTTTGGTCTTTCAAATTGTTTTAAGTCAATTTTTTGACCTGTAAAATTAGGACCTTCTAATTTTTTGTACTGAGTTTTAATTTTCTCAGCATTTTCTGGAGTTATTTCTACCTCCTTTACTGGTTGCTTCACCTCTTTAACCTTATTTTCAACAGTCTTTTTAACTTCTTTAGGCTGTTCTTTCTTCACTTCCTTTTTAGGAGTATTAACTGTTTGTTCCTTTGGTTTTTCAGTTTTAGGAGGCTCTGGCTTTTTCTCTTCGACCTTAACTGGTTCTTCAACTTTTTTAGTTTCTTGAACTGGTTTAATAGGCTCTTCTTTCTTTGGTTCCTCTATTTTCTCCTCTTTTTTAGTAGGCTCCGGTTTTACCTCTTCAGCTACTTCTTCAATAGCCTTACCAGTTTCAACATCTATTTTACCTACTGTTTTAAGTTCTAACTTTTCAGCTTTGGCTTTTAAAACTTCTTGTTTTTTAGCTTCCTCTTCTAATCTCTTTCTTTCTTGCTCTTGTTCTAATTGCTGACGAATTGCCTCTTTCTCTTTTTTCTTTTCTTCGCTCACTTCCTTAGAGGCCACCTTTTTAGATTTATCAGTTTGGAAACCATCAAATAAAATTTGATATTCTGCATCTGATATTTTGGTAGTAGGGCGAGCTTCAATCTCATAGCCATTTTTAGCTAGGTGTTCAACAGCTCTATCTAAAGAAATGTTTAGTTCTCTTAAAACCTTATTTAGTCTTAATTTTTTGCCTTCAGCCATATATTATTTTATACTTTTTATTGAAAAAACACACTTTACACGTCTCTAGTACGTATAGTTATGCTCTTTTTCTTCTTTTTGCTAGATTTTATACAGTTTCCTATATTTAGGACACTAGCTTCCTTTTTTGTGTTATATTTAATCTTCGAATTCTTCTCTTAAAATTCGTTGAACATCTAAAATTGTTTCTTCCTCTAGATCTGTTCTTTGTACTAACATTGATACATCTTTTTCCAAGACACTCTTTGCTGTATCTAAACCTATTTTCTTGAATTCTTCAATTACCCAAGCTTCAATTTCATCAGAGAATTCTGTTAATTCAACATCTTCTTCTTCAATACCTTCTCTTTGAACGTCAATTTCGTAACCTGTCAACTCACTTGCTAAACGAATATTTACACCAGCTCTACCAATTGCTTTTGATACTTCTTCTGGTTTCAGCAAAACATTAACACGTCCTTTCTTACCATTCTTTTCTTCATCAAACATTTCAATGTCTACTGAAGTTACTTTTGCAGGACTTAAGGCTCTTGCTACAAATAACTGTTCGTTCTTTGTATAGTTAATTACATCAATATTTTCGTTTCCTAATTCACGAACAATACCATGAATACGAGATCCTTTTACACCAACACAAGCTCCAACGGGGTCTATTCTATCATCGTAAGAATCTACTGCTATTTTTGCTTTATCTCCAGGAATCCTTGCTACGCCTTCAATAGTAATTAAACCATCGAAAACTTCAGGAATTTCTTGTTCAAATAATTTCACTAAGAACGCTGGTGAAGTTCTTGATAAAATAATAGCGGGTTTATTACCTCTTAACTCTACAGATTTTATCACTCCTCTAACTGCATCTCCTTTTCTAAAGAAGTCTGAACGAATTTGTTCACTCTTTGGTAAAACAATCTCATTTCCTTCATCATCCAACAAAATTACAGCATTATGACGAATATGGTGTACTTCTGCACTATAAATTTCTCCTTCTAAGTCTTTAAATTGTTTAAAAACGTTTGTACTATCATGCTCGTGAATTTTAGAAATTAAGTTTTGGCGTAATGCTAAAATAGCACGTCTACCTAAATCTACTAGCTTTACTTCTTCAGAAACATCTTCTCCAATTTCAAAATCTGGTTCAATTTTCCTTGCTTCTGCTAGTTCTATTTCCTCATTATCATCTTCAGACATTCCATCTGCCACCACCACTCGATTTCTCCAAATCTCTAAATCTCCTTTATCAGGGTTTATAATGATATCAAAATTCTCATCTGACCCAAACCTACGCTTTAAGGCTGCACGAAATACTTCTTCTAAGATAGACATTAATGTTACTCTGTCTATACTTTTATTATCTTTAAACTCCGAAAATGATTCTATTAACGCAATATTTTCCATTTCATTCTCTAATTAAAATATGATCTTCACTTTTGCTTCTTTAATATCCTGATACGCTAGTATTTTTGTTTTTTCTACCGTATGCTTTCCTTTACCTATTGGCTTAGGCTCTCTTGCTTTCCAAAATAGGGTAATGGTATCTTCTGTTACCTCAGTTAACGTTCCTTCAAATTCTTCTGTTGCTGTTTTAACTTTTAGAATTCGGTTGATATTCTTTTTATACTGACGTTTTACAGCTATTGGATGTGCAATATCTGGTGTTGTCACTTCTAACGAAAAATCTTCTTCTTCTCTATCTAAATTATGCTCTATATTCCTACTAATACGAATACACTCACTTAGTGGCACACCTGAATCTCCATCTACTATTACCTTTATTTTGTTATCCGACAAGAATTGTAAATCTATTAAATATAAAGATTTGTTTTCTTCTAAGGCTTCTTGTAATAATTCTCTAACTCGTTCTTGATTCATCTTAGGTATAAAAAGAGGGGACTAACGTCCCCTTCATCTATCTGATTAATAAATTTGGTGCAAATATAGTAAGTTATTCATTAACACACAAATATCAACCCTCTTTCTTTATAACATTGTTTTTTGTATCTTTAAGAAACTATCTCTCTTAAAACTTTCTTATTATGAAAAAAATATTAGTACCTACTGATTTTTCGAAGTCTTCTGAATATGCTTCGAAACTAGCTTCAAAAATAGCTAGCAAAGCCAACAGTGAAGTACACTTACTTCATATGGTTGAACTTCCTACAGGAATCGTTGACATGGGGGCTGGAACTAACTTTAGTATTCCAGAAAGCATGTTATATATTAGAAAGGTTCGTGACAGACTCCTGGATTACAAAAAGGATTTTTTTCCTAAAATTAAAAATGTTAAACATGCTATCAGATTTCAAAGTCCATTTGAAGGTATTAGAGATTATTCTAAAAAAAACAGTACAGATTTAATCATTATGGGATCTAAAGGGCATACAAACCTTGAAGAAATCTTAATTGGGTCTAACACTGAAAAAGTTGTACGAAACTCTGAAATACCTGTCATTGTTACAAAAAAGAATAACGACAGTTTTACACCAAAAGATATCGTCTTTGCATCTAGCTTTAAACCTAAAAAAAATAAGGCTTTTGAACGATTTCTTGATTTTAGTAATAATTTTGATTGTACAATACATTTACTAAAAATAAACACTCCCCAGAAATTTGAAAACTCTCAAGACACTAACGAAAGAATTAAAAAAATTATAGACACATATGGTTTAGAAAATTACACTATTAATATTTACAATGACTCTTCTGTTGAGAAAGGAATTCTTCATTTTGCTAATAAAATTAACGCAGATATAATTGCTTTAGCTACGCATGGAAGAAGTGGCTTATCTCATATTTTTAATGGCAGCATTACTAAAAGTCTCTCTAAAAGTGCTATGCGACCAATGCTAACATTTAAAATTTAACAAAAAGGTCAAGGGAAAACCTTGACCTTTTTCTTTCATTAATTATTTTCATATACCTTTAGCAAATTTATAGCTTCCTTTTTTGCACTCCAATTTTCTATAATTTCTTTCCGAGCACTACTTCCTAAATAAGCATTTTTTTTACTCATTAGATTTACCATTATTTTTTGAAGTTCTGGTACACTTCCTGATGTAAATAAATATCCTGACTTCAAATGTGTTACTAGTTCAGAGTGAACTCCAACATCTTTTGTTGCTACTACTGTATTTCCACACGCCATTGCTTCTGCACAAACTAAAGAAAAGCCTTCTGTAAAAGATGGTACTACTGAAATTTTAGCTGCTTGGTAATAAGAAACAATATCTGAGGTTTCATCAATAAAATAAATCTGGTTTTCTACTTTATTTTTTTTCACTATTGCTTTTAATTCTTCTAAAAACAATGGTTTATCTACTTTACCGACAACAACCAGCGCCCAATCTTTATTTTCTTTTAATTTAGGAGCTACAGCTTCTAACAATATTTTTTGTCCTTTTGCTTTTCTTACCCTACCTGCACAAAGAATAATATTCTTTTGAGCAATATTACTTAACTTTTTTTCTGGATTAGGAATAAAAAGGTTTGTATTTATACCATGAGGTACTTTAACATTTGAAATACCTAGTTTTTTATGCATTGCACTTGTTAACGTAATAACTTCATCTGATTTTCTTAGTAAAAATCGTGTAAAATTAGAAGGATCTGTTTCTGCATGTCGCGTAGTTATTAATTTAAATTTTGCTCCTAAAAAACGATACCATAACATTTTTAAAACTTCATTATTTCGATGACAATGAACAACAATACTCTTTTTTGAGAATAACAACTTTTTTAACTCAGAAGTTGTCATTTTTTCACCTTTGATACCATAACCATAAAGATATGTTGTACACAGTTTTTTTAACTGAGGTAATACATTTTCAATACTTCTTGTAACACCTGTTCTTCGTTTATGAAAGTGAGTATGTATAACTATAAGATCAGAACTCATCTAAGCAAATCTTCTTTCTATGATTTGAAATAATCTATTTTCATATTCTTCTTTATCAGACCAATCATAATCTGGTTTAATCATTTTATTAATAAATTTTTTTGCTTCTTTTTCTGTTTTAAAAGTATTTAATTGAGAAATAACCCTATTAAAATCATTTTGATTTCCTTCAAAAAGGTGTTTTACAAAAGCAATTCTATCGTTTAAATCAATTTGAATTGTATTTAGAAAGTGATCATTTATTGTTTTCTTAGGTGCCGCCTTAGTAAATAAATCTGTAATTACATCAACTGATATAGTATCTTGCAACTCATCTTCTAAAGTAGGAGTTTTCCTATCCCCAACATCTTTTATATCATTTTTTACGTCCTCTCCATCACTATGTAACAGTTCTTCTAATTCATCAAAAGGCTGTTCAATGATTTCATTAGTAATTATTTCTTCATTAATTCCTTCTATTACTTTTTCAGCTATTTCATCTGCTTCTTGCTCAAAACCTTCTTTTAAGTCTTCTTCTAAGTGATGTACTTCCCTACTTTCTATAGACTCTTGTTCCTCCTTTTGTATCTTTTCTTCTGTAGACTTCTCTACTTTTACCTCTTCTTGAATTGGTTCTTTCTTTTTTTCAACCTCAGCATCCAAATCATCTACAACTTCTTTCTTTGTCTCTAAACTTACCTCTTCTATCTTAGGTAAAATTTCTTCAACAGCTTCAGCTTGCTTTTTTTCTTCGGCAAGTAAAACATCTTTTAACAGTTCCTCTTTAGTTTTTGTAGGATTAGGAGTATTATTTATGTATTCTTCTACATACGCTAAAACCGAAAGTTTTTCGTAAACCTCATATGCCTTTTGCTTTAACTCAAACACATCTTCTCTATTTTTCATCTGTAAAATACTGTGTGCTAAACTGGTTAAATCTGATGCTAGTTTTTTGTGCATAAGTTGTCGTTTGATATTAATTTTTGCTGTTAAATTTTAATAAATTTGTTCCTCATTCGAAAGTAATACAAAAATCAATAATTAGAGCTTAAAATTACAAAATGTTTCTTGAAAATACAGTAAATCATACAGAACAATTTGGTTGGATTGAGGTAATTTGTGGCTCAATGTTTTCGGGGAAAACCGAAGAATTAATTCGTAGACTTAAACGTGCTCAGTTTGCTAAACAACGTGTTGAAATTTTCAAACCTGCAGTTGACACAAGATACGATGAGGAGGAAGTAGTTTCCCACAATAAAAACAGTATTCGTTCAACACCTGTTCCTGCATCTTCTAATATTAGATTATTAGCCAATGATGTTGATGTTATTGGAATAGACGAAGCCCAATTTTTTGACGACGAAATTGTAGCTGTTTGTAACGACTTAGCAAATAGAGGAGTTCGTGTTATCGTTGCAGGTTTGGACATGGATTTTAAGGGTAAACCTTTTGGACCAATGCCTGCGTTAATGGCTACTGCAGAATATGTTACTAAAGTACATGCCGTATGCACTCGTACAGGAAACTTAGCCCATTATAGTTATAGAAAAGCACAAAGTGAAGATCTAGTTTTTTTGGGCGAAACTCAAGAGTATGAACCACTAAGCAGAGCTGCTTATTACAAAGCCATGAAGGAACACGAAACACAAAATAAAAAAGAAAGCACTAATGAATAACAATCATGTTACCGTATTAGAAATTAATACTAAAGCTGTACTACACAATTTAGCTTATTTTAAACAGAAGCTACAACCTACTACAAAAATTTTAGTTGTTGTCAAGGCTTTTGGTTACGGAAGTGAGTCTACTGAAATTGCTAAAATTGTACAAGACCATGTTGATTATTTTGCTGTTGCTTATTCTAATGAGGGAATGGCTTTACGTGAGGCTGGAATTACAACGCCTATCTTGGTTTTAAACCCTCAAATTCAAAACTTAAAAGATATTGTTAAATATCGCTTAGAGCCTAATCTATATAATTTTAAAATCTTTGATGCTTTTTTAAAACTTGCAGATGAAGAGCCTTTAATGAATTACCCTGTTCATTTAAAATTTAACACAGGATTAAATAGAGTAGGCTTTTGGCATACTGACGTTCCAACTATTGTAGCAGAGCTAAAAAAATCAAACAATGTAAAAGTTGAATCTATATTTTCTCATTTAGCAGCTAGTGAAGATTTAAACGAACAAGAATTCACCATAGGTCAAATAAATAACTTTGCTTACATAGTAAAACAAGTTTATGAGCACTTAGGATACCAACCTATGATACATATCTTAAATACATCTGGTATTATCAATTATCCACAAGCTCAATTTGACATGGTTCGCCTAGGCATAGGCTTATATGGTTTTGGAAATGATGAACAAGAAACAGCTCAACTTAAAAACACACATACGCTTAAATCTATAATTTCTCAAATCAATATAGTTCAACCAGGTGAAACTGTTGGATACAATAGAGCTTTTGTTGCTAGTCAACCTACAAGAAGCGCTACCATTCCTATAGGACATGCAGATGGTATATCAAGAAAGTTAGGAAATAAAAATGGATTTGTGTTCATTAACAATAAACCAGCTCCTATTATTGGAAATGTTTGTATGGATATGATAATGGTTGATGTTACTAAAATTGATTGTAGTGAAGGTGACGAGGTCATTATTTTCAACCATCAACAACACGTAGAATATATGGCTCATAAGTGTGAAACTATTTCGTATGAAATACTTACTGCCTTATCTCAACGTATAAAAAGATTGGTTAAAAGCTAATTTTTTTATATTTTTCAGTTCAATTAACTATTAAAAATCAAAAATATGGGAATGCTCAAAGAGTTTAAAGACTTTGCAATGAAAGGAAATTTAGTAGACATTGCAGTAGGTTTTGTAATGGGTGCTGCTTTCAAACAAGTAGTAACCTCTTTCACTGGAGGAATTGTTTCTCCTTTAATTGGACTTATTTTTAAAGCTAATTTTAAGGACATAAAGTATGTAATTAAAGAAGGAGTAACTGATGAAGCTGGTAAAGTAACAGGCGAAGTTGCTATAATGTATGGTGAATTTTTAACCAATGTTATTGATTTTATTATTGTAGCTTTTGTTATGTTTATGGTGGTAAAAGCAGTAAATGCTATGAAGAAAAAAGAAGAACCTGCTCCAGAAGCTCCAAAGGGACCTAGTCAAGAAGAACTATTAGCAGAAATTAGAGATTTACTAAAAAAGTAATCCGATTAAATATTAAATAGAAAAGCTCGCAATTGCGAGCTTTTCTATTTTCTAATAGTTCTATCTAATTTACACATGCTTTCCTTTCTCCCAACCATGTTTTCCTAAATATTGCTCACCACTTTCAACCGCTCCATCTTCAATACTTGTTCCCATAGAATCATTCCAACGATTTAAATACCCAAAAAGAGAAATCACACCTAACATTTCAACTATTTCACCTTCATCCCAATATTTATACAATTCTTCTTTTATCTTTTCATCTACCATATTTGGAACCATAGAAGCTGCCAATGAAAAATCTAACGCAGCGCGTTCAGCATCAGAAAATGCTGGGTGGGTTTTATACTCCCAAATATTATCCAATTGTTCTTGTTCAGCTCCATAACGCTCCGCTGCACGAATTGCATGAGCTTGACAATAACGACAACCAGTAGCATTGCTACTTACCCAAGCAATCATACGTTTTAAAGCAGAAGTTACACGACCATGGTTAGCCATTACCGCTTTATTTAAATTAATAAATGCTTTAGAGATTTCTGGTCTGCGCTGCATAGTTAAAACTGAATTCGGACAAAAACCTAAGGTTTCATTATAAAAATCAGATAATTTTTTAGTTTCCGCATCATGATTCGGATCTAAAGGAGTTACTAAAGGCATAGTTTTATTTTTTAAGTTTTTAATACTAACTTTTTACTGTAAGTTTGTGTTACTATTTAAATAATTAAGTCGAAACACACAGAGACTTACTTACGCAATAAACAAAAAATTATCAAGATATGGCAACAAACACAGTTACAACGATTTGGAAAGAAAACATGCAATTTGAAAGTAACAACCCTAGTGGACACCCAATAGTAATTGACACTTCTGAAGAGCATGGAGGAAATAATACTGGTTTACGACCTAAAGCTATGATGCTTTCTTCTTTAGCCGGTTGTTCAGGTTTAGACATTGTTCCTATGTTAGAAAAAATGCGTGTAAAAATTGATGATTTTAAAATTGTTGTTACTGGTGAATTAACTGAAGAACACCCAAAATATTATCATAAAGTTTTAGTGGATTATCATTTTTACGGAAGTGATTTAGACGAGAAAAAAATTAACAAAGCAGTAGATTTATCGATAGAGAAATACTGTGGTGTTATGGAAATGTTTAGAAAATTTGCTGATGTAACTACCGCTATTCATTTACATAATAACTAATCTATTTTCGATAAAATTGCTATGCGCTGGACATTAAAACCGCAACCAGACACTATTAAAGTAAAACAATTAGCCAAAGAACTATCTATCGACACAACCTTGGCTAAAATTTTAGTACAACGTGGTATTGAAACCTTTGATGAAGCAAAACATTTTTTTCGTCCTTCATTGAGTGATTTACATGATCCTTTTTTAATGAAAGATATGGAAGTTGCTGTACAGCGTATAGAAACTGCTATTACTAATAACGAAAATATTTTAGTTTTTGGCGATTACGATGTTGACGGAACTACCGCTGTTTCTTTGCTATCTTCTTACCTAAAAACAATTCATCCTAATATTGCAACCTATATTCCTGATCGATATGAAGAAGGATATGGTGTTTCTTTTCAAGGAATTGATTTCGCTGAAGATAATGGCTTTTCACTTATCATTGCTTTAGACTGCGGTATTAAAGCTATTGATAAAGTTACCTATGCTACTGAAAAAAATATTGATTTTATTATTTGTGACCACCACAAACCTGGAAATGAAATTCCTAAAGCAGTTGCTGTTTTAAATCCTAAGCAAATGGATTGTAACTATCCATATGATGAACTGTGTGGCTGTGGTGTTGGTTTTAAATTGATTCAAGCATTAGCTTCAAAAAGAAATCAAACAATTAACGATTTAATTCCATATTTAGATTTAGTAGCTACTGCAATTGCAGCTGATATTGTTCCGATGACTGGGGAAAATAGAGTTCTAGCTTATCATGGATTACAAGTCATTAATTCACAACCTAGAAATGGTATTAAAGCTATCATTCATCAGTTGCAAAAAAAAGAACTTACCATTACAGACGTAGTTTTTATCATTGCTCCTCGAATAAATGCTGCTGGGAGAATGAAACACGGAAACTATGCTGTTGAACTGTTAACCGAAATGGATTTTGATTCAGCAGTTGAGTTTGCTGCTGCAATTGAAAAGTTCAATTCTGACAGAAAGGAGCTGGACAAAGCAATTACACAAGAAGCCTTACTTCAAATTAAAAATAACAACGAACAAGAAAATTACACCACAGTTGTTTTTGATGAAAATTGGCACAAAGGAGTCATTGGTATTGTAGCTTCTCGTTTAACAGAAACTTACTACAGACCTACCTTGGTTTTTACTAAAAGTGGTGAAAAATTGGCTGCCTCAGCTCGTTCAGTAAAAGGATTTGATGTATATAATGCTTTAGAAGAATGCTCAGAATTTATTGAACAGTTTGGTGGACATAAATATGCAGCGGGTTTAACTTTATTACCCGAGCAATATCAAAATTTTAAAAATAAGTTTGAAGAAGTAGTGAAAGCCACTATTGATAAAGACTTGTTAACTCCAGAAATCACTATTGATGCTGAGCTTGACCTATCAGAAATTACACCTAAGTTTTTCCGTATAGTCCAACAAATGGCACCTTTTGGTCCGCTAAACATGAAACCAATTTTTACTACTTCAGCAGTAAGAGATAATGGATATGGTAAACAAGTTGGCGCAGACAAAAGTCATTTAAAACTAAACCTTATTTATGGTTCAGACCAAAAAACATATAATGCCATAGGTTTTGGTCTAGGAAATAAAATAGCCATCGCTCAAAACGATTTTGACATTGTATATACTTTAGATGAAAACACATGGAACGGACACACAACTATACAATTGATTTTAAAAGACTTAAAATAGCTGCTACTTTTATTTAGAATAATTCCAAATAATCTTATATATTTGTTACGGTAATAAAATATAGTTATGGACGGAATTACTAAAATATACGACAACAACATAGGTATTTCATTTCACTGGAAAGATAACAACTCTAAGCTAGTTCAATTAATATTTAGAGATACAGGGTTTCATTTAACTGAAGAAGAAATTGAATTATTTTTAGAAAAAGTTACTGATTCAAAACTTCAAAAAAACTGCGCTACTTGTAGTAAAGGTAAAGACTGTAGATCCATTCTACTACAAACACCTTCTAATAAAGTTAGCATGGCAGTTTCTTCAGTCGAACTGTGGCAGATAGACGACCTTTTAAAAGGCACACTATTTCAACTAAGAATGAATAATTATCTAAATGAGCTATGTAGAAATTAAGAAGGCTTGCAAAATTAGCAAGCCTTCTATAATTATTTATCTTCTTTAATTAAGTACATATATACCGGATAGTGATCACTATATCCTCCTGTATACTTTCCATAAGAGAAACTTCTGAAAGGATACCCTTTATAACGACCACTTTTTTGTGTTAAAAAACGTTTATTAAAGATTCCTGATTTAAACATTTTATAGGTTAAAAAATCTTTTTCTCCCTTATCTAATAGTGGAGAAGTAAACATAATTTGATCAAATAAATTAATATTATCTCTATACCCTAATGTATTAAATCCACGACGGAACATATCTTCATAAGGATTATAAATATCTCCCTCTTTAACGTTTTTCTTCTTACTTTTAGTTTGCAAAACAGATTTAAAGCTAGAGTTAATAGGATCATCGTTAAAATCACCCATAATTAACACTTTTGGATTTGGGTCGTTCAGCTTAATTTTTTCTATAATTTGCTTCACTTTATAAGCGGCTTTTTCACGCAATGGTCTACTCTTCGCTTCCCCTCCTCTTCGAGATGGCCAGTGATTTACAATAACATGTATTAATTCGTCATCTAAATAACCCGATACTAATAAAATATCGCGTGTATATACCTTTCTGTTTTGACTGTAAATATTAGGATTAAATACCTCAAAATGAATTGGCTTAAAATAACGTGGTTGATACAACAACCCAACATCAATCCCTCTTTTATCAGGAGAGTCAAAATGAATAATATTATAACGCTTCTTTTTTAACCTTTCCGATGCTACTAAATCTTCTAAAACTTTCTTGTTTTCAACCTCAGCAACGCCTAAAATTGCTGGACTCGTTTTTGTCTTTTCAGCTCCTAACTGTGAGATAACTTCTCCAAGTTTATCTATTTTATCTATATATACCTCTTCTTTATCTCCTTTCATTTCCATGATGGGACTTGCTTCATCATTCTTTTCAGGATCATTTTCGGTATCAAAAAGGTTTTCTAAATTATAAAAACCAACAGTTCTTATTTTATATTTTTTTGCTCCTTGTTGTGCATATGAAGAAAAAACAACAAGAGTTAAGACTAAAAATAAAGCTATATTTCTCATTTAATAAATTTTACGCAACAAAAGTAAAAACAATTTTCAAGCCAAAATCTATAATTTACATAAAACCATTTTTAGTAACTTTAACTTAATATTAACACAATTAGAATTTTCGTAGTTTTGCCTCCCTTTCGCTTTATTTTTTAGCTATGGGAAACAAATGTATTTAAATATTTTACAAACAATCATTTATGAAAAATTTTACGATAACAATGTTATTGCTTTTTTCAGGTTTATTTGGCTTGAATGCACAGAACATTGTAAAGGGGATTGTAATAAACGGCGATTCTGAAAATCCTATGCAAGGTGTTTCTGTAAGTATAAAAGAAGTAAGCGTCTCGAGTACTACAGACGCCAGCGGGGCTTTTACACTAAATGGGTTACCAAACGGAAGACAAATTGTAACGGTATCAGTAAATGGGTATGAAACCCAAAACTTTCCAGTTGAACTATCTGGAAAAACAGTAGATTTAGGCACAATCTTTATGTATGAAGATTTATCTGAAGATCAAGATTTAAGCACCATCACTATTACAGATGATGAGTTAAATGATGATACTAGTGCTGCTGATAACATTTCTGGTTTACTACAAGCCTCTAGAGATGTATATTTACGTACTGCCGCTTTTGAATGGAGTGGCTCTTTTTACAGAGTACGTGGTTTAGATTCTGAAAATGGTAAAGTTTTGATTAATGGAATTGAAATGAACAAACTATACAACGGAAGACCTCAATGGAGTAACTGGGGAGGTTTAAACGATGTATTGCGTAACCAAGAGTTTAGTAATGGACTAACTCCTTCAAACTATGCTTTTGGTGGTGTTTTAGGTTCTACAAATATTAACACAAGAGCTTCTGAATATAGTGAAGGTGGACGTATTTCTTATGCTTCTTCTAATAGAAGTTACAACCACCGTCTAATGGCAACATACTCTTCTGGTTTATTAGCTAATGGATGGGCAATAACTGTTTCTGGTAGTAGAAGAGCTGGTAACGAAGGGTATGTTGATGGTACTTTTTACGATGCCAACTCCATCTTTTTGTCACTTGAAAAGCAAATTAACGATGCTCACAGCTTAAACTTAACTATAATTGCTGCAGAGAACCAAAGAGGAAAATCTTCACCAAATACTCAAGAGGTTTTTGATATTAAAGGAATTCGTTATAACTCATATTGGGGAAAACAAGGAGACAAAAACAGAAACTCAAGAGTTAAGAGATTATACGAACCAATTGTAATGTTGAACCACTATTGGAACCTTTCTGAAAACACTACATTAAACACTAATATTGGTTTTCAGTTTGGAGAAATAGGTAATAGCCGTTTAGATTATAACGGTGCTAACAATCCTGATCCTACGTATTACAGAAAGTTACCAAGCTGGTATTTATCAGATCCTAATGGACCAGATTATGAAAATGCATACAAATCATTAACTGGTTTCCAAAATGATGGACAAATTGATTGGGATGAATTGTATATTGGAAACGAAGGAAGTCCAGAAAATGCTCGTGTAATTTTATATGAAGATAGAAACGATGATCAGCAATTAACAGCTAATATGATTTTATCTTCAGAGTTAAATGAAAATATTACACTAACTGCTAGTGGTGAATATAGAAAGTTAAAGTCTGAAAACTTTGCTTCTCCAATAGATATGCTTGGAGCTACAGGTTATTTGGATGTGAATACTTTTGGTGATAATTTTGACCAACAACAAAGTAACCTCTTAACTCCTAATAGAATAATTGGATTAGGAGACCGCTTTAAATACAACTATATCTTCAATTCTGAAGTATATGGTGGTTTTGCTCAATTACAGTTCAAATACAACAAAGTTGATTTTTATATAGCAGGACAAGCGAACAATACTACACACCAAAGAGAAGGTTTATTCCAAAACGGGTACTTTCCAACTAACTCTTACGGAAAATCAGATAAGTTAGATTTCTTTAACTATGGAGCTAAAGGAGGATTAACCTATAAAATTTCTGGTCGTCACTTAATTGATGTAAACGGAGGTTATATTACAAAAGCACCTTCTCTGCGTAACTCTTTTGCCAACTCAAGAGCTAACAATGTTACAGTTGCTGATGTTGCTGAATTAAATAGTGAAAAAATATTATCTGGAGATGTTAGCTATGTTTTTAGAAGCCCTTTAATTACTTCAAGAATCACAGGTTATTATACAGACATTAAAGATGCTACAGAAATTTCATTCTTCTTTGCTGATGGTATTGGAGGAGATACTTCGGCATTTATTCAAGAAATCTTAACTGGTATAGATAAAAGACATTTTGGTGTTGAGTTTGGGATTGAAGCGCAAGTTACTCCTACAATTAAATTAAAAGGGGCTGCAAACATTGGTCAGTACACCTATAATAATAACCCAAATCTTGTAATTACTACCGAAAACGCTAATACAGAAGGTTTCATTGATGGTAAAAGAGATATGGGGCTTGCTTCTCTTAAAGATTATAAACTTGCTGCTGGACCTCATAAGGCTTATTCTTTTGGTTTTGAATATAGAGACCCAGATTATTGGTTTGTTAGTGTTACTGCAAACTATATGGATGAAGCTTATGTAGATGTTTCTCCTATTAGAAGAACTGCTAATTTTATAAGTGATGCAGACGGAGCTGCTTTTGCAGATTACGACCCAGTGTTAGCTAGACAATTATTAACTCAAGAGCAATTTGATGATTATATAGTTGTAAATGCAATCGGGGGAAAATCATGGAAAGTAGGCGATGGTAAATACATTGGTTTATTTGCTAGTGTTAGTAACTTATTCAACGAAGAATATAAAACAGGTGGTTTCGAGCAAGGAAGAAATGCAAATTATCACCAATTACGCGACGATAACGCTAACGGGACACCAACCTTTGGAAATAAATACTGGTACGGTAGAGGCACTACTTATTTCTTAAACTTAAATTATAGATTCTAAAAAAACACTTAAAATGAAAAAAATAAATTTATACAAGATTTTTGCAATACTTTTTATTGCAATTTCTGCTTCATGTGTTGACAATAATGATTTTGAATTACCAACTATTGGACCAGACAAACAGTACGAAAACTTAAAGTCTTTAGACGAAGTCATAGCACAATATAACGGTAATATAGTTGAATTTAATGACGACACCACTATCTTTGGTTATGTTGTTTCTGACGACAGAGAAGGAAATTTCTATAAAGAATTAGTTATTCAAGACAAGCCTGAAAATCCCACAGTAGGAGTTGTAATTAAAATTGATGATGCTAACTTAGGTGCTAGATATAATATAGGAAGAAAAATATATGTAAAACTAAAAGGTTTAGCCTTAAGCAAACCATATTCAGCTTTTGAAATAGGTATCAAAGGTACTGGTAATCGTACTGATAGAATAAGCGCTAACGATTATATAAGTAAAATAGATAGGTCTTCTGAAATCGTTGATATTATACCAACTACTTTAACAATTGGTGAGTTAACTGAAAATCACATCAATACCTTAGTTAAAATTGAAAACCTCCAATCTGAAACAAAAGGATTACAATATGCTTACCCTGAAGACAATAGTTATATTACAAGAACCATGACTTCTTGTGAAACTTTTGAAAAAATTGATATTTCAACAAGTAAATTTGTTAGCTTCAAAGAATACTATATCCCTGATAACAAAGGTAGCATTACTGCTATTTTAGATGAATTTGCTGGTAACTATCAATTAGTTCTTAGAAACACTAATGATATTAACTTTACCGATGAATATGGTTGTAACGCACCTCCTATTGACGCTACTCTAAATGAAGTTAAAGCCTTTTATAAAGGTAGTGGAGAAGCAACAATTACAAAAAACTTAAAAATAAAAGTAGTTATTACTTCTGATTTAGCTTCTGGTAACTTACATCCCTTAAGTGCATTTGCTCAAGATGCTACTGCTGGTATTGCTTTACGTTTTAGTGGAGATCATAACTTAAACTTAGGAGACGAAGTAGAAATCGCTGTTGGAGGAACTAAACTAAGTGAATATAACGATTTATTACAATTAAACATTTCTCCTTCTAGTATTATTAAATCTACAGCAGGCACTTTACCAACCCCTGAGACTATCACTTTTGCTCAAGCTTTAACTGGTGATTACGAAAGTAAATTAGTACAAATTGATGGAGTACAATTCAAAGACAATACCAAAATTTATGACGGTAACAATGAGTTAATTGCTGAATGTGATGGTACTCCTTTAACCACTTATGTTAGAAAAGAGGCAACTTTTGCTAACAATAATGTAAATGATAAAAAAGGGGCTATAACAGGTATTATGACTGTTTTTGAAGGTACTCCTCAAATCTATTTAAGAAACGAAACTGATCTTAATTTTACAGAAGACTATGTTACATGTGGAGGTACTACTACTAATGCTATTTTCTTTTCTGAATTAGCAGACCCTAACAATAATGCTAATGCTAGATTTATAGAGTTATATAATTCTGGAACAGATCCAATAGACTTAACAGGTTGGACAATTAGAAGATATACAAATGATGCTACTTCATCAACATCTTCAATTGACTTATCTGGTAAAACCATAGCTGGAACTAGTACTTTTGTAATTGCCAAAAATGCTGCAGAACTCTCAAGTATATATGGTGTTACTGCTGATATGGAGTCTACTTCTGCAGCAGCAGATTCTAACGGAGACGACCAATTAGAGCTAGTAGATCCAAGCGGAACTGTAATCGATATCTTTGGAGTTATTGGGGAAGATGGATCTGGTACAAATCACGAATTTGAAGATGGTAGAGCTTACCGCAAAGCTTCAGTAACACAAGGAAACCCAACATATACATTTGCAGAATGGGATATTTGGAATGACACAGGAGATGCAGGTACTACAAATGCACCTCAAGATGCCCCTGGTGCTTTTACACCTGGAGTAAGATAATCTCTTTTTTGATATAAACAACCCAAGGCTTAAACCTTGGGTTGTTTTTTTAGCTAAGTGACACTAGATTCATGCTCTTAGTTTTTAATAAACACAAAATATTTATCAAAATGTAAGTAGACGGATTTTCCACACGTTTTTCTTTTGATTATAGCTATGTAACGTTAAAAACACCTTTTCTTCCTTTCCATTTATTAATCGACCATTATTCCCTTTAAAGTTTTTCCCTAGAAAACTATAATAATCCTCTTGCGTTAATTCATCTATAGGCTTTTTTAATTCAACTGAAAACATACTACTATTAAACAAACTAGTCCCCATAAGCTCTTTGCTATAACAATATAGTTTATTACTATTTGAGTCTTCTATATATAAATAGTCATATATACTCATAAAAAAAGGTTTTGGCTTGTTTTCTAGCCTTAACCCTTTTGCTGTTTTTACAATTGTATTAACCCCCTTATTTATCTTAATTCGTAATTCTTCATTAAAATATATATTCCCAACAGAATCTTTTATATGATAAGAGGGGTTCAAATCTTTATTATAGAGACTTTCCCATATACAAAGTAGTAGAGTACTAAAAAAATATAAATCATACTCAGGGTTTGATTTACTTAAACCATCTATTCTTAAAACTAAGGATGGATTAATAAGTTTCTCTATTTCTTTATCTATATTCTTTTTCATCTATTGCAGTTTTTTTTAGAGTATCAACATAATGAATAGTTAAGACTAAACATAGACACTAACTACAAATAACTACTCCAAGATTTTTGTCCTTCCTGTATTTCTTTTTCAGGATATTGTTTGTTGTACTTTTTATATTGACTTCCAAAAAATACAGGCACATTTTCAGCAGGAGTTGTATCAAAATCGTTGACAATAGTCGTTCCTAAAGTATATAATTGTCTTAAGTTAGGCATATCTTTAACAAACTTAATAGATGCTAAACTTTTACAATCCATAAGTTGTAATACTTCTAATTCTTTCAATTCACCAATAGGATTAAAATTTTGTAGTTTCCAACAAATATCAAATTCTAAATATTTTAACTTTTGTAAAGTTGTTATATCTGAAATGTCAGTTAAACTTCTAACACCACCAAAAGACACACACTTTAAATTGGTTAAAGTTTCAATTCCTTTTAAAGATTTTATTTTTGCTGTTTTAAAACTTAAGGTTTTTAAATTGGTTAATGAACTTAATTTGGTTAAATCTTTTTCATCGTAATCTGAAATGGTTAAGTGTTGTAAATTAGTTTTGTTTAATGCTTCAATATTTATAATGCTTTTTTTTGTCCAGACATTTAAATGTAATGAATACAGAGATTTAGGAAGATTTGAACAATCTAAAATAAAATCACAATCCCTCCATAAAGGAATAACCAAGCCTTCTATTTTTGGGAGTTTATAAACAAAAGAATTATCTCCATTATTTCCATATTTATTTCCAATATCTAAATTTTTAACTGTTTTAAATTTTTCTATAAACTCTTTTAAAAACTTATTCTCAAATTTACCAGAAAGTCTGACAGTATATTTGTTTTTCAAAAAATCAGGATTTATATTTTCTAAATCCGAATCTGGTTTAACCATTAAATATGGAGAGTGTTTAAAACCTGATAAATACATATTATTTAAAAATTAGGGGAGTTAAAAGTTGGTGGTAAATTATATTTTTTTGCTACTTTTTCAGCTTTATCATAAAAATCTTTTAATCCTTCCGGAGAGTTTAATTTAAATCTTCCTCCAACAGGATTCACTTTATTTAATAATTTAGCCAAAGAATTTTTTGCAGGGTTAATTTTTCCATCATATTTTCTCAAAATTACAAATTGCTCATACATTTCACGCTCTAATTTAGTTGAACCAGACATTTTATAAACAATTTCTTCACTTTGTTTTATTGTATTTTTTAATTTACCGCTTGTTCAAATTCATTCTTCCCAGTAGTATTTTACATTTAAACGCTCATAGTTAGGGTAGTCTTTTTTATTTATAATAATTTCGCCCCAAAAAGCTGACATTTCTCCTACTTCAGGACAAGGTTCATTAGGTTCTTCCCAATTTATATTTATTATATTGTTTTTTAGTGTAACCGATATTTCACTCGGACTTGCCCCAAAGCAACCACCCCCAACTTCAAATAAATAAACTGCATTTTTCGAATAAAATCTTTCGTTTTTATTACTTTTCTGAGTTAACCCTATCCTTAGTGCTTCTTTGTATGTTGTAACTAACTTTGCCTTTCCTTCCCATTTTACTGAATAATCTATAGCTCTAAATGATAATTCTCTTTCTTTTTGGGGTTGTTTTGGGATTATTTTACAAGAAAGAAGTAATATCCCTATAAAAACTATTATACAATTTTTCATATTTTTTGCCTATTTTTTTCATCAAGAACTGAGCATTTACCATTCAATAAAATAAGTTCTTAATAGTTTTTAACTTTACGAGCCTTCTTCAAAAATATCTTTATCATCCAATGTGATTTTTCCTGTTTTTCCATTAATACGGATATTATAAATATAAAGTCCTTTCACATAATAAATCCACCATTCTCCATCATCCTTTCTAATCGTTGTATTATTCGTGTCTTTTAGGTTTACCTCACGTTCCTTAAGCAACTTTAATAAATCTTCCCATGTATAATTGTAACCTTTGTCATAATTGGTTTCTTTTATCAAATTACCTTTCTTGTCGTACTCTTTCCATATGCCTTTTTGGAAACTAGAATTAAAATATTTTCCTGTTATCTTAAGGTTTCCATTTTTATAGTATTGATTTTTTACTTCAAAAAAAGATTCTTTTTGCTTAATAGTTTCTGCAAAAACTTCTTTAAGTTCCATTTGTTCTACAATAGTTCCATCACCTAAAACATGGTAATATTCATTACGAATTGTGTCTTTATATTTATTAAATTTTTCTATATCAATTTTTTTCATCGTTGTTATTTTTTGAGCGTTACAAGCTGTAACAACAATAAATCCCATATAAAGAATAAACAACTTAGTGCTATGAGCCTTCTTCAAAAATATCTTTATCATCCAACGTGATTTTTCCTGTTTTTCCATTAATACGGATATTATAAATATAAAGTCCTTTCACATAATAAATCCACCATTCTCCATCATCCTTTCTAATCGTTGTATTATTCGTGTCTTTTACGTTTACCTCACGTTCTTTAAGTAACTTTAATAAATCTTCCCATGTATAATTGTAACCTTTGTCATAATTGGTTTCTTTTATCAAATTACCTTTCTCGTCGTACTCTTTCCATATACCTGAATAAAAATCGTTTTCAAGAAAAAAACCGCTTATTTTTAATTTTCCATTTTTATAATATGAATTAAACTCTTGAATATATTTATCCTTATATTTTATAATTTCAATATATTCATCATTATCTTCTCTTTGCGTTATAACAGTTCCATTTTCTAGAGTTTGGTAATATTCATAACGAATAGTATCTTTATGTTTATTAAACTTTCCTATATCAAACTTTTTCATAATTGTTGTTTTTTGAGCGTTACACGAGGTAAACAATATTATTAATATTGTAAATATTCTGTTTTTCATATTATTCGGGCTTTATTAGTGTATTATTCCATAGTTTTCTCCATTGCCAAAGCCATGTTAATATTCGTTTTTTATTACCATAAATACCCCAATGCGAATAATCCATAATATTATAGGTTTCTCCTTTTTTATATGTATAATTTGCTTTTGAAGAAAAAGTATGATACAAACCTAAAGCATGCAAGGCTTCGTGAGCTACTGTAGCCACGTTATGCCCTTTAAACAATACAACTGCGTCCGAATTAAAGTCTTTAGACTGTCCGTTAACTCTTCTATTTGTTTTATTTCCATTTTTATCAAGAACAGGACATTGATCGCCAATAAAATAAACTTTTAAATAGTTGTTATATTTAGTATCCATTTTACCATTTAAATAATCGTGTAAGCCTGTTCTATTCTCAATATATCCTTGACCTTTTGGGTCAACTTGCTTATTAAAGGTTTTATCTTTTTTTAAATCCAAAGTTTCAATTATAATATTGGGCTTAATTAAGGCTTGTTGTAAATATTGGGTTAAAAATGTTCTCTTGCCTGTAGAATTTCCTTTTACAGGTTTACCTTTACCTTTTAAATCAGTTTTTACCTCCACAAAAACAACATCTAATTTTTTACGTTTACTTTTAGCATTGGCTAAAATGTTTAGTTGCCCTAATTGTTGGTTACCATACATAACCTTAATGGTTTGGTCGGTACTAAACTCCTTTAAACATTCAACGGTTAAAAAGTCATCTAATCTTTTTTTCTTTTTACTTTGAGCTGGTATAGTATCTGTACTTAACTTAAATAATTCGGTGTTGTATTCTAAACAAATATCTAACTTTTTAGGGTTATTTATCGTTTCTAACTGCAAGCTTAATGTTACGGTTTGCTGTGGATATAAAGTTAACCAACTTTGTATGTACTCAATTTCTTTCCCTGCACTATCTTTATACCAAGGAAATGTAAGCGTTTTATACTCATTGTCTTTTAGTTTTTTATATTTAAGAGGGTCTTTTTTAAACTTTTTTACTCGTTTTTTTAGTTTAAAATCATTGTACTGATTAGGTCCTACAATATCTTCATAAGTAACATAATCATCTTTCTCTTTTTTATGTCTTATATAATCAAAACCGTATTCCCCACTATAATTTTTACTAGGTCTAAAGTCTACAATTACTTTAGGCGGTGCTATAATTTCTAAAGAAGTGCTTTCCTTAGTACTGTCAAAATAAGTAGCAGTAGCAACCAGTTCATCTATCTCTACATTTTTAAAATCTTCCCACTCTTTCTTTATTTTAAAGTCGGTTATAGTTACTTTATTACCAGCAACATGTTCTTCCAATACTATTTCTTTAGTATTATTATCAAAACTAGTATTGTCTTTTTTTGCAATACTAATTTTTACCTTTCCTCCATTAGGGTTATTCAAATCTATTTCAAGACCTAAGTTTTCTTCGTAATGACTACTATTTACAACTTCATTACTCTTATTAATCCAGTTTACTTTTACAACACGAGGTGTTGTGTCTTCTTTCGCCTTATAAGGAGTATCTTCTATAGGTGGTATAAAACTCTCTTGCCACGGTTTTATATAACGAGTTCTACTTTTTCTACGCCAATCGGTACTATTGTTAAAAAAACGATAGTCTTGCATTGCAGGCGATATGGTTAAGGTAACCTGCATACCTTTTTGATTATCAAAAACCTCATGGTAATTTATAAGTACACCGTCTTGAAAGTTGTATTGGAATAGCTCTACTCCATCAAAATCATCTTCATAAAAAACTACTTTCCCATCCCTTAATAGGTAAAGATTAAAAGGATGTCGTATTTTTTTATTGTCTTTTCTATCGGCTATAATCCATTCAATAAAGGTATCATCGTACATTTCTGGTTTAAAAGTAACGGTAAAAGCACCTCCCATTAGGGCTGATGTTGGTTTACCATTCCAATCGATAAGACGAATGTAATTTAAACTAGTAGAGATTAATTCTCGTTCCTCTCCACACACAAAGAGTTTGGCTTTTATATTCATAGTAATTTTCTTTATAGCTAAACACTGTTATACAGAAACTTAACAGCTTCTACATAAAAACATTGATAACAAATTTAATAGAAATAAAATAAGAGCAAAAAAATAGATAGAAAAATAATTTTAAAAAAACTACTATATTTAAAGCGCTTAACAAAAAGAAGTTATAAAAATTGCTTTTGTATTTAAATTGCTGTATACAATAAAAAATTAACATCCTTTATAACCCATAAGGTTAAGCAAAAAACAATACAATAACTTAAAATTACAATCTTATGGCATCAATTTCAGAAACAGGTCATGCAAAAAATGTAGCTAACTTTCAAGAACTAATATCTTTTTCTAAAGGATATGCAGAAACGTATAACCCTGTAAATACACGGTTAACCATTACTGAATTAGAAAAACTATATACCACTGCCTCAGAAAAATTAGAAGAAGTAGCCACTGCAAAAGCAGCGTATAGTAACGCAGTGAACAATCGTAAAAATGCTTTTGCAAACTTAAAATCACTAGCAACAAAAACACTTAATAGTTTTATAGTATCTGGCGCAGATGCGTTAGCTATTCAAAATGCAAAAACAATTAACAGAAAACTACAAGGGTCGTCAAAAAAAACAACTGTAGAAAAAGAAAAAACAATAGAAGAGTCAACAAACAAAACAATTTCCACCTCACAACAATCTTACGATCAGTTAATCAACCACTTTGCAAACCTCATACAAGTTTTAGTACAAAATACCATTTACAACCCAAACGAAGAAGAACTAAAAACAACTTCGTTACAGGCTAAACTTAACCAATTACAAGAAAACAACACAAAGCTAATTAATGCCTATACACAGTACAGCAATGCTATGATTCAAAGAAACAATACACTATACAATCCATTAACAGGCTTAGTACAAACATCAAAAGAAGTAAAACTTTACGTAAAAAGTATATTCGGTACCAAAAGCCCTAAATACAAACAAATAAGTGGGTTAGAATTTAAAGTTATAAGAAAATAACTAATAGCTTTATTATTAAAGCAAACTGCAGTTACACTTTGTGTAACTGCAGTATTTTTTTTATAAATGGTAAAAATAGTTAAGCTAACTGAATTTATTATTTTATATACTTCAATTATACTTTTTATAACTTCTTTAATATTTTTACTTACTGCAATATTATTTTTATCATAAACATTTATAAAACTATAAACTCAAATAACATATAAAGAAGTTGCAATAATAATTCTACTAACTTAAAGTTTTATTTTTACACTTTGTAAAACCTACTTTTTAACCAATTGTTTAGTATACCTTTTCCCTGTATCATCTAAAGACACAAAATAAATTCCTGCTGATAGTTTTGAAACATCTATATTACTATTTCTAGAACTCATTTTTACTTTTGTAAGCAACCTTCCGTTAGCATTATAAATAGCAACTTCTCTATTTTTCCACAACTCATTATTTACTTGTAAAACTATAGAGTTTCCTTCGATAGGGTTAGGTGAAAAGGCAATTACATCTTTATCATTTACTAAAACTTGCCTTGCATTTAAATTATCGGTTTTAGCACTACCACAATTTCCAATATTATTCCATCCACTTGAAGTTCTTTCATACAAAACATTAAAATAAACAACCCTATCACCAACCTGATAGTTTTGGGAAGAATCATATTGAGGTACCCCATCACAAATATTAGTATTAGTACCTCCATCACCCTCAATAATAGTTATAGTATAATCTTCAACCTCTCCATAATCAAACGAACCACAAGAAGAAGGAATATTATTGTATCGCATAGACACTCTCATTCTTGTATTACCTAATTTTGCAGTAGTAGGTACGGCAAACGTGCCATTAACAGAACTATCAGAAGAAGCACTTTTAACCCATACTTGCTCTCCACTATCTTCAAAATCAGAATCCTGATTATAATCAATCCAAACAGTATATCCTTCTTTATAAACTGTACCTGTCCATTTAGGAGTAATAGTAATTGTATTAGAGCTACCTCGTTCTAAATCAGTAGAAATACTAGTAAAATCTTGATACCCATTTGTAGCTCCTGAATTATTATTAATTGACCCAAGTGTTACATTCTGAATATATTCATCATTTACATTATTTCCTTTTGATTCACAATACGTTGGTACACTAACGCTTCCTTTACTTTTAGCTACTTCAATTAAGTACTCTAAACCAAGTTTCGCAAATTTTGCCGCATGCGTAGCATTTGCAGTTGGAAATCGGTCAGACGTATCGTTCACTGTATGAATATATGGACTCGAACCATTAAATGAAGCTTCAAAAGGAAAAGCTGCATCATACCCTTGTTGTGCCCAACTATAATGATCTGAACAACCATAATTACATCGTGTATAATCGTAAGTAAATTGATGACTTCCTGAAGCATTGTAATGATCCATAAGGCTAGCTAAAAAAGCATTAAGGGTACTACTATTATAACTATCATCAGAAATATAAACATCCTTTGGTGACCCTTTGTAATTCGTCATATCAAACTGCACATACGACAACACATTAACATTTCTATTTTTATAATCCTGAGCAATTTCTTTTGAACCTCTTAAGCCAACTTCTTCGGCAGCAAATGCCATAAACTCTATAGTTCTTTTTGGTTCAAAATTCATTTCAAAAAGTACTCTTGCCATTTCAGTAATCGTAGCAATACCAGAAGCATTATCATCAGCACCAGGAGCATTCGTTTCTCTTTCTGGACTAACAGAATCAATATGACCACCTATTATTACGTATTCATTTGGAAGATCACTTCCTTGAATAGTCATAACAACCGAAGGCATTGTGGTACTATTGTGGTTAACTATTCTTACACTAACATCAGACCTGCCACTAGCCATGGTTTCCCATTTCTGTTTTAAATCCAGAACAGCATCTTTTGCCTTTTGTGTAGTATGATATCTAGTACCATAGTTTTCAAGCTCTACTATTTGATTCGCAATATTTGTATTATTCACCAAACCCAAACTTTGATTTACAAGTTGGTCTTCACTAATAGTGTAAGAAGCTCTTTTATAATGCGATTTTTTACTTTGTAGCTTCTGAATTGTTTGTAAAGCATCTTTTTCAGAAGACTCATAAATAAACCCAGGACCATGAGTTAAAATCATATGGTGTAACTTTTCTGCCGCATAATCACTTAACTTAACAGCACTGAAGCCATTAGCAGAGGAAATAATTTTAATATCAGAAGGAGCAACTTCTTGCAGTTTTAAGGCGTCTTTAGTTTCAATGGTACCATAAAACATCTTTTTTTGGCTGTAAATAGTAGAAAAACTAAGGCACAGCAATAGTAGCGAAAGTAGAAAATACTTTTTTTTCATTTTTGAAGGGTATTAATATTAATTTAAAATTTTACGTAAGTTATTAAAAATTAACATCATAGAACAACAATTGTTTTTTTAATTATCTTTTAGTTATAAACTTAATTCTAAAATTTATTCATTCTATCGCTCAACCAGTTTTGCAGTATATTCCTTTTTTTGCATCTTTATATACACACAAATTTTTGCTACAAATGTTTTCAAAACATAGGATAACCAAAGCTTTTAAAAAAGCAAAAGAACTACCTTTAAACAAGGATTCTAAATACATTTTATTTTCTGATTGCCATAGAGGTGATAACAGTTTTGCTGATGATTTTGCTCACAATCGAAAAATATATCACTATGCATTATCTCAATATTTACAAAAAGAGTTTATCTATATAGAATTAGGAGATGGAGATGAACTTTGGGAAAATAAATTTGTAAATATTTTCAATGCAAATAAAAACATCTACTTATTACTTCAAAAGTTTCATCAACAAAACAAACTACATTTTATTTGGGGAAATCATGATATGAATTACAGAAAACCTAAAAACGTTGCTAAAAACTTTAACTCTTATTACGATACCATTGACGGAAAAAAGAAAGAATTAATGCCCAATGCTTCCTTTTCAGAAGCAATTAAATTGATACAAGAAAATGGGAAATCTATTTTTTTACTTCACGGTCATCAAGCAGATTGGTTTAACTATACTTTTTGGAAATTAAGTAGGTTTTTAGTTCGTTTACTATGGCGACCACTACAAATACATGGAATTAAAGATCCTACAAGTCCCGCTCAAAACTTTAAAGAGCTCATAAAGGTAGAGAAACGTTTGGAAAAATGGATTAAAAACAATAATAACCAAATGATTGTTACAGGACACACACACCGTCCTCGATTTCCATCAGAAAACGAGCTTCCACATTTTAACGATGGTAGTTGTGTACACCCAAGATGCATTACTGGTTTAGAAATTGAAAACAATGAAATAACTCTTATTAAATGGCATGTAATTACTAATAAAGATGGTACCATGCAGATAACAAGAACAGTTCTTGAAGGACCTAAAAAAATAACTAACTACATTTAAAACCTTAACTCTTTCTTAACTTCAGGTGTTACATCATATAACAATTTATTAAATTACACTTAATATTTACATTAAAAAAGAGAAATACTTTTGAATTACCTCTAACTTGAGGTGTATGGTCAATATAAATTTATTAGTTTTTGTCGACTATTTATTTGACTTACCATATACTGCCTTGAAAACAAGGCAGTTTTTTTAATATTTGCTTAACTTTAAGTTAACATTAGGGTTAGTAATTTGTCTCGACAAAAACTAATAAATTATCCTTAATGTATTACAAAAAAATACTTACAGCTGTAAGTATATTTATGTTGACGCATATATATGCACAACAAGGAAAAGACTCAAAATTTGGTAATGGCTTATTTAATATCATAGGGAAAGATAGTACTTGGTCTATGAAAATGAGTGCCAGAATGCAATTCTTAGCAACTGCCGAATGGGATTCTAACAAAGATGGTTTATATAACCCAACATCTTCAATGTTAGTAAGAAGAGCTCGTTTAAAATTTAAAGGATTTGCTTTTTCCCCTAAATTAAAATATAAAATGGAGCTTGGGTTATCTAATAGAGATATTAGTGGCGCTTCTGAACACACAGGAAATGCACCAAGATATATATTAGATGCTGTTATAAAGTGGAATTTCTTTCAAAATTTTGAATTATGGTTTGGGCAAACCAAACTACCTGGCAACCGTGAGCGTATTATTTCTTCAGGTGATATGCAATTAGTAGATCGCTCTCTATTAAACAGCCGTTTTAATATTGATAGAGATATGGGAGTACAATTAAAACACCATTTTAATTTATCTGACAAGTTTATTGTAAAAGAAGCACTAGCCTTTTCTCAAGGTGAAGGAAGAAATGTTACTGTAGGCAACCTAGGAGGACATCAATATACCGCTCATCTAGAACTTTTACCTTTTGGAAAGTTTGAAGGTAAAGGAGATTATGTAGGTGGTGACTTAAAAAGAGAACAAACACCTAAACTTGCTATTGGTATGAGTTACGACTTTAATAACAATGCCGTAAAAACTAGAAGTAACCAAGGTACTTATATGGTTAATGATGAAGGATACTATCAAACAAACATATCAACCTTTTTTATGGATGCTATGTTCAAGTATAAAGGATTCTCTTTTATGGGAGAATATTCATACCGAGACGCCGAAGATCCTTTCGCAAAAAACTCAGACGGCACACTTACTGGAGAAATTGTACAAGTAGGAAGTGGTTTAAACCTTCAATCAGGATATTTGTTTTCTAAAAACTGGGAAATATCTGGTCGTTTTACTAATATTTCTTTAGATAAAAAAATCACAGGAAAAGGAACTGAAAATCAATATACAATAGGATTATCAAAGTATATTGTTGGTCATAAATTAAAAGTACAAACCGACATTAGTTACTTAGATATAGCGACAGCTACAAATCAATTAATGTATAGATTACAGGTAGACATACACCTTTAAATGATAACATAAACATAACATGAGAGCATTCTTGTGTAACTAAATTTGCAAAACTTAATTAAAAACTAAAAAATGGGAGATCCATATATTTTGATGCTAGTCGCTTTGGCTGTTTTAGCTATTGTAGACTTGGTTGTTGGAGTTAGTAACGATGCTGTAAACTTTTTAAATTCAGCAATCGGTTCTAAAGCAATTAAAGTAAGAAATATTATGATAATTGCGAGTGTTGGAGTATTTTTTGGAGCAGTTACTTCAAGCGGAATGATGGAAGTTGCGCGTAAGGGGATATTTAATCCTAACATGTTTATGTTTCAAGACATCATGTTTATTTTTATGGCAGTTATGATTACTGATATTTTACTATTAGATATCTTTAATTCATTGGGTATGCCTACATCAACTACTGTTTCTATTGTATTTGAATTATTAGGAGCCGCAGTTTGCATTTCGTTAATTAAAATATCTGCTAATGATTCACACTCAATTTCTGATATATGGAATTATATAAATCATAAAAAAGCAGTTCAAATTATAAATGGTATACTACTCTCTGTTGTAGTAGCATTTTCTGTTGGTGCTATAGTACAGTTTTTTTCTCGTTTAATTTATTCATTTAACTTTGAGAAAAGACCTACCTATATCAACTCTTTATTTGGTGGTTTTGCTATTACTGCAATTACTTATTTCATAATTATAAAAGGGATGAAAGGAACACCTTTTTATAGTGATGTTAAACATTTAATTGAAGGAAATACATTGCTCATTATTACTGGAAGCTTTATTTTTTGGAGTGTAGTATCTCATATATTAATACAGTTTTTAAAAGTTAATATTTTAAAATTAATTATTGGTATTGGTACTTTCTCTTTAGCTATGGCTTTCTCTGGTAACGATTTAGTAAACTTTATTGGTGTACCAATTGCTGCTTGGAACTCATACCAAGCTTGGGAAGTATCTGGTGTTGCTCCTGATGCTTTTTCTATGGGGATTTTAGCTAAAAAAGTACCTTCTAACGTATGGTTATTATTGTTAGCTGGAGCTATTATGGTGGTTACTTTGTGGACTTCTAGTAAAGCGAGAAATGTTATTAAAACTGGTATCGATTTATCGCGTCAAGGAGATGGGCATGAAAAGTTTCAACCAAATCCATTATCAAGAATTGTAGTAAGAAGTGCTATGGGGATTAATGCAGTTGTTAGTTTTATTGTACCTAAAAAAACTTTAAACTTTATAGACTCAAAATTTCAAAAACCTGTAATTGAATTACCTAAAGACAAAACCTATGAAATGCCTGCTTTCGATTTAGTAAGAGCATCTGTAAACTTAATTGTTGCTGGTATTTTAATTTCTATTGCAACCTCTATGAAGTTACCTTTATCAACTACTTATGTAACGTTTATGGTAGCAATGGGTACTTCTTTAGCTGATAGAGCTTGGGGGCGTGAAAGTGCCGTTTATAGAGTTGCTGGTGTAATTAATGTTATTGGAGGATGGTTCTTAACAGCCATTACAGCTTTCTTAACTGCTGCTTTAGTAGCTTATTTAATTAGCTGGGATATGGTAATGATTCCTGTATTGTTATTGGTGGTTGCTCTTTTAATTGCAAGAAACACATTACAACACAGAAAGAAATCTAAAGAAGAAAAGAAACAAGTACATATGGAAAGAGCAGAATTAATCACTATTAACGGAGTGATTGAAGAAAGCTCAGATCATATTGCTGGTGTTGCTCATCGTATTAACAAATTATACTCAAGCGTTGTAAAAGATCTTGCTACTCACGATTTAATAAAATTACGTAAAACTGATAAGCACGTTACTAAGTTAAACGATGAAATCGATAACTTAAAAGACGGAGTTTTCTATTTTATTAAGTCGTTAGACGATACTTCCGTACAAGCAAGTAGGTTTTATATTTTAATTTTAGGGTATTTGCAAGACGTTGCTCAGTCTATTAGTTATATATCTAGAGCTACTTATAAGCACGTTAACAACAATCACAAACACCTTAAAAAAGGGCAAATTAAAGATCTTAAGAGTATTGATAATACACTTTCTAAGTTATTAACTGATATTGGAGATACTTTTGAAAATAGAAGCTTTGATAATTTAGAGCATATTATTAATGAAAAGAAAGAATTATTAAAGGATGTATCTAAATCTATTGAAAAACAAGTAGATCGTATTAGAACAGACGAGACAAGTCCAAAAAATACTACATTATACTTTAGTATTTTAATAGAGACACAAGATTTAGTTTCTGGATTAATGAGTTTACTGGAAACCTACGAAGAGTTTCATATTAGTACAAAATCAGCAGAAATAGAAGCTTAATCAAACAAAAGCCGAGGGATTACCTCGGCTTTTTTATTTCTCTATTTTTATAAACTATAATTATTCCTTCTTCTTCATGGGGCGCATTAAACCTTCTTGTGCTACCGAAGCAATCAGTTTACCTTCCCTTGTATAAATATTTCCACAAGCAAAACCTCTTGCACCATTAGTGTTTGGGCTTTCTACCGAGAACAACATCCAATCGTTAAAATCAAAATCGCGGTAAAACCACATCGAATGATCTAAACTTGCCATTTGTGTGTTTCCGAAATTAGCTACACTTGCATTTGGGTTTAAGCAAGCCGTTAAAATATTATAGTCTGATATATACGTTAATATTTGTTGTTTAATTCCTAACGATAAATCAGAAGCTTCTCCTTTTAATTTAAACCAAACATCTACTACTGGAGGTAAATCTTTTCGGTCTAACGGATTTACGATCTGCACTGGTTTAAAATCAATAGGTCGCTCAATACTTAAAAAATCTTTCATTTTCTTTGGTAAAAAAGCTCCAAATTGATCTAACATATCTGTCCAACTCAACAACTCTTCAGGTTGTTTTAAGTCTTTTTTTATAGGCATTTGATGCTCATATCCTTCTTCTTCTTTATGAAAAGAACAAGACAGTATAAAAATCGTTTTATCTTTTTGATGTGCTGTAACTCTACGTGTAGAGAAACTACCTCCATCACGAATAGTTTGCACATTGTAAGTTATAGGCAACTCTAAATTTCCTGCCTCTAAAAAATACGAGTGTAGCGAATGTAATATACGTTCTTTAGGTGTCGTTCTATACGCTGCATTTAGTGCTTGTGCTAATACTTGGCCTCCAAAAACATTTGGACTTCCTATATCTCTACTTACTCCATTAAAATTCCCTTCACCTAAATCGTCAAGGGTAAGTATATTTAATAATTCTTGTGTGTTTTTCATTTGTTAATACAGTAAAAAGGGTTAATTCTTTATACTTGTTTTGTTTTAAAAGGCTTTATTAACCTAAATTCTGTTGGTTGAATTCTGTTCAAAAATAAGCTTAAAATACGATTTGGAATGCTTTTTCTATGCCGTAAATAAATTGTTAAGTCCTGTGGTGTTGCTCCTACTGAACTTTTTATTTCGCTAGCTGTTCTTCCAAAATTTATCGTTTTTATATTATAGTCTATACCCAATAATATATAATCATATAGCATTCGTTGGTAAATAGCATAGGTTTTATTTACGGTATAATCAATTCCTACAAAATGGGCATCTAATGAGTTTTTATTTTTTATTCCTGACAAAAACCCAACTAACTTGGTTCCTAACCAATATACTTTAATAACATAGTTATCTTTTAAATTTTCTTTTAAAGATATATACGTTTCTATATTAAAATACCCTAAATTAAAGCTTGCCTTGTTTGATACATTTTTATACAATGACGTCACACTTGGCAATAATTGTTTCAAAACATCAATACTTACTTCTTCCGTTCGTAAGTCTTTACTCTTCTGTAACGCTTTTTTTGCTTTTACTCTATACTTTGTTTTTAATGCTGCTAAATAATCATCAAAAGTATTCCAATTATCATCTAACGTTAACATCATATTTGGATCTACATTAAACGAATTATATCCTACACTATGTAATGCATCGGTAATAAAAAGCGATTCGTTTACAAAATCTTTCAACATAAAAGCATCAATTGTTTCTTTTGAAATGTCTTTTTCAAAGGCTACAATAGCTTTAGCTAGCTGTTTTACAATTCGCTTTTTATCTTTATTTGGTTTAATAAATATTCCGTGCTCTCCACTTACAAAAGTATTACCGCATGTAAGTATTTTAAATGGTTTTTGAGGAGACAACAAATGTAGTTTCCTCCCAATACATCGTATCCATTCTACAACCGATTGTAAATTATTTTGAACACTTTCTAAATAAAAATCTACCAATTGAATAGTAGCAAAGGCTATTGCTTCTTTGTTTTCATCAAATAATAAAATATAAGAAAACTGTATTTGTTGATTGTTCTTTTCTAAAGCTTCTAAATACGCTGGCTGAAAATATAAATTATCTACACAGTCAAGCTCTTTCCAAACATTTTCAGGTATTTCCCTTACTGAAGAAAAGTAGCGTATATTGGATGATTTTTTTTTACAGGATAAAATAATAGTGTTTTTTACGATTTGTATTCGTGTAAATTAGTAAAAGTTTGTTAATTACTCTATAAATTATTTTAAATGACACCATTATTCCAAACAGGCACTTTTAAAAATCTACTTATTTTTACCATATCGCTCAACAAGTATTCTTTATCTCCATGATTTAACAAGTTATAACGTTCTCCACTTTGAGTAACTAAATTCACCTCGTAACAATGGTAACCTCCAGACTTGTTTCCTTGAATAAATTTTGATAAAACTTGTAAAGCATATACTTGCTGAAAAGATATAATTTCACCATCTACTAATACCTTTCTTTTTTGTGAGTTTAAAAAAGCTTTAGCTCCAAATGAAAACAATAAAAAAACTCCTATTAATACAAAGGGACCTCCTGAGATGAAAAACATTTTTCCTCCTTGCATAAAGGTTAATGGCTCTTTTGAAAACTCAAAAAACTCTATATAAGACCAAGCCACATAATTTAATCCCATCAAAAAGAAACTCCAAGCCATAAATTTCATATAAGTACTCGAAGTAATTTTATATCCAGAACTCGTTTTTCGTAAACGTTCGCTTAAAAAATTACTCCCTGACCCTTTAACTGGATCCCAAGAAATGTATTGACCTATAGCGTCTGTTGTAAAATCTTCAAAAGAAAATTCTATCTGTTTATTATTTGACGAGTTTTTCTTTCTTTTTGCCCAGTAACTAGAACCAAACATACCAATAAACATAAAAGCTAATACTGCCAGCATTCCGCCTGTTTTATAATAGGTGTACCGTTGTTTATCTATACTCAACTGATGAATTGGAACTGTAATTTCTAGACGTTTTATATTGTTTAAATCTTCTCTTGTAGGTTTAGTAAGTTGTTGTAATGAGTCCAGTTTTCGTGCACTTTGTTGTACTTCAATTTCTCTCTTATGAAATGATTCATACATGTTTTGTAACTGAGGAAATACTACAAAAAAGAAAATTCCGATTGGAATTATTGCAAAAACCCAAGAGCTGGTGAGAGATACTTTTTTCATGTTTTATTTTTTGGAAAGCAAATTTGAGAAAAGTTTTTGGTTTTGTCGTATAAAAAAAGACCTTTACATAAATGTAAAAGTCTTTCTAAATTATATTTTAAAAACTCTATTTGCAGTATTCTACTTCAAATGAACCAGATACTTTATTTTGTTTATCGATTGATTTAGCTTCTATTTTTAAATTAATTTTAGAATCTGAAATACTTACAACTTCAACATTTGATCCCAAAACATTAACTAAGTTTCCTTCTCCATCTTTGAAAACAACATTTACATCATTATACGTTCCAACTTTACCTTCTACTAATAAAGAAACTTCTAACTTATAATCAAAAATATCTGAATCACAACCTACCTCTTCGTTTGTAATATTAATTGAAACTTCTCCATCTTTTCCTGATGCAAATGACTTCCCTCCTTTAGCAGTAAAATCTTTTCCATATACCTTTCCTTTTAAAATAGTACTGGGTATTGGAGTACCTATGTTGTCCGTATTATCATCATCTGAACAACCAGTCATTACCAATGTTAAACATACTAAAGTTACATAACTAATTTTGAAAAAATTTTTCATTTATTGAATATTTATTATTTTTTAATAAGCGCTAATATAACCTAAAATAAAAAAGTACTAAATAAATAGTTTATTGTTATTATTACTCACAAAAAGGAACCGTAAAAAAGCCTTCTATTGAATTATCTGAACTTGAATTTGCTTTTATTTTTAAGGTAACTTCATTACTTGTTAACCTTACAACCTCAACAGCTCCTTGAAGGTAATTTAAAGGATTCGCTCCTTTCTTATTAAAAACTACATTCACGTTATTATAAGTTCCTAACTCTGCTTTCACATAAGTTGTAATTTTTAATTCGTAGTTGAGAACATCAGAAGTGCAATCTGCTTGAATGTTGGTTACATTTACTGAAAGTTCATTATTTCCAGACATAAATGCTTTACCCCCTTTGGCCGAAAAACTTGTTCCAAATACTTTTCCTGATAATTTTGTGTTTGCGATTCCTTCTGGATCATTATCGCTATCAGAACAACTACTCATTACTAAAGTAAGACACATCAAAACCGCATAGCTAATTTTAAAAATCTTTTTCATTTGTTTAAATTTTAATTTGTTTTTATAGGTTGCGAATTTAGCTTAAAAATAAAAACCCACAAACAAATTAATTGCTTGTGGGCTTTCTATATTTATTTAAGGTTAACTTACCCTACAATATTGATAATTTTACCTGGAACAATAATTACTTTTTTAGGCTCTCTTCCTTGTAATTGTTGTTGTGTTTTTTCATGTGCCATGACTGTTTTCTCAATTTCATCTTTGCTCATGTCTAACGGTAATTCTAAAGTAAAACGCATTTTTCCATTGAAAGAAACTGGATAGTTCTTTGAGCTTTCAACTAAATGTTTTTCTTCAAATTTCGGAAAAGCTACAGTTGCAATAGACTCATTGTGCCCTAACTGACTCCATAATTCTTCTGCAATATGCGGAGCATACGGAGAAATTAGCACTAATAAAGGTTCTAAAATTTGTCTCTTATTACACTTTTGAGCAGTCAACTCGTTTACCGCAATCATAAAGGTAGAAACTGACGTATTGAACGAGAAATTTTCAATATCTTCTTCTACTTTCTTAATTGTTTTATGTAAGGTTTTTAACTCCTCTTTGGTTGGTTCTGCATCAGAAACATTGATACCATTTTCATCAGTAAATAATTTCCATAATTTCTTTAGGAAAGAATACACTCCTGAAATTCCTGAAGTTTTCCAAGGCTTGGTTTGCTCTAACGGTCCTAAAAACATTTCAAACAAACGTAAACTATCCGCTCCGTATTCTTCACAAATTAAATCTGGATTCACCACATTGTATTTCGATTTTGACATTTTTTCAACCTCGCGTGAAACTTTAAAAGTTCCATCTTCTTCATATATAAATGTAGCATCTTTAAATTCTGGTCTCCAATTTTTAAAAGCTTCTGTATCTAATTCATCAGAAGCATTTACCAATGAAACATCAGCATATTTATGTTTCAAAACTTCAAATTGAATTTTATCACTTAAATAATTTATTAACTCTTCTTTAGTTTGAATTTCATTTAAATCTAAAAGTTCAGTGCCGCTTAAAAATTCATTAATACTATTACTCCATAATATTGGAAGACTAGAATCAAGGAATTCTAATAATTTATTTTTTGCTTCTTCATTCTCAAAAAAACCATCATTTATTAATTTTTTCGAAAATAAAAACTTAGGATATTTTTTCCATTTCCAAAAACTACTATTAATTTTGAGAACAGGAATTACTTCATAAACAAAAGCAGAAGTTCCTAAGATCATTCCCTGGTTAATCAGTTTTTTAGCAAACTCATCCACAGGTAACAATCCTCTATCAAATAAGAATTTTTGCCAAAAACGCGCATATAACAAGTGCCCTGTAGCATGTTCAGAACCTCCAATATATAAATCTATTTGCTTCCAATAGTCAACCGCTTCTTTACTTACAAATTCTCCTTCATTATTTGAGTCCATATAACGGTTAAAATACCAAGAACTTCCTGCCCACCCTGGCATTGTGTTTAACTCCAAAGGAAATACAGTTTCATTATCTATTAACTCATTACTCACTACTCTATTCTCAATACTATTCCATGCCCAAACTTCAGCATTTCCTAACGGTGGCTTTCCATCTTCAGTAGGTAAATATTTCTCTACTTCCGGTAATACGATTGGTAAATGCTTTGCATCAATCATTTGTGGCATTCCGTCTTTGTAATATACTGGGAAAGGTTCTCCCCAATAACGCTGACGGCTGAATACTGCATCTCGTAAACGATAGTTTATTTTTCCGTAACCAAATCCACGTTTTTCCAATTCATAGATTACAGTTTTCATTCCTTTCTTATAATTTAAACCATCTAAGAAATCAGAGTTTGCTAATTTAATTCCGTCTTTAGCATCATTCGCTTTTTCAGAAATATCAACATCTGCAAAAATATTCGGAATCTCTAATCCGAAGTGTTTTGCGAAATCGTAATCACGTTGATCACCGCATGGTACCGCCATGACTGCTCCTGTTCCGTAACTTGCTAATACATAATCACCAATCCAAATCGGTACTTGTTTTCCTGTAAATGGGTGTAATGCATACGCACCAGTAAACACTCCTGAAATAGTTTTTACATCTGCCATACGATCACGCTCAGAACGTTTTGCTGTAGCTTCTACGTAAGCTTCAACAGCCTCTTTTTGCTCAGCAGTTGTAATTTTCGCTACTAAATCGTGCTCTGGAGCTAAGGTCATAAAAGACACTCCGAAAATAGTATCAGGACGTGTAGTAAATACATCAATTTTAGCATCGTGACCATCCACGTCAAAAGCAACCATCGCTCCTTGCGAACGACCAATCCAGTTGGTTTGAGAATCTTTTAATGGTTGTGGCCAATCGATATTTTGTAATCCATCTAACAAACGTTGCGCATAGGCAGAAATTCGCATAGACCATTGAGTCATTTTTTTACGAACTACAGGATGCCCTCCACGTTCTGAAACTCCGTTAACAATTTCATCGTTTGCTAATACAGTTCCCAGTGCTGGACACCAGTTTACTTCAGTATCCGATAAAAAAGTTAAACGGTATTGTAATAATATTTCTTGTTGTTCTTTTTTAGAGAAGCTCTTCCATTCTTCCGCAGAAAAAATAGTTATATCTTCATCAGCAACTGCATTTACATTCGCATTTCCTTCTGCTTCAAACTTTACTACTAAGGTTGCAATATCTTCTGCTTTATCTGTGTCTTTATTATACCAAGAGTTGAACAATTGGATAAAAATCCACTGTGTCCATTTATAATATTCTGGATTTGAAGTACGAACTTCACGAGACCAATCAAATGAAAATCCGATGTTGTCCATTTGATTTCTGTAACCCTTTATTACAAAATCCAAGTGATTTTCTAATTTGGTAGATATTTTTTCTCCCTTTTTGATTAATGCCTCATCCTTAATAAATCCATCTTCATCAATATACTTCTCATCTAATTTACCTTCTTCATTCAAACAACCATCAATATTTATAATAGTTGTATTTTTCGGATGCTGTCCTGTTTGAATCGCATATTGTTCAGCAGGCAACCCGAAAGAGTCATATCCTTGTGGATGCAATACATTAAACCCTTTATGGCGCTTGTAACGCGCATAAATATCAGAGGCGATATATCCTAGTGGATGCCCAACATGTAACCCTGCTCCTGATGGATAAGGAAACATATCTAACACATAATATTTTGGTTTATCAGAATTGTTACTAGCTTTAAATGTTTGGTCCTTAGCCCAAAACTCTTGCCACTTACGTTCTATTTCTTGGTGATTGTATTGCATTTGTAATCGCTTGTTTTAAAGGATACAAATTTACAGTTATTGTTGATAAGTAAAAAGTTTAGTTCTTTTAATACTTTATAAAGACTTAAATAAACAAAAAACCTCACAAGCATTTAAGCTTTGTAAGGTTTACAAATTGAAATAAGAGAGTTTTTATATTGTACTAATGTGCTATGTACATCAAAATTACTTTTAACGTTACTACATACATATCATGACTATTAAACGTTATATGCTTTTACTAATTCTTTTATTTGGTGTTATTCGCAAAATATTAATTGAGTTATTATAAAAGCTGAAAAATATCTTTACTGCCTATTTTTGAGTAATAAGTGATTTAATTTCAGTCTCTAAAACTGTTAACATAACTTCATTAGCTTCTTTTTTAACTAGTTCTATTTTTCTAATTTAGGGAACTCAACAACTAACCTACTTATGAGCGAAAATATAACGACTTTAGATATTAAAGAAAAAGTATCTATCTTACTTAAAGACTCTATTAAACAATCTGAAATTGAAAATTTAATAAACGAAATACATACTTACTTTAAAGAATTAACTCAACTTACTGGATTTGACAATCATATAGAGCACTTAGCTGCCATAACAACTTCAAAAGGAAAAGCTTTAGGGTTGAATCATGCAGCTCAATGTTTACTAGATTATAAACGAACTGTGAAGTTTTTAAAAGCTATGATAATGGCGATTAAAGAAAAACAACAAAATCATCCTAATGAAACAATCCGTGTTTTTTATGCTGGTTGTGGACCTTATGCTCCGTTTATTACTCTAATTGCTCCGCTTTTTAGTCCTGAAGAAGTACAGTTTTCTTTACTAGAGATTAATGATAAGTCTCTAGAATATGCAAAAAATCTTATTCAAAAATTGGAACTTACCAATTATATAACAAACTACTATACTGCTGATGCTGTTACTTTCAAAATACCTGAACCTGAAAAGTATCATATACTGTTTAGTGAAACATTGGATGCTTTGTTATATAGAGAGTGCTATGTTCCTATTTTATTTAATCTACTACCTCAACTATCAGAGGACATCGCTGTAATTCCAGAAAATGTATTGATAAAAATGAGCTTATCGGTTAATTCAATTACAGATTCTAAACATATAACTGAAGAAATTGACACCATTATAAATGTTAGAGAGGTTATTTCATTAAACAAATCTGATATTATTTCTACTCAACTACCCGATAAAAAAGTAACTGTAAAATCGTTAAATATAGAACAGTACAATTACTTACTATTAGACACATTGGTGCATATTTATGATAATATCTGGCTAACAAGAAACGAGTCTTCATTAACAATTCCTCTTGAAATGGGAATTGAACATCCTTTCCTATTTAATTCAATTGTTTACACTTACCAAATGCATCCAGATATTGAGCTAAAATACAAACTAGAGCAATAATATTTCTTAGATTATTTTAAACAAAAAAAGCATAACCAAATTAGTTATGCTTTTCTTATTTCTGAAATTTCTTTTGCTTATCCTTTTATAGGAACAGTAACAATAATGTTGTCCCAACCAATGTACATGTTAAATGTATCATCTTCTCCTTCAAAAACAATTGAAAAAGCTTCAATTGTTTCGTCCGACTTAGAAGTAGGAGCAATAACTCTAGCTACATCTTCACTTTCGTTATAAAAGTAAGACCCCCAAACATTTTTAGCTGTATTTAAAATAAGAGTCCATTCTTTTTCCCCTGGAATTGTAAATAAGGTATAGGTTCCTGCTTTTACTTTTTTACCTCCAAAAGTTATATCTTTATAAAATGTAATTTCAGCTGCTTCATTCGCTCCTGTTCTCCATACTTTTCCCATAGGAGCTAGTTTTGCTAACGATCTTCCTTTTAATTGTGGACGGCTATAAACAACTTTTACTTTTTTATCTGAAATTCTATAACTACTAGGAAAAGCAGCTGCATCCATTGGACTTTTATCTAAATTCGCAAATTTTTGAGCTGTTACTTCGTTTGAAAAAACTAGAGCTACAGCGAGCACGATAATTGATAAAATTGATTTTTTCATGTTCTTATTTTTAATTATTAATTGAGGGTTTTGTCATCAAATTTAAGAATCCTTACGTAAAATTCACTCTTTTTTTAAAACAATCCTATTTTTTGACTCTAAACAAGCAAAGAATAATTTTCTTAAAAATTGTAATTCAAGTAAATAGATGTTCTATATTCTACTTCTATAGTTCCTTGTGCTAAATTTTGCTGTATTGGATACATTGCTAAGGCTCCTACTGTTAATTTTTTTGCATTATACTCGGCACCTAAGCTAGAAAACAATGCATGACCTTCAGTATTTTTAACTTTTAATCCAATCATTTTATTACTTTCATAGAATTCTCCTGAAACTCCTATTGAAGGCACAAAACTATTTTGCTTACTATCTTTAAAAGCATAAAAGAAAGTACTATTGAAATTAAATTGATTTCCAAATCGATATTCTTCTTTATTTGTAGTTTTTATGTAATAATTAAGATAATTTGTAACTCCAAAATTATTTCTCTTAAATACGTACTGAAGGTTCGTTATTACATCAACACTTCCTGTTCCTAATTGAAAACTAGGGTTTATTGAATTATTAATTGCTTCGTTGTAAGTTCCTGTTGGTAACTTTAACCCTCCACCAACTTTTAATAAATGATTAGAAGATATAACCTTATCTTTTTCTTCTTTATAACTTCCTGTATTTTTATTTAAAACGGTATAATTAATTAAAAAAGATATATCTCCTAAACCTTCAATAGCTGTTGTTTTATCAACATAGTCTCTTGAATGAAAATGAAAAGGAACAAAAATTTGGGCTTCTAAATACTCTTTAATAATTGGAATTCGAGACCAAACTTGTACTGTATTAAAATACTCATTTATAATTGGAGAGTTGTTAAAAATCCCATCTTTTGATTGGTATTTTTGGTGTAAATAACGTACACCAACAAAATTATTATCTATTATTCCTCCCATTCCTAAACTACCTCCGCTGTTACTACAACCACAAGCATCGCAGTCTAAAAATAGCTCATATCGCTTAGGGAATGTGTCCGCTTGTATTTGTCCTGAAATTAATAATACTAATATGAGTAGTACTTTATTCAGCAAATCTTTTATCTGTGATAAATTCTTCATCTGTTAATGTTTTTAAAAAGGCTATAATGTTTTCTTTTTCTTGCTCGTTTAATGCTATTCCGATTGTTCCATTCTCATTTTTAAGAATTGGATCTAGGTTTTGGGTTTCTTGAACTCCTGTTGCATAAAAATTCAATACCGATTTTAAAGACCCAAATCGACCGTCATGCATATACGGAGCAGTAAGTTCAATATTTCTTAGACTAGGCACTTTAAACTTGTATTTATCTTCTTCTAATAAGGTAACCGTCATTCTTCCTAAATCGTTAATTTCTGGGTTTATTGGTAAACCATTATTTCTAAAAGCATCATCTGTAAACAAGTCAGATGTATGACAAGAAGCACATTTTGATTTAAAAAGCTCTAGTCCCTTTCTTTCTTGCTCAGAAAACTCTCCTCCTTTTTCCACTCGAATATATTTATCGTACTTTGAATTGGCTGAAACCATCATTAACATAAATTGAGACATCGCCTTAAACGTGTTGTCAGCATTGATTTCTCCATCTTCAAAAGCTTGACTAAACAATTTTCGGTAAGCTGCATCTTGTTGTAGTTTTTCCAAAATATTGGTTACTGTTTCGTCCATTTCAACGGGATTGGTAATTGGTATTATTGGAAATATATCTAAGTGAAAAGCAGCTCCATCCCATGAAAACTGTTTTTGGAAAGCCATATTTTGAATTGGAGGCGTATTTCTAGTCCCTACTCTATCTTCTACACCGTGACTTAATTGATGTCCATGGTGTGTAAACGCAAACTTTTGCTGATGACAAAAAGCACAAGAAACTACTCCGTCTGACGATAGTTTTCCTTCATAAAAAAGCTTTTTCCCTAACTCAAATCCCTTTTCTGTAATTGGGTTTGAGCTTAAATTATAATGAGGTTCAGGAAAGTTGCTCGGTTGTTCAAAAGCTAATTCAACATTAGTATACACATCTTCCTGCTTACAACTAAAAAAAGAACATACTAGCAAGACAATCATTATTTTTTTCATTACATACGGTATTAATAGCTAATTTTTTTCAATTAGCCTATTACACTTAAAAGAATAGAGTGAACTTTCACCCTATTCTTTTTGATTAGATGTGTTAATTAATGATGGTTTGTATGATGTACATGGTGAACCATGAACATCTCAGTATAGTTTTCTGCTATGGTAGCTGCTTTATCTCCCCCCATAATAGTTGCACCTTCTGAAAGTTTAATTTTAGATTTACCATCTAACATTGTATTGGCATCTACTTTAATATGCAACTGTGGCGATTGTTCTTTACTCACAATAGCAGCATCCATAGGTAATTCTACTTCCTTATATAAATCTACTGTTGTTCCTCTACTTGCAATATGAAGCATATATTGTTTTTCATCACTAGTAGTGTTTTCTTTGTAATTTCCTTCTAAAACCACAAACTTATAACCCGCTTGCCAACTCCAAGTTAAATTGTATTTTTCTGCTAAAGTCCAAAAGTCTTGCTGAACAGCTTGTCCTTCTTTAAATCGTTCTTGATCTACACCAATTCCGAATTTAACTTTTGTATACTTTCCTGCTGGTACGTCTTTAAGTGATATTTGAATTTTCTTAGGTTTGTCTCCTCCTCCTTCACTAATTATAAAGTAACTTTCTTCTTTAGGGTATACAAATTCTTCTCCTTCTTCTGTTACAAGCACAAAGTTACTTACGATATAATCGAAAGAATTTACAGTTAATACTTCTCCATTTCCGTTCGTGTATGTTGAAGTCCCTAATAAAAGCTTGTCTTCAGCAAAACCGTTATCGAACTCTATTACTACTTCGTTTTTTCCTTCTAATTTATCATTAATTATTTCATCGTCACTACATGAAGTGAACACCATAGCAAAAGCTATGATAGCTAATATTTTTTTCATCTTTTAATTTTTATATACTACAGTACTTCTTTAACAATGCTGAGCATCATTAAAGTTTTTGCCTGTAAATTGTGTTTTAATCTTGTTTTTATTTTACAATAGTCTACTCTTTTGATTACGTTATTTGTAACCAATTAGTAGTAATTTTAGCCAATTATGAAGATTAAATAATAGGAGGATGAAATACTTCTTTATTAAATAAGTAGTGATAGTTTTTTTTATAAGAAAATGTTCCTTTCTCTTTTACAAACTGTTTTTCTTCTAAATTTATATTAAGAATAGAAACAAACCCAATAGGATATTCTTCCATCGAGATTCGTAGCGATTTAAAGTCGTCGTCTTGTTGTTTTTCAAGCTCCATCATTAACTGACACTTACCGTTACAGTTTAATTCTGGCTTATCTTTATTAATACATAAAACTTTTGATATATAATCATAATTTATTGCATACTCAACAAAAGGAGCTATTGGGCGCAACATGGCTATCATGTAGAGTGCAACAAAAAAATATATGCTTAGTTTTTTTATCAAAAAAAGGACTTTTTTCTCACGCAAAGATACGATTATCCCTACTTATAATCAATAATAAAAATACATGTTTTTTGTTTTATTTTAATTTGTTCTAAATAAAAAACTTATCTTTGCAAAGATTTTATTGAAGAATAATGATTGTTTTTTATACTGAAACCAAGAAAGTTACCTCTAAAGCTTCTATTAAGAGACTAGAAAAAGTTACTTTTTGCAGCTCCGCATGTACAAGTAATTGTATTAAGCCTAAAAGTAAATGCTGTAACAAATATCAAAAGAAAGGTGTTAATTGTAAAAGGTGCCCTTTAACATTTGATTTAAAAGCAGTTTCGTAATTAACAACTATTTTCTCACGTTTGTTTATATATTATAAACAAAAGCCCTTAAAAGAAATTTCTTTTAAGGGCTTTTTTAGTTTTTGCCTACGATTTTCTTTATGCTACCTTTAATAAAAAGTAATTTTTCTTACCTCTTTGTAATAACACGTATTTATCAGCAATAAGGTCTTTTGAAGTGATAACAAAGTCTTCACTTACTTTTTCTTTATTTACTGATATTGAATTCTCTTTTAAAGCTCTTCTTGCATCACCGTTTGATTTTAAGAATCCAGTTTTAGCGGCTAAGGCTGCAATCATATCTAAGCCTTCAGCTATGTCTTCCGATGTTACCTCAGCTTGCGGTACACCATCAAACACATCTAAAAAGGTTTGTTCATCTAAATTCTTTAAGTCGTCAGCTGTTGACTTTCCAAATAAAATATTTGAAGCAGCAATCGCTTTATCTAACTCTTCTTTAGAATGTACGAAAATTGTTACTTCTTCAGCTAACTTCTTTTGTAATGCTCTTTGGTGTGGTGCTTCTTTATGTTCAGCAATTAAAGCATCAATAGTTTCTTTATCTAAAAACGTAAATATTTTAATATACTTTTCAGCATCTTCATCCGAAGTATTTAGCCAAAATTGGTAAAACTTGTAAACTGACGTTTTATCTGCATCTAACCAAACATTTCCTCCTTCAGACTTTCCAAATTTAGAACCGTCAGCTTTTGTTATTAATGGGCAAGTAGCTGCAAATGCTTTTGCATCCTCTCCTGGTGTCATTCTACGGACTAGTTCAGTACCTGTGGTAATATTACCCCATTGGTCAGAACCTCCCATTTGTAATTTACAGTTTAAGGTTTTATATAAGTGATAGAAATCATACCCTTGAATTAATTGATACGTAAACTCTGTAAAACTCATCCCGTTACCCGCTTCTCCTGTAATACGTTTTTTTACAGAATCTTTTGCCATCATGTAGTTTACAGTGATTCTCTTACCAACATCACGTACAAATTCGATAAATGAAAAGTCCTTCATCCAATCGTAATTGTTTACTAATAAAGGAGAATTTTTAGCTCCGTTATCAAAGTCTAAAAAGCGACCTAATGTTCTTTTTAAACCTGCTACGTTTTTAGCTAAAGCCTCTTCATTTAATAAATTACGCTCATCTGATTTTCCTGTTGGATCACCGATCATACCTGTTGCACCTCCTACTAAAGCTACTGGCTGATGCCCTGCTTTTTCAATGTGAACTAGTAAAATAATTGGAACTAAACTACCAATGTGTAACGAATCTGCAGTTGGATCAAAGCCAATATAAACCGACGTCATTTCTTTTTGAAGTTGTTCTTCGGTTCCTGGCATAATGTCGTGAATCATTCCACGCCATTGTAATTCTTCTACTAAATTCTTGGTCATTTTATTCTATTTTTAAAGAAGCAAAGATAAGTTTATCAACCAAAATAAACTAAATTCGCTTTATGATTTTAGTTACAGGAGGAACAGGTTTAGTAGGCTCACATTTATTATATCATTTAAGCCAAAAAAACGACAAGATTCGAGCTATTTTTAGAACTGAAGAAAAGCGTGAGCATGTAAAAAAAATCTTTTCTTTTTACACAAACGATGTGCAACAGTATTTTTCTAAAATCGAATGGATACAAGCTGACATTACTGATATTCCTTCCCTAGAACCTGTATTTGATAACATCACACAGGTTTATCATTGTGCTGCATTGGTTTCTTTTAACCCAAAAGATTATAGAAAAATGCGTCAGGTAAACATTGAAGGAACTGCCAACTTAATCAACTTTGCTATTGATGCGAATGTTGATAAGTTTTGTTTTGTAAGCTCTATCGCTGCTGTTGGTAACGCTATTAATGGAAAACCAATTAACGAAGAAAACGAATGGCTTGATACTGATGAAAATCATGGGTATGCAATTACCAAGTATGGTGCTGAAATGGAAGTTTGGAGAGGTAGCCAAGAAGATTTAAGTGTAGTAATTGTGAATCCTGGTGTAATTTTAGGAGGAGGTTTTTGGAATGAAGGCTCTGGTAAGATGTTTACCCAAATAAGTAATGGATTAAACTTTTATACTGAAGGTGTTACTGGTTTTGTTGGAGTAAATGATGTGGTGAAGGCTATGATAGATCTAATGAATTCTAACATAAAAAATGAACGTTTTATTCTTGTTTCAGAAAACAAATCGTTTAAAGATGTTTTATTTAGTATTGCTGATAACCTAAATAAAAAGAGACCCTCTAAAAAAGTAGGACAGATTGCTACTTCAATATTTTGGAAAATTGACTGGTTTTTAACAAAGCTTACTGGTAAGGAGCCTTTACTAACTAAGAACTCTGCAAAATCTGCTCACAACAAATCGTTCTATACTGCTAAAAAAATTATAGAACAACTTAATTTTGATTTTGAATCAGTGAATGATGTAATTACTAGAGTTTCTAAAGAGTTTAAAAGGTAAGTTACTTAATTTTCTTTAAGTCCTTTTTTTCAAACTCTCTATCTTCTCTTTTTATTAATTCTTTAGGAAGATCATTCAATAATAGTTCTTTATCTAAAATTGTATCTCTTTTTAATTTTCCTTCCTTTTTAATTCCTTTTATTGAATCTTGAACCTCTTGCTTTTTTCTATATAAAACGTATAATGAATCAATGTTCTTTTTTACTTTATTTAAAATTTCAGTATACTCATCAACCATAGAAGTGTAATATATATTACTAGCATCAAAGCGAGCACTGTCAATTCTATACTTTTCGTATACCAAAAACATATAGTTTTTTTCTCTCTTTAAAAACTTATTTTTTTGATTTTTGGCAGAAGAAGCAATATACATATCGGTTAGTAACGAAATCATAGAATCTTTCGGAATTAAATTATCAGGCTTTTTGTATATCGTATTACTTGTACACGACACCAAAAACAAACCAATACATATGTAAAAAAAAGACTTCATTTATCTGTTAAATAATAATCGTTTCCCTTTAATTTCTTCGTTAAAAATTCCCTCGTTATACATTAAGTTACCATTTACAAAAGTGTGTGTTATTTGATTTGAAAACTCAACACCTTCAAACGGAGACCATCCGCATTTATATAACACATTTTCTTTATCAACAGTCCATTTCTTATCTGCATCAATTAAAACCAAGTCAGCATAAAAACCTTCTTTTATAAATCCTCTTTTTTCAACTTTGAAGATTTTCGCTGGATTGTGGCTCATCTTTTCTACTGCTTTTTCTATTGACAGTACTCCTTCTTTCACCTTTTCTAGAATAGCTGGAACTGCATGCTGTACTAATGGACCTCCACTAGGTGCCTTTGTATACATATTATCCTTTTCTTCTAAGGTATGCGGTGCATGGTCGGTTGCAATTATATCAATCCTATCATCTAACAACGCCTTCCATAATCCATCTTTATCTTTTTGTGTTTTCACAGCAGGATTCCACTTAATGTGTGTTCCTTTTTTATCATAATCTGCATCGGTAAACCATAAGTGATGTACACAAACCTCTGCCGTAATTTGTTTTTCCTCTAACGGAATATCATTTCGAAATAAGTGCGTTTCTTTTTCTGTAGATAAGTGGAAAATATGTAAACGTGCTCCTGTTTTCTTTGCTAATTCAATTGCTTTTGAAGATGATAAATAACAAGCTTCTTCACTACGAATTAACGGATGGTATTTTATAGGAATATCATCACCATATTTTGCTTTGTACTCTTCTGTATTTTTCCTAATGGTTGCTTCATCTTCACAATGCACAGAAATTAACATCTTAGTTGATGAAAATATTTTTTCTAATACTTCTTCATTATCAACTAACATGTTTCCTGTTGAAGAGCCTAAGAATAGTTTAATTCCCGCAACGTCTTTTGGATTCGTTTTTAACAATTCTTCTAAGTTGTCATTAGTTCCACCAAACATAAACGAATAGTTAGCATACGATGTTTTACTTGCAATTTCAAACTTGTCTGCTAATAATTCTTGAGTTGTTGCTTGAGGTACTGTATTTGGCATTTCAATAAAAGAAGTAATTCCTCCTGCAATTGCTGCCTTACTTTCTGTAGCTATATTTGCTTTGTGTGTTAAACCTGGCTCACGAAAATGTACTTGATCGTCAATCATACCAGGAATTAAAAACTTTCCTTCTGCATCTACCATTAATACATCACCTGTAGGAATTATGTTTTCTCCTATTTCCTTAATAAATTCTCCTTCTATTAAAACATCGCCTTTAAAAACCTTGTTTTCGTTAACGATTTGTGCGTTTTTAATTAAATATGATTGTTTCATTTTCTACTAAATTTCCATTTTCATGTTAATCAAACTTTTGTTAAAACCAAAGCGTTCGTACGCCTTTATTGCTGATAAATTGTCGTTGTAAACATCAAGTCTTAACTCTCGTATTTCTTTGCTTTTTGCCCAATTTTTTAACGAATTCAAAATTAAAGCACTTATTTTTTTACCTCTAAAATTAGGTTTTACATATATAAAACCAATATATCCATTATGTTCATTTTTACGATAACTTCTAGATTTTTCTATTCTGAGATAACCTGACCCCACAATTTCATCTCCAGATACTGCCACAATTAAATGTACATTGTCAGCAAAAATCATTTCTTTCAGATTATAGTAACTAATTTTTCCTTCCTTCAGTGATGAATCAAAAGGTCTTTCAGCTTCTATTACACCCTGTTCAAACCCTAACAAGATTTCTAAATCTTCTTTTTTTGCTTCTCTTGTCGTAATTGTGGTCATTCTCCTATTTCGGTAATCCGTTAATTCTCATTTTTATCACTCCAAAAACAGCTTCTTTGATTATGCCTTTACTTAATTTAGACTTTCCTAAGACTCTATCAGTAAAAATAACTGAGACTTCTTTGATATTGAATTTGTGCTTCCATGCCTTGTATTTCATTTCAATTTGAAAAGCATATCCTACAAATTTAACTTTATCTAACTTAATTGTCTCTAAAACTTTTCTTTTATAGCATACAAAACCAGCTGTCGTATCATGAATAGGCATTCTGGTTATTAACCGTACGTATTTTGATGCAAAATAAGACAATAACACTCTGCTCATTGGCCAATTAACAACATTTACCCCTACTGAATATCTTGAACCAATAGCTACATCTGCTCCATTATTAACACATTCATTGTATAATTTGATAAGATCTTTTGGATTATGTGAAAAATCAGCATCCATTTCTATAATATAATTGTATTTTTTAGAAATTGCCCATTTAAAACCATGAATATACGCAGTTCCCAATCCACTTTTCCCTTTTCTTTTTTCAATAAAAAGCTGATTAGGAAATTCTTTTTGTAACTTTTCTACAATTATTGCAGTTCCATCAGGGGAACTATCATCTACAACCAACACATGAAACACCTTTTCTTGACTAAAGGCTGCTCGAATAATAGCTTCAATGTTTTCTTTTTCATTATACGTAGGAATTATGATTAAAGCGTCTGACTTCATGTAATTTTCATATAAATCTGGGCAAAGATACATTTATTTATTACTAATTTTGTGTTAATTAAAAAAGTATAAAAACAATTGAAAGCAATAGAAAGAGTTGTATATAATGATAATTGGATTACTTTAGTTATCATACTAGCTATTGTATTATTGGCTATGATGAAGCTACTAAAACCTACTAAGTTATATGGATATACTATTGCTTTTGTAACTCCTGGTTTTTTTCATAAAAGAATGGAAGAAGGTGTTTCTTTTTTCACACCTTTTAAATTGTTACTGTTTTCTTTTTCTATAATTGTTATTTCTTTATTTTTATTTTTCACTTTAGTATCAGAAATATATTCTCATAGTTTTCTAGCTTTTTTAGGACTCTTCTTGTTTGTTTCTGTATATTTTTCTGTTCGTTTTTTTTTAGATTATGCATTGGCAAATATTCTTGGTTTATCTAAAACCGTAAGCTATTTTTTATATACAAAATCGGGTTATTTATATGTTCTTAGCATTTGGTTATTTCCCATTATCATACTGTATCAATACACTTTTACAAATAAACTTTTCTTAATTTATTCTTTCTGTATCTTGCTTGTTTTTAGGGTCTTTTTAATTTTAACAAATAATAAAAAACTTGTAATTAGTAAGTTGTTTTATTTTATTTTGTACTTTTGCACCCTTGAAATAGCACCGCTATTAATTCTTTATAAAACAACAACTACGTAATAAAGAGAAAGTTTATGAAAGTTAAAACTATTTTAGTCTCTCAACCAAAACCAAAAACAGAAACATCGCCATATTTTGACTTGGCAGAAAAGCAAAAGGTTAAGGTTGACTTTCGATCGTTTATTCATGTCGAGGGAATACCTGTAAAGGAAGTAAGAGCTCAAAAAGTTGATTTAAACAATTACACAGCCATTATACTTACCAGTAGAAATGCTGTTGATCATTTTTTTAGAATCGCTGAAGAAATGCGTTTTACTGTCCCTGATGATATGAAGTACTTCTGTCAATCTGAAGCTGTAGCCTATTATTTACAGAAATACGTTGTGTACCGTAAACGTAAAATTTATGTTGGTAATAGAACATTTCCTGAGTTAACTAAATTAATCAAGAAACATAAAGACGAGAAGTTTTTACTTCCTTCTTCTGATAAATTAAAATCTTTAATTCCTGAAGAATTAGATAAATTGGGAGTTAACTGGAAACGTGCGGATTTATATAGAACTGTAGTCAGTGACTTATCTGATTTAGAAAATGTTTTTTATGATATTTTGGTATTCTTTAGTCCATCAGGGATTGATAGTTTATTTGAAAACTTTCCTGATTTCAAACAAAACAATACTCGAATAGCTGTTTTTGGAAACACTACTATTAAAGCTGTTGAAGATAGAGGTTTACGTGTAGATATTGCTGCTCCGACACCAGAAACACCTTCAATGACTATGGCTTTAGAAAAATATATTAAAGAAGCTAATAAAAAATAAATAGCCTACTTGCTTTAAAAAGCCGCTAATTAAATTAGCGGCTTTTTTTTGTAATGCAAATATATTTCTTTCGACTTTTCCATTTTATTCTAATTAATGGAAAGTCCATAAATGTCAAAACAACCCAATATAGCTATTCTTATTTTTGCAAACTCTTCTAAAAGAGAGGCTGAAAATAAGTTTTTAGAAAAAGGGGAACAGTTATTTGACTATTTAAATAAAAAGATTGTTTTTGAAGCTTCAAAAACAAACGCTCAAATATGTATTTGTAATGAAACTCACCAAATAGGAGCTACTTTTGGTCAGCGTTTTACAAACGCTATAGAAAACACTTTTGCCAAAGGGTTTCATAACATAATTGTTGTAGGAAATGACAGTCCAAATTTAAACGCTTCCCACTTACAAAAGGCTATTGACCATCTTCAAAACGACCTTCCTGTTTTAGGTCCTTCAATAGATGGAGGCATTTATTTACTCGCCATTAATCAAAAACATTTTAACAAGAAAAGTTTTGCAACACTTCCTTGGAAAACTCCCGATTTATTTAGTACGCTAAAAAAAATACTTGAAAAAAACGAACATTCTGTATCACAACTCGCATACTTAAAAGATATTGATTCAGAAAACGATTTAATCTATTTTTTAAATCGTTATTCAACGAACAGTTTCCTAAAATATCTAATTAATAAGATACTTCTCTTATTGAGAAAAAGTTTTTACAACACCTCATACACATACAGATATCAATACACCTCAGTACTTTACAACAAAGGTTCTCCTACAACTTCACAAAGAACTTCCATTTTTTCTTAAGTGCAACAATATCATAACAATCATTCATTTAGTAGTAAAATGCTTTGCTTTTTATTTACTCTTTGATGATTCTCAATATGAAACAAAATTTATAAAATACATGAAACAAATCTTACTGGGGTTGTTATTATGCCTAACCACCTTTGCGAATGCTCAATATACCATTAGAGGAAAAGTAACCTCAAAAAACAATGGAACTCCCATTCCTTTTGTTAACGTAACTATCAAAAACACCACGAAAGGAACGGTTACAGATAATAGTGGCAATTACTCTTTAAAAATAAAGAGCAAAAACGATATACTAATTTTTTCTTCTATAGGCTATAAAACAGCAGAAATTAAAGTTGGGAATCAAAAGAGTATATCTATTTATTTACAAGAAGAAAATACAGGGTTAGACGAAATAATTATTACTGCTTTAAATAAAAAAAGAGAGTCTAAAGAGCTAGGATATGCTATTCAAAGCATCCAACAGAAAGATATTTCAGAAGTTAAATCGGTAAATTTTTTAGATAATTTATCAGGAAAATTAGCGGGTGTTAATATTACCAGTGGTGGGGCTACTGGCGTTGGCTCATCTTCAAAAATCGTTATACGAGGCGAACAATCTTTCACCAATAACAATCCACTTTTTATTGTAGACGGTACCCCCATAAACAATAATACTATTTTTAATAATACTAATGAGGCAGCTGCAGGTTTTCAAGAAGCTGATTTTGGTAACGGTGCTATGGAAGTTAACACCGATGATATTGCCTCTGTTTCTGTATTAAAAGGAGCTAGTGCTGCTGCTTTATATGGTACTAGAGCTTCTAATGGAGTTATTATCATCAACACAAAAAAAGGAAGCAATGCTTTTCAAATGAGTGTTAATTCTTCTTTATTTATTGACACAGCTTTCCAACTTCCTCAGTTTCAAAACGAATACGGACAAGGAAATTCTGGACGTTTTGAATTTGTTAATGGGTTAGGTGGAGGAACTAACGACAATATTTCCTACAGTTGGGGACCAAGATTAAACCAAGGTACTTTAATTCCTCAATTTGACAGTCCAGTATCTCTACCCGATGGCACTACCGTTAGAGGAGGTGATACTGCTTTGTACAATGGATTTCCTATCACCCCCACTCCATTTATAGCACACCCTAACAACTTAATAAATTTTTATAAAACAGGTATTACAACGATTAATAATATTGCCATAGCATCGGGATTTAACAAAGGGAATTATCGTTTGTCATTGACCGATGTTAACAGTGAATCAATTATACCAGGTGTTAATTTACATCGTAAAACAATTGCTACTAATTTGCAATTCATCCCTTCAAAAAACACTACCATTACTTCGCATGTTAATTATGTAAATAGCAATAGTGATAACAGACCTTCTAATGGATACGGATCTGAAAACGTAAATTATTCATTAGTAGCTTGGGGGCCTCGATCGTTAAACATTAACAGTTTAAAAAATTATTGGCAACCAGGATTGGAGGGTAAACAACAATATTCGTTCAACTATACTTTTTTTGACAACCCATATTTCATATTACACGAAAATAGAAATGAATTTAACAGAGACCGTGTTTTTGGTAATATTTCAGCAAAACAACAAATTACCAATAACCTAAACCTAACACTAAGAACAGGAATGGATTACTCTAGTGAAAACAGGCGTTTTTTAAGAAACTTTAGTTCCAATCGGTTTAGGAATGGTGCATATGCTGAACACAAAGTAACCTATAGAGAAATTAACACCGATTTTTTAATTAATTATACCCCTAAAGTTAATAATATTACTCTTGATATTTCCTTAGGAGGAAATCGTCTTGATCAAAAAGCTAGTACACAACAAACACAAACTACAGAATTAGCACAACCCGGTATTTTTAGCTTTAACAACGCTGCTTCTCCCATTGAAACTTTTAATTTTTTATCAGAAAAAAGAATCAACAGTTTATATGGCTTGATAAAATTAGGATATAAAAATATTTTCTTTTTAGACATTGCAGGTAGAAATGATTGGTCTAGCGCGCTTGCTACTCCAATTACCACCACTAATACTTCTTTCTTTTACCCTTCGGTTTCTACCAGCGTCATTTTAAGTAAATTATTTCCCCTTCCTACAACGGTTTCATTTGCAAAAGTTCGTGCAAGCATTGCTCAGGTTGGTAACGACACCAATCCATATCAAACTTCAAGAACCTTTATCCCCACAACAAATGTACATTCACAACCAGCATTTACAAGTCAAAATTTTATTGCCAACCCTAACTTACGCCCAGAAAAAACAACTTCTTTTGAAATAGGGGCTGATCTTCGTTTTTTTAATGATCGCTTAACTTTTGATATTACTTATTACAACGCACTTACCAAAGATCAAATTTTATCACTTCCAATTCCTATTTCATCAGGCTTTAAACAACAAGTAGTTAATGGCGGAAAAGTACGTTCTGAAGGGGTAGAACTTGTTATAAATGCCACTCCTTTTAAAACCAATAACTTCAAATGGAATACTACTGTGAACTTTAGTAAAAATGTTGCCACCATTGAATCGTTACCTCAAAACAGTGGACGAATTACATTGGCGTATTCAAGAGTATACAACAATCCAGATCAAACAGTTTGGTTTCAAGTAGAAGAAGGCGGACGCATCGGTGATTTTTACGGAACTGGTTACTTAAAAAATGAAAAAGGTGATTTTGTCTTAACATCAGAAGGAAATTTTATTGCAGACCCTACACTTAAAAAACTAGGAAATTACAATCCTGACTTTACAATGGGACTCAACAATAGTTTTTCGTACAAAAACTGGAATTTAAACTTCCTTTTTGATTGGCGACAAGGGGGAGAATTAGTTTCAAGAACCTTAGCTTTAGCAGGAGTTGCTGGTCAGTTAAAAGAAACAACTTACCGACCAACATCGGGTATTATTCCACAAGGGGTTGTAAATACTGGTACTCCAGAAAACCCAATATACACCCCAAATACAACTGCAATAACTCCCGAAAGTTATTACAGACAATTTTACGACAGAAATCATGAAGAAAACAATGTCTATGACGCCTCTTATTTAAAGTTACGACAATTTGCCTTCAGTTATACCTTCAATTTAAAAAACAATGCCTTTGGTTTCGTTAAAAATGGAGCTGATGTAACTCTTTCTTTTATAGGTAAAAATGTATTTGCAATTAGTAACATTCCTCATTTTGATCCAGAGCAACTAGCAGTGCAAGGAAATAGAATTGTTAGTGGTGTCGAAGATATGTCGTATGCTACCACCAAAAGCTTCGGATTTAAACTAGGTGTAAACTTCTAAAAAACAATATCATGAAAAATTACATATCTCTCTTCCTATTAGCACTTATAACAAGTTGTACTAGTGATTTTGAAAAAATAAATACAAACCCTAACTTTCCTGTTGATGTAGAACCCAGTTTATTATTTCGTAAAGTTATTTACAATTATGGAGAGGCAATGTCGTATGAAGGTTTTGTTGCAGGTAATTTATTAAGTCAACAACTTACTGCTTTAGATTTTAATTTATTTGATCGTCACGCTTTAAAATCACCACAATTAGGAGGGAATCCATGGCCTGTATTTTACACTAATTTAAGGGACAATGAAATTATCCTAAACAAAGCCAAAAATAATCCAACATTTAAAGTGTATGAAGGCCCTGCTTTAATTTTTAAGGCATATATGGCTATGGCTTTGACAGATCTTTTTGGAGATGTTCCCTATAGTGATGCTTTTAATGGAGATAACAAAACTGTTACTCCCAAATACGACACACAAGAAGCTATTTACTTAGCAGATGGAGGTATTTTAGATAGTTTAAAAAAGGGAATAATAGCAATTAAAAATTACACGGGTAGTTTACCGCTAACGGGCGATGTTTTATACAACGGAAATCTAGATAGCTGGATTTTATTTGCCAACTCATTACGAATAAAAGCACTCATCCGTATTTCATCAAAACAAAACACAAGAAAAGAACTTCAAGAAATTGTAACCGATGGCAACTACATTGCCAACAATGCTCAAAATGCTGTTTTTAATTTTACAGATGGAGAGCCTAATAACTTTAGAATGGCACGTTTACGGGTAGGAGATTTTAACAACTTTGTAATGTCTAAAACTATTGAAGAAATTTTAAAAGAGCTAAATGATCCTAGAATTCAAACTTTTTTTAGGCCCTCTAGTAATATTCCCAGTAATTATAACGGGTTAATTAACGGAATAGACGCTTCAAAAACCACTATTTCATTGGGAAATTATTCATTAGCTGGCTTCATTTTTAGAGAACATTCCGGAAATTTGCAAGCCAATTATATGACCGCTTGGGAAACTAATTTTTTATTAGCAGAAGCAGCTCATAAAGGTCTTATTACCCACGATGCCAAATCACTATACGAATTAGCTACCAAACAAGCCTTTAGTTATTGGAACACCAACATACCTAATGATTACCTTACAACAACTGCTAGTTTTGACGACACAAAAGCCCTTGAGCAAATTATTACACAAAAATGGATTGCTAATATTATTAACGGCTATGAAGGGTGGATAGAATATCGTAGAACTGGGTTTCCTAATCTGAACCCTATTTCAGCAAGTTTAAATAACAATTTAATTCCTGTAAGAATGCCCTATCCTGCAGAAGAAGCCTCTTTAAATAAGATAAATTACGAATTAGCTGCTCAAGCTACTAATGGTAATAGTATTAATTTTGGTGTTTGGTGGAATAACTAAAGTAAGAAATTAAAATTTTCTCAGAACATGTACAACCAATGAAAGAAATAATATACATTTGGCAATGGGGTTTGCTACTTAGTACCAGCTTAGTATTTTTAATATTAGCACCTTTTGCCCAAACCAATCAAACTTTCTTTAAAGCTACACACAATAAAAAAGCACCTAATACATTATTACTCACAGGTAGCTTAGTCATCTCTTGGATTTTTGCTAAAAGTATTACCAATGCCGCTAATTTAGGCTTACAGTTTGGACTTGTAGGAGGGGTTGCGTATGCACTGTATTACCTTTCGTTTGCCGTTGCTGGAATAATTATATATCAACTACGTACCAAAGGAGGTTTTAAAAGCATTCATGACTTTTTAGGTATTCGATTTGGTAATACCGCTATTCTTGTATTTTCAATTTTAATTCTCATTAGACTATTTAACGAAGTTTGGTCAAACACCATGGTTATTGGTTCTTATTTTGGAGCTGTAGGTAGCTCTTCATACTACACTTCTATTGTGGTTTTTACACTTTTAACCTTGACTTACGCTTTAAAAGGAGGTTTGAGTAGTAGTATTTTTACCGATGCAATTCAAATGTTATTTTTCTCTGTACTTTTGGCAATTATTCTTTGGAATATTTACTCTACTAAAGGTATAAATTACGAAACCGTTTCAAATTCTGGTAAGTGGACGATGGCTTTAGGAGGAAACTTAGCTATCGCTGCTTTTTTACAATCGTTTAGCTATCCTTTTCACGACCCAGTGTTAACCGATCGTGGTTTTATAAGTAATCCGAAAACAACCCTAAAAAGCTTTCTTTGGGCTACTGTTATTGGGTTTTTATGTATTGTTTTATTTAGTTTTGTAGGTATCTTTGGAAAAATCAATGGCCTTAATGGTCAAGCAGCTGTTGCTTTTAGTAAAACCTTAGGTGTTGGAATGTTATTAGTTGTTAATTTTATTATGATTACCTCAGCTGCATCTACCTTAGATTCTACATTTTCATCAACAGCTAAGCTTTTTGCTATTGATTTAAACATTAACCCCTCTGTTTCATTTGGTAGAATAATAATGCTACTCATTGCTATTATAGGAACTCTTCCTGTGTTCTTAAACGCTTCAATTTTATCAGCAACCACTATTAGCGGTACTATGGTTATTGGACTAGCTCCAGTTTTTATATTATGGAAGTTAAAACCTCCTAAAATTAGTTACTACTTATCTGTAGGCACTGGTATTATCATTGGATTTTTATTAGTTTTTGATGCCTTTCCTTCTTTGTTAATTTTTACTTCTGGCAAGTATGCCAATTTACTTTGGAGCAATGTTTGGGGAAGTATTCTTTGTTTTACTCTTTATTTAATTCCGTTATGGATACAAAAACAACATACATAAATACCGTTAAAGGAAAAGTACTTTTGTTTGGGGGTATTTACAGTAATCTACAAGCTTTAGAAGCTTTAATTAAAGTCGCTGAAAAGGAAAATATAGCACCTGAAAACTGTTTTTGCACAGGTGATATTGTTGGCTATTGTGCACAACCAGAAGAAACAGTACAAACCTTTATAAACTGGGGAGCACATAGTATTATTGGAAATGTAGAACAACAGTTACGAAATAGAGAGGTTAATTGTGGTTGTGATTTTACAGAAGGTTCTCGTTGTGATGTTTTTTCAAAAGCGTGGTATCCTTTTGCTCAAAACCAACTTTCGGAAGCTTCAATTAATTGGATGCAAACCCTACCCAATTATATCTCTTTTACTTATGCAAATAAAAAGATTTTCATGGTACATGGTTCATACCATTATATTTCTGAATTTATTTTTAAATCTACTCCATGGAAAAATAAAATTTCATCATTCAATGAAACTAATTGCGATGTAATTGTTGCTGGACATTCCGGACTTCCTTTTACAGATGAAAAAGACTCGCTTCTTTGGTTAAACCCGGGAGTTATTGGCATGCCTGCTAACAATGCAAAACCACATGTTTGGTATGCCATTTTAAATGACACTAATGGTTTTTCATACTCTTTTCATACTCTTTCTTATAATTATAAAAAAGCAAATACATTAATGACTGAACAACAGCTACCTCCTGCTTATGCACAAACATTACTTACAGGTTTTTGGGACAATATGGAAATTTTGCCCCAAGAAGAACGACTATGGAAAGGACGAGATTTATTTAAAATTATAAATCATTAATTCATTATTTTTATTGCTGAAATTTATAGCTCCTATGGAAAGATACCTAGAAATCGTAAAAAACTCCTACACTGGTTATTGGAACTACTTAAAACAATCTGTTTTGTTTGAAATTCAATGGGAAAATTATTTTTATGGTTTAATTATAATTTCTCTTATTGTTTGGGGATTAGAAATTATCTTTCCTTGGCGCAAAAACCAACCTTTATTTCGTAAAGATTTTTGGCTGGATACTTTTTACATGTTTTTCAATTTCTTTTTACTAAACCTCATCGTTCTTATTGCCTTATCAAATACAGCAGAGCAGTTTTTTAATGATATTTTAGGTTTGGTTGGATTATCGGTTGCTAATTTTCAATTATTCGACATCAACACATTTCCTTATTGGGCGAGACTCTTAGTATTTTTTATTAGTATTGATTTTGTACAGTGGTTCACTCATACATTATTACATCGATATGAATTTTTATGGAACTTTCATAAAGTGCACCATTCCGTAAAACAAATGGGGTTTGCTGCCCACTTACGTTACCATTGGATGGAACCCGTAGTATATAACTCTATGAAGTATATTCCTCTTGCTATTATGGGCGGATTTACAGCACAAGACGTTGCTATTGTTCATTTTTTCAACATTACTATTGGTCATCTTAATCATGCCAATATTAACTGGGATTACGGTTGGTTAAAATATATTCTGAACAATCCAAAAATGCATATTTGGCATCATGCAAAAGAGCTTCCTGAAGGCAGAAAAATGGGAGTAAACTTTGGAATTACGCTAAGCATATGGGATTACATTTTTAAAACTGACTACATTCCTTACAATGGGCGTGATATTGAATTAGGTTTTGACGGGGATGAAAAATTCCCTAAAGACTTTATTCACCAAGAAATATATCCAATAGGAAAAAAATAACATTTTAAGTCTTTTTTAACCTATTACTTAATACTTTCAATTAGCTGTTTTGCTGCCAATTTGTATCTTTAGCTTTTTAAAAATAAACAGATGAAGTATATAAAAATTCTATTCTTATTTATTGTCGTTCAAGTTACTGCACAGCAAGGAGGTATGTGGATTCCTTCTCTTTTAGAAGGAATGAATGAACAAGAAATGACCTCTTTAGGAAGTAAACTTACCGCTAAAGACATTTATGATGTAAATAACTCAAGTTTAAAAGATGCTATTGGGCATTTTAACGGAGGTTGTACTAGCGAAGTGATTTCTCCTGAAGGATTAATTTTAACCAATCACCACTGTGGTTTTGGGCAAATTCAATCACACTCTTCTTTAGAAAATGATTACCTAAAAGATGGTTTTTGGGCGATGAATAAAAAAGAAGAATTACCTAATAAAGGGCTATATGTTGAATTTATTATTCGTATTGATGATGTAACTACCAAAGCATTGAATGGGGTTACTGATACTATGACTGAACGTGAAAAACAATCGACTATTGATAAAAACATCAACGAAATTCAAAAAACAGTACAAAAAGAAACATGGCAAGGTGTTAAAATAAAGCCATTTTACAAAGGCAATCAATATTTCTTATTTGTTACAGAAAAATTTGAAGACGTTCGTTTAGTAGGTGCACCACCAAGTAGTATTGGAAAATTTGGTAGTGATACCGATAACTGGGTTTTCCCTCGTCATACAGGAGATTTTTCATTATTCAGAATTTATGCTGATAAAAACAATCGTCCTGCTAAATACAGCAAAGACAACGTTCCTTACAAACCAAAGCACTTTTTACCAGTTTCTTTAGATGGAATTGAAGAAGGTGATTTTACTATGGTTTTTGGTTTCCCAGGTCGTACTAATGAATATTTACCCGCTGTTGCTATTAAACATATTACACAAGAGTTTAATCCGAGTAACATTGCTATTCGTGAAGCTGCATTAAAAGAAATTGATGCACAAATGAAAGCTAGTGATGCTGTTCGTATTAAATATGCTTCAAAACAAGCACGTATTGCAAATGCTTGGAAAAAATGGATTGGTGAAAATCTAGGAATTAAAAAGAGTAATGCTATCGCAGAGCGTCAAGCTTTTGAAGCTACTTTCAAAAAAGCATTAAAAGAAAAAGGATTAGAAAAAACCTACGGAAATATTCTTCCTGAGTTTGAAAAATTATATACAGACTTTGCTGATATTAATATTAAAAGAAGAAACTTTATTGAAGTTTTCTTAGTTACCAACGAGTTGATGCAAATGACTTTTAGAGCGTATCAGTTAGAACAAGTAGCTTTAAATAAACCTGAAAAGTTTGAAGAAGCTAGAACTTCTTTGATAAATCGAATTAAAGGAATTCATAAAAACTTTGATATAAATGTTGATAAAGGAGTGTTTAAAAATGTAATGCCTTTATACAATCCTACTAATGTAGATGCTTCTATTTATGACAAAACAAATTTTACTGATTTAAATAAAGCTTTACAATTATTAGAAGGAGACGCTAAAAAGGTGGTAAAAAACTTAAACAAAGATGCTGCTTACCAATATGCTAAGCCTATGATTGAAGAGTTTTACACAAAAATCAATCCTGAGTTTCAACAGAAAAATCAGCCAATTACAGCGTTACAAAAAACATACATGAAAGCATTAATGGAAGCATTACCAAATGCACGCTATTTTCCTGATGCTAATAGCACTTTACGTGTTACTTACGGTCAAGTTCGTGGATACTCTCCTAGAGATGCTGTGTACTACAATCCTGTAAGTTATTTAGATGGTGTTATTGAAAAATACGTTCCTGGTGATTATGAATTTGACGTTCCTCAAAAGTTACGCGATTTATACGACGCTAAGGATTTTGGACAATACACTGATAAAAACGGAAAAGTTCCTGTTTGTTTCTTAGGAACCAATCATACCACAGGTGGTAACTCTGGTAGTCCTGCTATTGATGCACATGGAAACTTAATTGGTTTAAACTTCGACCGTGTATGGGAAGGAACGATGAGTGATATGAATTACGATCCTGAAATTTGTAGAAATATTATGGTTGATGTTCGCTATGTATTATTTATTGTTGATAAATATGCAGGAGCAAAACACTTAATTAAAGAAATGAAGTTAGTACACCCAAAGAAAAAATAAAACATTTTTCTACATAAGAATAATATAAAAGCGAGGTTGTAAAATACATACCTCGTTTTTTTATATAAATAAACAAGCCTTTTGAGATTGAACTCTAGGCTATCTGTGATTAAAAATATTGACCTATACCAAACACAAATCCTTTTGATCCATTCTTTGTAAGCCCATGCCCATAATCAATTCTAAAAATTGCATTAAATATTTTTTTATTAATGAAACGTAAACCTATACCTGAATAAACTTTCATATTATCTCTATTGATAAAATCATTAAAACTTCCTCCTGGATTACGCCATGTTCCAGCGTCTACAAACACATTACTTTGAATAACAAACCATTTTTTTTCATACAGCGTATGCCTATATTCGGTATTCCAAACAATACTTCCAGTACCTCGATCAACTAAAATACCAACTCCTCGTAAATTCAAATTATTATCTAAAGCAAATGGAGCAAATGGAGTATCATCATTAGATGACAAACCAAAACGCAATCTGTTTGCCCAATTTCCTTTTTCACCTATTCTTTTAAAGTAAAAAAAGTCATTCCAAAAAATTAAAAAATCATTCTGATATTCATTTTCAGAAGTTACATACTGTCCATGAAACTCATTTTTTATTCCGTTAATGTATTGATAATTATAATCTAGATTATCAAAAACATAAATTAGCTTCAGTAGCTTTTTATCTACATTTAACTCAGTAGGAACATCCGATGAAGTACTTCCTCTTAAATAATTATACTTTTCCTCAAAAAAATTAATTCCAAATTGAAACTGATTTTTAAAATTGTGTTGGTATAAAGCCAAAGCTTCATAAGAGATATTCTGATACTTATAATTGGCTGATTCACTACCAAAATAAAGTGGTTCTTCACTCGTCCAGTTTTGATGACTTAATGACACTCCCCATTTTGCTGAAAATAACGTAGGAGCCCTAAAGTTAATTCCATAAGAATCAAAACCATTGTATTGGTAAAACGCACCTAAGGTCATGTTCCTTCCCAAAAAGTTATACTCACCCACTCCTATTCTGTAGGCTAATTTTTGATTGATCGTTTTGTGAAAATTAACTTCTGGAATTATTGTAAAGTTCTCTTCTACAGTTACAACAACATTACATTTACCCTCAGAACATGATGCTTTAAAATACGCATTAGAAATTGCTGGTAAGCGCTTCAAACGAATCATATCTTCTTTTAATACCATTGAATCAAGCACTTTATTTTCTTTTGATTTCAGTATTTTCTTTAAAACATGTGCTTTCGTTTTTTTAGCTCCTGAAAAAGTAATTTTTTCTATACTTTTTTCTTGTGAATAACAGTTTACAGACAACCAAAATGTTGCAAGAATTATTGTCTTCAAGAAAAATAGATACTTATTTTTATATTTTTCATTTACTATTTTCATACATCTTTTTTATAGTCAATTCTGCTGGTTTGTTTTGAGGTGTAAACCTATTGTTATCTTCCCCTCCAACTTCTTTATGATTATGAAACCATTTCCAAACAAAACCACCAGCAAACCAATCTTCTTTCCAAAATTGATTATACAAAGCTTGTAATGCTTTTTGTTGGTTTTCTAAATTGATATCTCCTTCTATTCTATCTGATTTCCATGGCTCTTTACCCGTAAAATTTACACTTCTGTACCCATACTCGGTAAATAAAACAGGCTTATTAAACTTACTTTGAACCTGAATAATTTCATTTTTGTGAGGTTGCCAACCTTTTTCAAAATCTTTAAGAGTGGGGGATTTTTGATCACTTAACGGAAAATAAGCATCAATTCCTATAAAGTCTAAATCCTCCCAAAAGTCTACTCGCTTAAATTCGTCCCAATTTGCTGCATAGGTCAATTTTCCAGAGTATACCTTTCTAATTTTTTTAATGAGTTTTTTCCAGTATTCTGGTCTGTTTATTACAAACTGCTCCAATTCTGTTCCAATACAAAAAATTTCTGCATTAATTTCTTCTGCTACTTTGGCAAAAACGAGGATAAAATCTTCATACGATTGTTCTAACTCTCTCCATTCATCTTCAGATTTCATTTTTATAGTTCCTGTATACACCCCATTCCAAACCCAAATTTGTGGTTTCAACATAATCTTTATTTTACTTTGTTGAAACTCTTTGGCATATTGTTTTACACCTTCTTTTGTCTCTCCAAACCATTGCTTTTTGGAGTCATAAATTACATTTGGAGAAGACAAGCTTTTAACAAAAGCAAAAGGCATCAACGTTACATAATTTGCTGATACCTTTTTTACATCATTAATATGTTTACTTGTTATCTTCTTTGAAGAAGCAACAAAACTAACACCGTTTATCTTTTTTGATTGGCTCGTACAAGAGCTTACCAAAAAAACACAACTTATTATAAAAAGGAGTTTTAGAGTTTTCATTACTCCTCTAATTTACTATTTTTAAAATAATGCCCTTAATCCTACATTAAAACTTTGTCCTAGCCCATTGTTGTTTCCTCTAACAAAGTTACTGTACAAAACCTCCAAGTTTAAAACACTGGTTAATTGATATTTTCCTCCCAAACCTAAAGCTGTATAATCTTGTGTAAAATCTCCAAATCTTTGTGAATGTTGAGAAAACACTAATACGGTAGACTTTTCGTTGGGAAAATAACTAAAGAAAACACCAGGAGTTAACAAAAAAGTATTGTTCGCAAAGCTATCCTCATCACCAAAATTGTACTCCGTATTTAACTCTGTAAATAACTGCCATTTTCCACTAGAAAAAGTATAATCGTAAAAAAATCGATTCTGAAAAGTCCATGCTGTTTGATCTAAAAAGACACCATTTTCTGTTTCATTACTCACCAAAGGAATATGTATTGCTGATTGAACGGAAAAGTTTCCTACATTTTTTAATGGTTGAAACTTAATAGCTGGTGCAATTGATGTAATTCCTTTTCTTTCAGAATTTGGGTTATCTTCTAAACTAAATACTGATAATGCTTGACGCCCTCCTATTGTGTTGGAACGAAACTCTACAATTGCTCCTACGTTAATACGGTTATTTTTAGAAATTCCAGTGAAAGCTTCCAACGTTGAAGTAAAGTAATTCTCTCTTGCTTTCGATTTGGTGTTACCATCTGCATCTGCAAATTTTGTTTCAGTATATAGGTTATTAAACCATTTAATATCCCACTGACCATTATTTAAAAGCTTAGATGGTGTATATGTTTGAATATTTGATTTTTCTGCTTTATCATCTTGAGCATTTGAAAGTTGCACTACAAAAAACAGTAAAACTGTAAGGCTTGCTAATTGTCGTTTCATAAGGTTAATTTTTTATATAGATCTTAAGTCGCTTAAAAAAAACTTCTCTTACAAAGCTCTTTTATTTAAAATCATTCTAAATTCAATTCCTTTATTAAGTTCTTAACTTTAGCAACGACCTAAACAGCAAATCAACATTTATGGAGCACGTTGTTATTATTGGTAATGGAATTTCTGGAGTTACAGCCGCAAGGCATATCAGAAAATTATCAGACAAAAAAATTACCCTTATTTCTTCTGAAACTGATGAGTTCTTTTCAAGAACAGCTTTAATGTATGTGTACATGGGACACATGAAATTTGAACATACACAACCTTACGAATCTTGGTTTTGGAAAAAAAACAGAATCAATCTCAAAAAAGGTTTTGTTTCAAAAGTACATTCATCAGAAAAAGAAATAGCCTTTAGCACTGGAGAAAAACTGTCTTACGATAAGTTAATTATAGCCACTGGTTCTAAACCTAACAAGTTTGGTTGGCCTGGACAAAACTTAAAAGGTGTTATGGGAATGTATCATAAACAAGATTTAGAGGCTCTTGAACAATATGCTCCAAACAACAAAATATGTAAAAGAGCTGTTATTGTTGGTGGAGGTTTAATTGGAATTGAACTTGCCGAAATGCTTCATAGCAGAAATATCCCTGTTACCTTTTTAGTTCGTGAAAATAGTTTTTGGGACAAAGTGTTACCCAAGGGAGAATCTGCCATGATAAATCGTGAAATTATAGAAAATCATATCGATTTACGCTTAGGTGTAAACTTGAAGGAGATAAGGTCAGATAAAAACGGGCAAGTTACATCTGTAATTATTGAAGAGACTGGTGAAGAAATACCTTGTAATGTTGTTGGTTTGACTGCTGGTGTTTCTCCTAATATTGACTTTTTAAAAGATTCGAAAATTGAACTTGGTAGAGGAGTTAAAGTCAATCGTTTTTTAGAAACCAATATCAAAGATGTGTATGCAATTGGAGATTGTGCAGAACAACATGAAGCAATTGGTTTACGTCGTCCTATTGAAGCTGTTTGGTACACTGGTAGAATGATGGGAGAAACTGTTGCACAAACTATTTGTGGCAATCGAATTCAATACAAACCAGGGCACTGGTTTAACTCAGCAAAATTTATTGATATTGAATACCAAACTTATGGTTGGGTATGGCCGCAACCTAAAGAAAATGAAGCTCATTTTTACTGGGAGCACGAAAGTGGTAAAAAATGTATTCGAATTAACTATGATAAAAACACGCAAGAATTCCTTGGTATAAATACATTAGGGATACGAATGCGTCATGAGTTTTTTGACAAAATTTTGAATGAAAAGCAGTCTGTAACTTATACTTTAGAACATTTAGCAGATGCAAACTTCGACCCAGAATTCTATAAACTTCACGAATCAGAAATTGTAGCAAAATTCAACAAAGAAAACAACACCAATATTCAATTAAAAAAGAAAAGCTGGAAGCGAATTTTCAGCAGAGTTTAGGATGAAAATAATAAAACAAACAGGTCTACTTCTATTCTTAATAGGGTTAATCATTTTTTCAGGAGTAATTTTTACGGGTTCTTTTAATTTAAATCAATCAGAACTAGATTCATTTATTACTGAAAAAGGATATAAAAGCGAAATCATAAAAGAGGAACTCAGTAAAGCTATTGTTACCGATGAAAGCTTTAATATTTTTGAATTTTCTAGTCGGGTTAGAAATGCTTATGAAGCATCTAACAATCATTATAATACTCTAATTGCTAAATACGACGCTGAAAAAAATTGGGATAAAAAAGGTGAACAATACCAATATTTAATTTATGGGAAACCCCATACCTTGAGTTATGAGTTAGCTAAAAAAGCTGGAAATGGTTTTGTTAGAAACAACTCAAGTTTGCTATGGTTACTCACTTTTGGTTTAGGTATTTTGGGAGCACTGTTATTTATACTTCCTAATTTTATTTTACTTGGTCCAAAAGGAATAAAGAATAATGGTATTTATTTAGAAGCTAGTACAAATCGAGGATGGATAGCTTGGTTAGTTTTAATTTACTTAGTTGTTTTTTACTTGTTGCTTTATTTTTTTCCTGATTATGTGGTTAACTGGACTTTTATATTAGACCCTATCAGTAAATTTTTAAACGGCGGTGAGGCAAGCCAGTGGTTTGTATACGGTTTTTTATACTGTGTGATTATGCTTACAATGGGAGTGAGAATGTATATAAAGTATAGACACAACAAATACCAAGTTATAAGAACAACTTCTGTTTTATTTTTTCAGATTGTATTTGCCTTCCTTATTCCAGAAATCATGACCAGTTTAAATATGCCTGGATATGATTTTAAAAATGCTTTTCCGTTAGATTATGATTTCTTTTTTGAATGGAATTTAGATAGCTTGAGAAATAGCGGAGCTATTGGTTTATTTATTTTAGTTTGGGGTATTGTACTTACGCTTATCATTGTTCCTGTAATGGTATATTTCTTCGGAAAAAGATGGTATTGCTCTTGGGTTTGTGGTTGTGGTGGTTTAGCTGAAACTTTAGGTGATCCATACCGTCAGCATTCTAACAAAAGTATGAATGCATGGAAACTAGAGCGCTGGTTAATACATAGTGTTTTGGTGTTCTCGTTAATAATGACCGTTGTAACGTTATACTGTTACTTTACTGGTGCACAATCTTTCCTTGGAATCAACTCTCAATGGATAAAAGACACCTACAGCTTTTTAATAGGAGCTTGGTTTGCAGGAGTTATTGGTACCGGGTTTTATCCAATTTTTGGAAACCGTGTTTGGTGTCGTTTCGGTTGTCCGTTAGCCGCTTATTTAGGAATTGTACAACGTTTTAAATCTCGATTTAGAATTACTACCAATGGCGGACAATGTATTTCTTGTGGAAATTGTTCTACGTATTGTGAACAAGGTATTGATGTACGTGCATATGCCCAAAAAGGAGAAAATATAGTGCGTGCAAGTTGTGTTGGTTGTGGTATTTGTTCGGCAGTATGCCCTAGAGGAGTATTGAAGTTGGAAAATGGTCCGGAAAAAGGACGTATCAACCCAACAGAGGTTTTATTAGGTAACGATGTTGATTTAATGAAATTGGTAAATGAAAAATAATGTTTTCATACTATGCTTTTTTATTACTTTCTCTTTAGTTGGGCAAAAAACATATCATAAATCATTTTATGAAGAAGGAACACTAAAAGAAGAAGGCTGGCTTGAAAATAATAAAAAAACCGATTATTGGATTTTTTATTACAAAAATGGAAACATTAAAAAAGAAGGAAGTTTTAAAAATAACCTTCCTGTTAAGTATTGGCATTTTTATTATGAAAACTCTTTTAAAAAAAAGGAAGGACATTTTATTAATGGATTACCAAACAAATGGTGGGTCTTTTACAATAATAAAGGAGGTATTTATCAAAAATGTCAAATCAAAAACAATAAAAAAAACGGTTACTGTTTATTATACAAAAAACATAAGGTAACAAAAGCTATAAAGTTTAAAGAAGGACTAAAGCTAAAAGAATGGAATAATTTGTCTTCTTTTGCAAAAGAAAACAATCTCAACGACTTAAAATAATTAATGAATCCACTTATAAAAGTTATCATCCCCGCATATAACGAACAAGATTCCATTGCCCATGTAATCAATGACATTCCTTCCATAGTAGACGAGGTAATTGTTATTAGTAACAATTCAACAGATAATACTGAAACCATTGCTAAAAACGCAGGAGCAACAGTACTTTCTGAAAATAGAAAAGGTTACGGATATGCTTGTTTGAAAGGGATGGAATATATTTCTATTAAAAACGAAAAGCCAGATATCGTTGTTTTTTTAGACGGAGATTATTCTGATTATCCTGAACAACTTACTGAGCTTGTTGCTCCAATAATGAATGATAACATTGATTTTGTAATTGGTGCTCGTGTACAACGACTACGTGAAAAGGGTTCTATGACTCCTCAACAAGTTTTTGGTAATTGGCTAGCAACTACTTTAATGAAGTTGTTTTTTGGTGCAAAATTCACTGATTTAGGTCCTTTCAGAGCAATAAAATATGATAAACTACTAGCTTTAAACATGGAAGACAAAACGTATGGTTGGACAGTAGAAATGCAATTAAAGGCTTTGAAACAAAAATTAACTTATACAGAAATTCCTATGAAATATAGAAATAGAATTGGCGTTTCAAAGGTTTCAGGAACTGTAAAAGGTAGTATATTAGCCGGCATAAAAATTTTAGGTTGGATCTTTAAATATAGCTTTAAATAATGGTTTTAGAATATATAATAATTACGCTATACACTATATCATTAGTACTTATATTGTTATACGCTATAGCTCAGTTAAACCTGCTTATCAACTATTTGAAAGCTCAGAAAAAAAGGGAAAGCACACCCAAATTAGATTTATCTGACATTAACAAAGTTCCGTATGTAACAATACAGCTACCTGTATATAATGAGCTATATGTAATGGAGCGTTTATTACACAACATTTCTCAATTAGAATATCCACGCGAAAAGTTAGAAATTCAAGTATTAGATGATTCTACCGATGAATCAATTGAGAGCACAGCTAAACAAATTAAAGAGCTTCAAAAAACAGGTTTAGACATTCAACATATTAGACGTGAAAACCGTCAAGGATTTAAGGCTGGCGCCCTAAAGGAAGGACTTAAAACGGCCAAAGGTGAGTTTATTGCTATTTTTGACGCCGATTTCTTACCTAAGGAAAATTGGTTATTGGAAACCGTTCCGTATTTTAAAGATCCTGAAATAGGTGTAGTTCAAACTCGTTGGGGACATATTAATAGAAATTATTCAACTTTAACAAAAATTCAAGCGTTTGCTTTAGATGCTCATTTTACTTTAGAACAAGTAGGCAGAAATAGCCAAGGACATTTTATTAATTTTAATGGTACTGCAGGTATTTGGCGTAAAGAGTGTATTTACGATGCTGGAAACTGGGAGGGAGATACTTTAACAGAAGACTTAGATTTAAGCTACCGTGCACAATTAAAGAATTGGAAATTCAAATATTTAGAAAATGTTGTTACTCCTGCTGAATTACCTGTAGTTATTAGCGCTGCTCGTTCACAACAATTTAGATGGAACAAAGGAGGAGCAGAAAATTTTCAAAAAATGTTGAAGAGAATTATTACAAGTTCTACTATTCCCTTTAAAACAAAACTTCATGGAACACTACACTTACTAAATAGCTCTATGTTTACTTGTATCTTTTTAGTAGCTGTTTTAAGTATACCTATGTTGTATATTAAAAATGAATATGCTCATTTAAAAATTTACTTTATAGTCATGAGCTTTTTTATTGTAAGCACCTTTATTTTCTTTATCTGCTACTGGTTTATGTATAAAAGGACTTACGGAGGAGGTTTCTGGAATTTTATCAAATATATTGGCGCCTTTTTCGCTTTTTTCTCTATTGCCATGGGCTTCTCTTTACACAATACAATTGCTGTTTTAGAAGGTCATTTAGGTAAAAAAAGTGAATTTGTAAGAACCCCTAAATTCAATATTAAGTCGTTAAAAGATAGTTGGAAAAACAATAAATATATTCGTAAAAGACCCTCTTTACATGTAATCATAGAAGGTTTATTAGCTTTATACTTTGCTTTTGGTATGTATAGTGCTTTTACTGTTGGTGATCAGGGTGGAGACTTTGGTTTGTTTCCTTTTCATTTAATGTTATTTGTTGGTTTTGGATATGTCTTTTTTAAATCGATTTTCTCAAAAGCTTAAATGTCTTTTTTTAAAAAATATAGCTCAATTATACTAACCTTTGTTAGTGTTCTTCTTTATTTTTTATTTGCTTATACAATTGATCGTACCGAATTTAACAAGTTACTTTTTCTCTGGATTAGCCTATTTACTTGTTATTTTGCTCTTTTACGAGATAAAGAATTATCGTTTGCTCATTTAGCTGGAATTTCGGTCTTATTTCGATTGGTTTTCTTTTTTGCTATTCCTAATCTATCTCAAGATTTCTATCGTTTTATTTGGGATGGACGTATGATTTTAGAAGGAATAAATCCTTATTTATCATTACCTCAAACATTTATTGAGCAGCATAACTACCCTATTAACCAAGCTAAGGATTTGTATGAAGGAATGGGAGCCTTAAATGGTAGTCATTATACCAATTACCCCCCAATTAATCAGTTATGCTTTTTAATAGCCGCTCTGTTTGCTAAAAACAGCATTATTGGGAGCGTCATTGTAATGCGAACACTTATTATCTTGGCTGACATTGGTATTTTATACTTTGGAAAAAAGCTTTTAGAAAAATTACAATTACCCGTTAAAAACATTTTTCTATGGGTTTTAAACCCATTTATTATAATTGAACTTACTGGAAACTTACATTTTGAACCTGTTATGTTATTCTTTCTGGTTTGGAGTATTTATACACTACATAAACAGAAGTGGTTTTTAGCAGCTATACTAATGGCTTGTTCAGTTTCTGTAAAACTGATTCCTTTACTCTTTTTACCTTTATTTTTTCAATGGTTTGTAAAAAATGATTTTTCACTCCTTAAAGGATTACAAAAATTAGCATTTTTTTACGGAACTGTAGTTCTAACAATTGTGTTACTTTTTCTTCCTTTCTATTCTCCAGAGTTAATTTCAAACTATACTAACTCTGTTGGTTTATGGTTTAGAAGCTTTGAGTTTAATGCTAGTTTTTACTATTTAGCTAGAGAAATTGGTTATCAATTTAGAGGCTATAATGAGATTGCCATTATTGGTAAAATAATACCTATTCTTACCGTTTGCTTTTTATTAATTCTTACTTTTTTCAAAAAGAACAAGTCAACAAAACAATTAATTCTAAGTATGCTATTTGCTTTGTCGTTCTACTATTTTTCAACAACAACAATGCATCCTTGGTATATAGCAACGCTTTTAATTTTATCTGTATTTACTCAATATCGTTATGCTGTTTTGTGGAGTTTAGTTATTATTCTAAGTTATCAGGCATATGCTAATTCTCCATGGAAAGAAAATCTTTGGTTAATTACTTTAGAATACATTATTCTATACAGTTACTTTATTTGGGAAGTTTTTATAAAAAGAAAACCCACTCAAAATTGAGTGGGAAAAATTGCTATGAAAAAGAAAAAGAAAGTGGTTTAAAAACCACTGTTCAAATATAAATAAGATTTTTCTTTTCACAAATATTTTTTTTAAGTTTTTTCACTTTTTTTAAACTTTAACTTAAAGTTTTCTTAACTCATTGTTTTTCAAGATATATTTATCTCCACTTTCTGGGCAAGTAGCCAAACCTTCATCATCAAAATTTAACCGATGTCCGTACTCACTAATCCACCCTATTTGTTTTGATGGGTTTCCTACAACTAACGCATAAGGTTTAACTTCTTTAGTTACCACTGCTCCTGCTCCTATAAAAGCGTATTCTCCAATATTGTTACCGCATACAATTGTTGCATTTGCTCCTATACTCGCTCCTTTTTTAACAATTGTTTCTAAATACTGATCTTGTCTTTTTATGGCGCTACGTGGATTAATTACATTGGTAAAAACCATAGAGGGTCCTAAAAAGACATCATCTTCGCATCTAACACCCGTATATATAGAAACATTATTTTGAACCTTTACATTATTCCCTAAAACAACCTGAGGCGACACTACTACGTTTTGTCCAATATTACAATTATTACCAATGTTACAATTAGGCATAATATGGCTAAAGTGCCATATTTTAGTTCCTTCTCCAATTATACAACCATCATCAATAACTGCTGTCTCATGTGCAAAAAACATTTTATCTGTATCCATATATAACAAAAATAAAAAAAACTCAACCAGTTGGCTGAGTTTTTACTTTTTATTCCACTCTAAAAGTAATTGGTAGCGTATATTTTACTTTTACTTCTTTATTATTCTGTTTTCCTGGAGTAAATTTTGGAATTTTATTTACTACTCTGTTTGTTTCCTTTTTTAATTTAGCATGTGGTGCCCTAATTTGAATATCCGTAACATTACCTAACTTATCAATAACAAACTGTGTCAATATTTTATATTTACCAGAATTTAATCCTACATCTTGCGCCAATTCTGAGTTAAAATTACGCTGTATATGCTGTTGCATTTTTCTTTCAAAACATTTTATATTTTCTTCTTCTGAGAGTCCTTCGCAACCTTTAAAAACTGGAGTGTTTTGGACATTCTTAATTGAAACTGGATCATCGTCTTTATCAACTACCTCTTCTTCTTTTACCTGAGTTAGTGTTTCAACATCTATAGAACCATCATCAACAGGTAAATCTATTACCGAGGTGTTTTCCGTATTATTATCTACTACTTCTGGTTTAAATACTTCTTTAATTACACGCTCTTGATTTGGCTTTTCTATTTCTTTTACTTCTCTTTTTACAATAACAGGAATGTCAAAAGTGTAAACTTTCTCATAATCTTGTGCATTAGTAGGTTCAACTACCGCTGTATCTTTAACTGTTTCGTGCTCTAAAACAAGAAAACGACAAACAAAGTTAGCACTAAGCCTAATTGTGTAAAAATAGTTGAAAATTTTTCTAATTGCTTTTTAGCATGCTTCTTAGGTGTTTTCATAGTATTTGTTTTTTATGTTAATACTATGTTAAAAACAAGAAACGTGCCAATAAAAAAAGACAATCCGTTTTGGATTGTCTTTTTTTATCTTTTAGTAAGTTTCTACTACTCTACATTAAATGTAATAGGTAACGTATAACCTACTCTTACTGGTCTACCTCTTTGTCTACCTGGTTTCATTTTAGGTATTTTCTTAGCAACTCTTTCTGCCTCTTTTTTTAATCTTGGATGAGGAGCTCTTGCCGCTACACTAGTAATAGTACCGTCCTTATCAATTTTAAACTGTACATAAATTCTTTTCTTACCTGGAGATAAACCTAATTCATTTGCTAATTCTGCATTAAAGTTACGTTGAATATGCTTCTGTAACTTTTTATTCAAACATGCTTTCTTTTGAGCTTTTGTTCCACTACAACCAGGAAATACAGGAACTTCCTCAATAATAGCGAATGGTACATCTTCTACCACTTCTTCAACCTCTTCAACCTCTTGAATATCTTCTACCTCTACAGCTTCAGATTCATCAGTTTCAGTTGATTCGATAACTGTTTCTTCAATCTCTTCTTCGTCTTCTACTACTTCAATTTTTTCAGGAGCTGGTGGTGGAGGTGTATTTGGTTTTGGCTTTGGTGGCTCTATTTGAAGCTCAATAGTTTCTTCTTCAATATCAGTAGCCATGTTAGCCATACCTAACTCTCCATACTCTTTATCATATGTCTTATTCTCAATAGCAACATACGTTACAAATAAAGCTAAAACCAAACCTATTTGCATAAATAGTTTACTATAGTTCTCTAAGTTTGATTTTGGATTTTTCTTGATTTCCATCCTAAATGTTTTTAATAGTTCGCTAATTTAATTAATTTATTTCAACTTTTACAAGCTTAATCTTTAAATAGCTTTATTTTTCTTAAAAAAAAGTTATAAACTATGAAAGCTATTAAAATACCCGTCGTGTTTGCCATTATATCTAAAACCTCTCCTGATCTATATGACGTTGTTGTAACTTGTAGAACCTCAATAATTATGCCGTAAAAAAAACAACAAAAAACAGTAATATATTTATTAATTTTTGTTGTTTTTAAAGCTAACAACCATACCAAACTTAACACGAAATAAGCAAAGGTATGTTCTAGCTTATCTACATGGTTAATTTGTATAGGAGCTTTTTCTATTTTTACTAAACTAATAATAGCAATACTTAAAGTTATTAGTATTGCTATTATGGTTAGTTTATCCTTTAATAAGTTCTTGATATGCTTCAGCACTTAATAAATCTGCTACTTGTGAATCGTCAGATAATTTTACTTTTATCATCCACCCGTTTCCATAAGGGTCAGAGTTTACTAATTCTGGTTCATCTTCTAAAGCTTCATTAAACTCTACTACTTCTCCTGATAAAGGCATAAAAAGGTCTGAAACTGTTTTTACTGCTTCTACAGAACCGAAAACTTCTTCAGCATCTAATTCCTCGTCTAATGTATCTACGTCAACGTATACGATATCTCCTAACTCTCCTTGTGCAAAATCAGTAATACCAATAGTTGCTACACTATTTTCTACTTTAACCCACTCGTGGTCTTTGGTGTACTTTAATTCTGATGGAATGTTCATTGTAATGATTTTTTATTGTGTTTGTTTTAATTTCCTAAGTTGTATACTAAATTAATTCCTGCATTAATAGATTGTCTTGGAAAAGTGGTAGAAACTGCATATTCAAATGTTTGGTGATTGTAATAAAAAGATGCTGTTAAATTGCTGCTTAAATTATAGTCGGCAATAAATTTTAATCCAAATAATTTCTCCCCTCCTGTAATCTGACTATTTTCTTCATCTACACTTCTTATCAATGTTAAGTTATCTCTTAACGATATATCAGCTCTTAAATTTATATCTCCTTTTAAAGTTTCTTTTTTTCCTGTAAATCTAGTGACAAATTTAACATCTCTTATCTTGTATCCAAACCCTAAAACATATTCTGTTCCTTTAACATCTGTTAAAGTATTATTATTAAAGTTTAATGTTAAAGACCTGTCTCTTCTTATCTCTCCTTTGAATGAAACTGAATTCTTCATTCTAAAATCTACTTTTATTAATGGTGAAAACTCATCAATTAAAGTTGCGGACGAAATTAAGAGTTCTGGTTGATAATTACCAGAAGTATTTGTATTTGTTTCTCTATTATTTGAATCATACTGTAAATTATTAGAATAGTTACCTATTGTATACGATGATTTGTAACCATGTGATAGAGTAAACGAAGAAAAGTTTTTCTTAAACCATTTATATTTCATAAAACCATTATAACGTAATGTCCAGTTAGGAATCGGAATATTTTTAAAGATTCCTGTACTTACCGAATTCGGACTATTACCAGAATATGCAGCAATAAATGCTGGAAGCATTGCTTGCTGTCCGTTTGTTTGATACGCTGCTGTACCTGTATTAGGCAAGCCTGTTTCTGCCGATAGTCTATTTGAAATAGTGCTTCTATAATCTAAGAAGTTTTGATATAATGTTTCATTATCAGTAAAAATAGTTCCTAACATAAAATGGCTAACACTATAATTACCTGTTTCAAAAGGTTTTATATTCGGGTCTTGCTCAAAACCTCCACTACCATTTGAAACAACATCTAACTGCTGTGTTAAGTTACTTGTTTGAATTCTGTTCCCTCGTAAATCAATAGTTAAATCTCTAAAAGGTTTTACAGACACATTATAATCTAGTTTTTTATATCTTGTTTTAGAGTAATTCTTACTGTAATACTCATCTCCAGCGTTTCTAGTAATTAACCATCCATTTTCAATTGCTGTATTTAAAATATCTGTTTGACTACCAAATACAAATCCTAAAGTTGGAGCTAAGCCTCCATCAAAACCATTTCTTCCTAAAAATCCAACTGAAGGCTTATATCCTTGTAGTAAAGTTCCATTATTTTGAGAGTAACTAATTTTTGCTCTTTTTACCGATGTTAACACATCATATACTCCCTTTCCTAATTTTTGACCAAAAGTAGCTTTCTTTTTAAGCTTTGGCTTTTGGGCTACTTGATTTCCTCCTAATGTAGCTGTTCCTTTTTGAGTTGGTTGCTTTTTTGTTCCTTTTAACAATAGTTTATCTACACCAACAATTTTATAAAAACGACCGAAATCTATGTTTGTGTTTAAGTTATGTGTATTGGCGTTCTGAATCATGTTTCCTACTTGCTCAATATAACTTTGTGAACCTGCTTTCCAATCAAAATCAGCTGTATATCCGTAATCTGCATTGATAAAATTCAAGAATGGGAACTTATTTAATGGTAATTTATAAGTTGTGTTTAACTTTTGATGGTAATTATCTGGTCTTCCTATACTGAAAAATTGATCGTAAACTTCTAATTGTTCATCTTCTCCAAAACTATCGTATATATAATTGTTTGTCGCATTAAAGTTTAATTGTAATGACTTAGTTAAGTCGAAACCGATTGTATAATCCCAATTAAATAAAAATCTTCTTTGTATGAGTTCTGGTTGAGCAGGTAAAGGATTCACTGGGTCAATAATCAAGTTTCTTGACTGTTGACTGTTATAGTTTCTATTAATTCTTGAGTTTAATGCTATTGTTTTAGGTACTGGATTAAAGTTTAAATCTTTTATAAATTGTAAGTACCTACTTTTAAATCCTTCTGATTTTTTAAATGGCTCTATACTAAAAGGAACAAAAGTGAAATTATAACTAGCACCAGCCATTACATTTTTGTTTACATAACTTTCAATATTGTAATCTTTATGAAACTCCTCGCTATGTGAATATGAGGCTGAAAAATTCTCTACATCATAAAATTTAGGTTTCTTCTTACTTTCTGGGTTTCTATTCTTTTTTACATTAATGAAACTAATGCTTTTTCTTCTTGTATAGTCTTGGGCATTTTTACTATTTGGGTTTTTATCAATTGCGTCTTCTAATTCTACATCTTGAAATTGTGGATCGTATTTTGGGTCTCTAAACTCTTCTCCATAACTATAATTCATAGGTACTTGCATGTTCCATTTTTTTGGCATCATTTTACCTAACTGAATATTGGTAGCTACACTATATTGTTTTATTTCTTCAATACTTCTTTGTTGTACACGATCTTCTACATTACCAAAACCTATGGTTGACATTCTTCCAGCTAAAGAGACATCCATTACATCAGCCATATTAGCATCTGCATTTACAACTGCTGCCCATCCTCCTTTGTTATCAAAGCCTACTGCACGTAATTCATTAAACCAAACTTCAACAGTTTTATTATCGCTAACTGTATTTTTAACCCCTAACATCACCGTTCTTACTTGAGCTAAGGTTGGGTTTCCTCTCACAGAAATTTTTAATCCATTAGAGCTTATCGACGAATACACATCAGTAAGATTGCTTCCTGTTGGTCTTTCAATTTTTAGGTTAGCTAACTCTTCTAATGGAATATCTAAATTATTTTCCTGAGGCCAAACATCTAAAGATGAAGCGTTTGATGTAGATATTTTTAATGGCTTTTCTACTTGGTAATAGTTATCGTTTAAATCGGTACCTAAACGTATAATTGCTACCATTTCATCATCATTTGCGCCTGTAACGCTATTTTGATTTTCAGCATGTAAAAACATACGCAGCTTTTTATACCTACGCATATCAATACTAATATTTTTATAAATAGTTCTAACCTCGTCAGCTTCTAAGTCAGTTACCTTTAACGTTACAGATTGCTCGTTTTGACGTTGAATTCTATTGGTTCCTTGCAAACGTTCTCTTTGAATTCCTGGTGGCAGTTTATAACGGTCTTGATTTTGTTCAATGCTAACTACTCCTACTTCAAACTTGTTTAATTTATTTGAATCTAAATCCTCAGGAGGAGTGTTTGTATCTGGTAATGTTTTTGTATAACGTCTCCAATCTCCTCTTACCAATTCTAATTCTCCAAAACGTAATACTACTGGCATTTTGAATTGCGTTAAAAACATTCGTATAAAACGAATGCTATTAAAATCAGTAATTCCATTAATTTTTTGAGCATCGGTAACATTTCTAACAGGTATTCTAAATTGATACCATTTAGTGGTTCTTGTTGCTCCGTTTAAAAGTGTTACATTTTGTGTTTTTACATCAATAATATTATTTTGACCTAATACTAAATCTGTTTTATTTAGAGAAACCTCATACTCAAAATAGCTATTCACAGGATTCATTGTTTGATCCTTATTGATGTCTTCTGTATCTGGGTAGGTGGTTGATGATGTTGGATATGATTCGTTTGACTGACTCGCTGTTGGTGAGTTACCTTCTGTACCGTTAAAGTTTTTATATCTGGATAAAACTGATGGATTGGTGTTTTCTATTTCTCCTCCTCTAAAAAACTGGAAATTATCTCCCGCTGGGTCATCTAGTCCAGCAAATGCAGGGAATTTTATTCTTTCTTCTTCATCACTTAAACCGTCTAAACCAATATCTTGATTCGTTCTTGCATCATTACTAGAGTCAAAAGCATATAAAATAGAAGGATTTATAGGGGTATCTCCCCAAATAGAAGTTTGGATATTACCTCCGTCAGCTTTTTGTCCATCGGCAGGGAGCCCATTTTCATATTGCTTTCTTCCATCTTTTAATATATCTTCAGAAACATTACCTAAGTTTATAAATAATTTCCCTACTTGATTTGTTGGGTCATTTGGGTTAATTCCTGCAGGCAAACCTTCTTCAGTTGTAATTGAATAGTTTTCATACGGATCCATTAACCAAAATTGAATATACTCAACATTTGCTTGCTCAAAATTATTCGTGGTTAATGCTCTCATAATACCACCCCAGCGCTCTTCAGCTGTTACACTGCTTGCATTTTCATTATAGTTATATGGTCCTCTTTCTGCAGGGTAATAAGCTAAATCTAAGGTTCTAACTAAGTTTTGTTGTGTAATGTCTAAATCTGTGTTAGGAAATAATTCATTATATCGAATTTGACGTACCTCATCTCTAGACAATTCATTCTCATCAATATTACTTGGTCTGTTTCCACTTCCGTAGAATAACTGATCTATATTATACCAAGCTAATTTTCCTCTTTTGTAATTATACTCTAAACCAAAAGTTCCTCCATCAAAACCTTGAGATTCTGGCGTACTCGCTAAAAACCATTGCTGTGGTGAGTTTAAGTTAATTGGTATTTGTGAAGCTTCAAAATCATCTAAATATGAAGTTGCAGTACCATCTACATTAATTCCACTAGGAGATCCTGGTAACAAATATGCCATGTCAGCTCTAACCGAAACATTTGACGGAGCTTCAGTTTCAACGAAAGGCAATTTGTTTGCTAGTTTTGTTAAATAGGGTACTTCTGAAGAATAGTCTAAGTTCAAACCTAACATAATATTATCTATAGGCTCTCCTCCTAAATTTACCTTAGGTGTAATTGGCTTTTCACTAACATTTAAAAAAGTTCCCCCTAAAATAAAATCTTCAGAAAAACGATGTTCAACATCAATTCCTATAAATGTTTTTCGTTGCTGATTAAAAAATGTATTATTTTCTACAGATGCGTTAATTGGAATTCCTGAAGCTTCTAAACCTGGGTCTAAAATTTGCACACGACCTAATTGATAATCTACCACATAATCTATCCCTTCAACCAATTGTCTTCCTCCAGCTGTAACGCGAACTGACCCTCTTGGAACATTGAAAGCCCCCAAAGAGATCCCTCTACTTGTTTCTGATTTAAAATATCCTTTTAAGAAGAATTTATCTAAGTTCTGATACTCGTTTTTAGCTTGAATTTTAGTAGTTAAATATAATTCTTCGAAACCGTATTTTGTTTGATCTGTTGGATTGGTTAATTTCAGTAATAAATCTTCACCAAATGGTTCTGGTTCAGGAAACAAAATGTATCCTCTTTCAGAATTTACCGTAATTCCTTCTACATAATCAAAAAAACCATCTCCATTTGTAACTGCATATTCACTTTGGTCTAATTTATCTAAATTAAGCAACCTTAATAATGGTTCATTCTTTAACGCTGTATTTGCTGCATTTTGTAAAGTGTTTTGTAAGGTTCCTGTTTCATCATCACGATACAATAACTCAAAACGAAAACCTTCACGTTGTAATGGAAATGCTCCTAAAGCATATACGTTTTTCATCATTAAGCGCCACGTAGGAAAAGGCTCACCGGGACTATTTGCTGTAGCTGTTCCTGGTCGAACTGTATTTAAAATTTCACTACGTAATAATTTTACTGCTAGGTTTGCTGGTGCAACAACTCCATCGTTTGAAAACTCTCCTACTCTAAAAACTGTTTCACTATTAGAGGCTCCTACCACAGTATATTCAAAAGCTACTGCTAAAACTTCTCCGTCATTTAATCGTCTATTTAACGAGATAAACCCTAACTGTGGATGTAGTTTGAATTCATTAGGTTGTAACTTACGAGCATTTTGTAAGTATGTATAGTTAAAGCCTTGTCTCGCTGGAACACCAATACCATTAATTGCAGCATCAATAGTTGCAACATCTCTAATCCCACCTGAATTTGCTGTTAATAAAGAACTTAAATTATTCACTCCATTATAAGGTATAATTTCAGAATTAACTGATATAGCTCCAGGTGTTGTTGTTATTTCAGCTGGATTCACTTCATTTGCATCATCAGATTCTCCTAAATCGGCAAAAGCTACAATACTACGATAATCGGTTACGTTTTGATTTCTATTAGTTACCCAAACCTCAACTCTAGTAATATTTATAGGACTGTTAATTAAAGGGTAATTCTCTAAAGCTTCTTTGTAATTTTCTCTAAAATATTGTGATAAAAAGAAATGTCGGTCATTATCATAGTCAGATGCTCGTAATTCAAATGGTTCTATGGTTGCTCCACCTTCAGCAACTACTGTTTTAGATTGTGAATTTTGCTGTGAGAATGCAGCTGTAACATATGTTTTACCAAACTGTAATTCTGTTTTTACCCCAAATAACGATTGTGCTCCATTAATAAGTGAGTTTTTAATTGGCATACTAATATTACCTGCCTCGATATTTCTAATAATATCATCTTCGGTTGGAGTATATTCTAATTTAATAATATTTTGAAAATCAAAAGTAGATTGGGTATCATAATTTGCCGTTACCGTTAATCGTTTACCTACTTTTGCTTGTAAACTCGCACTAATTTGTTGATCAAAATCAAATGTAAAGCTGCTTTGATTTTCAACAGAGATTTGAGGATTTTCATTGTTTTGATATACACCTCCAAGTTTAATATTTATTTGTCCTGTTGGGTTTACCTCAACAGTGTTACCTCCAAAAACAGATTCGAAAAACTTAGAATTTACATAGTATTTAGGTAATAAGTTTTTACGAGCAGCCTCACTGCCCTTCTTTTTAGGATTAGTAGCGTCTACTTTTTCTTTAAAATAATCTTTTAAATCATTTTTTAAGCGGTATTCATTATACTCTTTAGGTGTCATAAAAATAGGGGTACCTACATAGTAATCTCCTATTTTTTCAACAATCATAAACTTATTCAACGCCTTATCATAAGTTACTACTTTTTGAGAAGGGTTGTTTAAATAAAGTGTTCCGTTTTGGTTATATTTAAAATTATACTTAAGGGGAATAACAGTATCCTGTTTAGCATTACTTATCTTATTTTTTTGAGTATTTTGTGAAAACGAAACAACACTTACTAAAATAGCAAGTGCTGTAAGTAGTCTATTAATAACTGCTTTTTCCAACCTTTTTTATAAGTTTTTTAACGCCTGTTTTATAAGTTTTTCAACACTAGCATCAGGTGTTTCTTTTAATATATTCCCTATTACCTTGTCAGCTTGTTTTCGTGCAAACCCAAGAACTTCTAAAGCAGATAACGCTTCTTCTTTATTTGTATTGTTCTGTACCACAGAAACTTCATCTATATCAAAAGTTTTTAAGACTTTGTCTTTTAAATCAACAATAACTCGTTGTGCAGTTTTAGCTCCAATACCTTTAACCGTTTGAATTAATTTTACATCTCCAGAAGCTATTGCCTGTGAAACCTCTTGTGAAGTCATAGAAGACAACATGGTTCGTGCAGTACTTGGTCCTACTCCTGAAACCGAAGTTAGTAACCTAAAAACTTCTCGCTCTGTTTTTGTTGAAAATCCATACAACGTATGAGCATCTTCTCTAATGGATAAGTGTGTATATAACAACACATATTCATCGTTTGGTAATAATGAATATGTGTTTAAAGAAATATGCATTAAATATCCTACTCCATTGCAATCTACAACAGCGTATGTAGGATTTTTTTCCACAAGTTTTCCCCTTATTTGTGTTATCATCTAGCTATTTTTTTCTATTGGTCTAAAATAGAAAAAATTATCTTTTAAAAAAATTTCTCTTATCTTATTGAGAAACTTTGTTTTTTGCTTTCATTTCCTTGTTTTGAGCATCTACAACTGCTACTGCAGCCATATTTACCATTTCATCTACACTTGCCCCCAATTGCAAAATGTGTACTGGCTTACTCATTCCAAGTAAAATTGGCCCTATAGTTTCTACTTCATCAACAGCTTTCATTAACTTATAGGTAATATTAGCCGATTCTAAATTTGGAAAAATTAATACGTTTGCTCTTTTTCCATTTAGTTTAGAGAAAGGAAACTCTTTTGCTAATAATTCTGGATTTAAAGCAAAATCTGCTTGCAACTCACCATCAACTACAACATTTGGATAATGACGGTGAATGTAAGAAACTGCTTCTCTAATCTTAGTTGAACTTTCAGATTTTGATGATCCAAAATTTGAAAATCCTAACATTGCAACGTTTGGTTTCATCCCAAACATTTTAGCCAACACAGATGTTAACTGTGTAATTTTAGCTAAATCTTTTGCTGTTGGATTGATATTAATTGTGGTATCTGCTAAGAACATAGGCCCTTGCTTCGTTAACATCATATTTGTTGCTGCAACTCTTGTTACTCCATGATCCTTTTCAATCAATTCTAACATAGGTTTCACTACTGAAGGATAAGGTCTTGAATATCCTGTAATCAATGCATCTGCTTCCCCAGAATTCACCATCATTGCTGCAAAATAGTTGCGTTCACGCATCCATTTTTGTGCCTCTAAAAACGTAACTCCTTTACGTTGTCTTGATTTCCAAAATATTTCAGCATATCGGTTTCTTCTTTCTTCTTCCTCATCTGTTTTAGGATCAATAATTGGCACATCAGCATCAAATCCTAACTCAGTTTTCAGTTCTAAAATAATTTCTCTTCTTCCTAATAAAATCGGTTTTCCAATTTTTTCTTCATAAACTCTCTGTGCTGCTTTTAAAACATCTAAATGATCTGCTTCAGCAAACACTAATCTCTTAGGATTCTTTTTAGCTCTGTTGTGTAATAAGCGTACTTCTTTACTTCCTGTTCCTGAACGATCCATCAACTCCTCTCTATACCTATCCCAATCATCGATAGGTTCTTGAGCAACTCCTGAGTCCATCGCTGCTTTTGCTATTGCTGGTGGAATTTCATAAATTAACCTTGGGTCAAATGGTTTGGGTATAATATATTCTTTTCCAAAAGAAAGGCTTACTTCATCATATACAATATTTACCTGTTCTGGCACTGATTGTTTTGCTAAATCTGCTAATGCGTGTACAGCAGCCATCTTCATTTCTTCGTTAATTTTTTTGGCGCGTACATCTAGTGCTCCACGGAAAATAAAAGGAAAACCTAATACATTGTTCACCTGATTAGGGTGATCTGACCTTCCTGTTGCCATGATAATATCGTCTCTTGTCGCTATAGCTAAATCGTACTCAATTTCTGGTTCTGGATTTGCCATTGCAAAAACAATTGGGTTTTTCGCCATTGACAAAAGCATTTCAGGAGATACCACATTTCCTTTTGACAAACCAATAAACACGTCGGCATTTAACATTGCTTCCTCTAAAGTATTTACATCTTGATCTGTAGCAAATTCCGCTTTTTGTGATGTTAGATTATCTCTATCTTTTCTGATAACCCCTTTACTATCACACATAATTACGTTTTCACGACTCGCACCTAAAGCTAGATACAAACGCGTACATGATATTGCTGCGGCTCCGGCTCCGTTCACAACAATTTTTACATCCTTAATATCCTTTTCATTAATCTCTAATGCATTTTTTAAGGCTGCGGCTGAAATAATTGCTGTACCGTGCTGATCATCGTGCATTACAGGAATATCCAACTCCTCTTTTAATCTTCTTTCAATTTCAAAAGCTTCAGGAGCTTTAATATCTTCTAAATTAATTCCTCCAAAAGTAGGAGCTATAGCTTTTACTGTTTCAACAAATTTATCAACATCAGTAGCATCTACTTCAATATCAAAAACATCAATATCAGCAAAAATTTTAAAAAGTAATCCTTTTCCTTCCATTACTGGCTTGGATGCTTCAGGACCAATATTACCTAACCCTAAAACTGCTGTTCCGTTTGAAATAACAGCCACTAAATTGCTCTTTGAAGTATATTTATAAACGTTGTTTTTATCTTTCGCTATTTCTAAACAAGGTTCAGCAACACCTGGTGAATACGCTAATGATAAATCGTGTTGTGTTGCGTATTTTTTGGTAGGTACTACTGCTATTTTTCCTGGCTTCGGTTTGGCATGATAAAGTAAAGCTTCATGCCTTTTTCTAGAATCTCTCATAGGTTCGTTCTTGTTTGTTTGAACTTACAAATATACATTTTGTTTGTTAAGTAAAAGTAACTTGCTTACCTATAAAAGTTATATTATCTCATTAAACTCCTTTGGCTATTAACCCTAACTTTTGAGAATTATAAACATCATGAATAAAATTATTAAAAAATAATTAACAACCTGATAAAAGTCATATTTAGTCTTTCTTTTTCTTCTCAAATTTGCCCTAACCTTAAACCAATAGAAATGGAAACTACACAAAGACACATTATTAACGAAGAAGTACAATGGGATAAAACAAAAACCATTGTAAGCAAAACTGATGTTTACGGAACTATTTTATATGCTAACGATGTTTTTTCTAACACCTGTGAATACAGTACCATTGAGTTAGTTGGCGAACCTCATAATATTATCCGTCACCCAGATATGCCCAAGGTAGCTTTTAAAGTTTTATGGGACGCTCTTAAGAAAGGTGAAAACTTTCATGCAATTGTTAAAAACCTAACAAGAACCGGCAGATATTACTGGGTTATTACTGACTTTACCATTGATAAAGATGAAGAGGGTAAAATTGTAGGGTATACCGCTAGAAGGAAAGCCGTTCCTGATGGAGTTGTAAAAAAAATTGAACCTATATATAAAACACTTTTAGACATTGAAAAACTTAAAGGTGAAAAAGCTAGTGAAATGTATTTTGATGCCTACTTAAAAGAAGAAGTTGGTAAAACATATAATGAATTCGTAGTTGATTTGTTTAACGAAGAGCTTTCTAAAGAAGAAGCTGAAAAAATTAAGAATGAAACAAACCCTTTAAAGAAAGGATTAAATTGGTTTTTCTTTGGAGAAACAAACCCAACATAAATTTACTACCCCTAAATAATCCCTCTTAAAATGTTTTTTAAAAGGATTGAAACAATTGTTTCAATCCTTTTTTTTTCACATTTACTCCTTACTGTTAGTTAATAATACAATTCTATTATCAAAAAACAAAAAACTAACATAATTCTATTATCATACAACTAATATTTTAGACCAAATAAAAATTACATTCTCTTACCATAACTAAAAATCCTTTCAAAGCAAACTCCTACTTCAAAAACCTTATATTTGTTGATTATTTTTTGAGTAAACCACCCCGAATAACTATTAAAACAAAAAAAATGCACACAAACAATTCTCTTAGACCTTCTAAAGTTATAGATGAGGAAATAAAATGGGACAAATCAAAAACAATTATTAGTAAAACAGATCCTGCAGGGACTATTTTATATATGAACGATACCTTTGAAGAGGCTTCGGAGTATAATAAAGTAGAACTTATTGGAGAACCTCATAACGTTATTAGGCATCCTGACATGCCTAAGGTAGTCTTTAAAATATTATGGGATAACCTAAAGCAAGGAAATAATTTCCATGCTATTGTTAAAAACTTAACAAGAACAGGTAGGTACTACTGGGTTATTACTGATTTTGATGTAGAAAAAGATGATAACGGAAAAATCACTGGATATACTGGAAGGAGAAAATCTTTACCTGAAAACGTTATAAAAAAAATTGAACCTTTATACAAAACGCTATTAGAAATTGAAAAAGTTAAAGGTGAAAAAGCAAGTGAATTATATTTTAATTCTTTCTTACAAGAAGAGGTTAACGCATCTTATGAAGATTTTGTTGTAAAATTATTTGAAGGAGAAACTGTCAACGCAAAAGAAACAGAAAAACAAACTCCTGTAAAAGAAAGTGGAATGCTAAAAAAAGGACTTAATTGGTTTTTCTTTGGAGAGACGAATCCTAAATAATCTTTAAAACATAAATAAAACCGCTTTTCTAAGCGGTTTTATTATTTTATAAAGTCAATATTTCTTAATAACCCTGAAAACTTAGTACGCTTTACTGCCGATTTTTTAAACACTTTACTAAAGGTTTCTTGTGTTAACTCTTGCCAATCACGTTTTGTCATTTGCAGTAAGTTTTCTTGAGGCGTAAATAGACTTTCTTCGTGCGGTTGTGAAAAACGATTCCATGGGCATACATCTTGGCACACATCGCAACCAAACATCCAATCTTGCATTTCTCCTTTAAATCCTGACGGAATTGCATCCTTTAGCTCAATTGTTAAATATGAAATACATTTACTTCCATCAACTGTATTATTAGGCAAAATAGCTTGAGTTGGGCATGCATCAACACAACGAGTACAACTACCACAATGATCTGTTTTAAAAGGGTCGTCGTATTCGAGTTCTAAATCAATAATTAATTCCGCCAAAAAGAAAAACGACCCTTGTTGTTTTTGAATTAACAACGAGTGTTTCCCGTTCCAACCCAACCCTGATTTTTTTGCCCAAGCTCGTTCTAACACAGGAGCAGAATCAACAAAACAACGACCAGAAACTTCTCCTATTTCATCATTAATCAACTGTAATAATTCTCGTAATTTATCTTTGATGATATGATGATAATCTTGTCCGTAAGCATATTTAGAAATCTTATAACTTCCTTCTTGCTGAACTTCCGAAGGAAAATAGTTGTACGACAAGGAAATTACTGATTTTGCACCATCTACCAGCAGTCGTGGATCTAAACGTTTATCAAAGTGATTTTCCATATAATGCATTTCACCGTGATATCCATTTTGCAACCATTGCTCTAAACGAGGTGCTTCTTCTTCTAAAAAATCAGCTTTTGCAATACCACAACCTAAAAAACCCAAGCGTTTTGCTTGTGCTTTTATAAAATTTGAGTATTGCTGTTTCTTATTCAAAATACATAGTTTTATCGCCGCAAAATTACCAAAAGAAAAATTATAATTTTATTCACTTTCTATTTACAAATAAATGTTGAAATTTGTTCGTTAGTATTACATGACAAACTTTATTCATAATGAAAAAGATATATAAAATATTATTAGGTATTATAGTTTTTTTCTTCATCCTTTTGATTAGTACTCCCCTACTATTTCAAGATAAAGTGATGAACTTGGTAAAAACTACTATTAACAACAACGTAAACGCCAAAGTTGATTTTAGCGATTCTAGCTTAAGCCTACTTAGAAATTTCCCAAATGCATCAGTTCAATTATCTAACCTAACAGTTATTAACAACACTCCTTTTGAAGGTGATACTTTAGTATATGCTAAAGAAGTAAACTTAGCATTAAAACTTACAGAACTTTTTAAAGCTTCATCTGAGCAGCTAAACATTAAATCATTTACTATTGATGATGCTCTAGTAAACGTATTGGTTGATAAAAAAGGAAATGCTAACTACGATATTGCAAAACCTTCTGAGACAGAAGAGGCAAAAAATGAAGAACCATCTACTTTTGGACTTTCCATTAATTCATATGCCATTAACAATGCTACGATAAAATACAATGATGAGCAAGGTAAACTAAACCTTGAACTAGCTGAGTTAAACCACAGTGGAAGTGGTGACTTTTCTCAATCTAATACAGAACTAGATACTCAAACATCTACTTTAGTTTCTTTTGGAATGGACGGTAATTCGTATGCAAAGAATCAAAAAATAGAGTTAGATGCTATTTTAGGAATGGATTTAACTAATATGAGGTTTTCTTTCTTAAAAAATGAAGCTAAATTAAATAACCTTCCTTTGGTTTTTGATGGTTTTGTTCAAGTAAACGAGAAAAACCAAGAGGTTGATATTAACTTCAAAACTCCGTCTTCTGACTTTAAAAACTTTTTAGGTTTAATTCCTGAAGCTTATACTAAAAGTATTGCTGACGTGAGTACTACAGGTAATTTTAGTGTAAATGGAAAAGTAAACGGAATTATTGACGATAAACACATTCCGAAATTAGACATTTCTATGAAGTCAAATAATGCTTCATTTAAATATCCTGATTTGCCTAAAAGTGTTCAAAACATTAATATTGATGCGCAAATAAAAAACACTACTGGTAAAACCGAAAATACGTTTGTTACTATTAATGGTCTTTCTTTTAAGATTGATCAGGATACTTTTTCTGGAAAAGGAAATATTTATAATCTAACTACCAATCCAAAGATAAATGCTAGTTTAAAAGGTGTTTTAAACCTTGCTAATATTAATAAAGCATATCCTATTGATTTAGAAAATGATTTGAGCGGAATTTTAAAGGCTGATTTGCATACGGAGTTCGACATGAAAGCGATTGAAAACAATACTTTAAGTCGTATTAAAAATAATGGAAAAATGGAGGTGAGCGACTTTATTTTTTCTTCAAAAGATGTTGTAAATCCACTTCATATTAAAAATACAGTTGTCAATTTTACACCTGGTACCGTTAGCTTAACAAAGTTTGATGCTACTACTGGAAAAAGTGATTTAAATGCTACTGGAACACTTAAAAACTTATTAGGTTTTTTACTTTCTGACAAAAAATTACGTGGAAATTTCAAACTGAATTCGAATAACTTTTATGTTAGTGATTTTATGCAAGAAAACCCTGAAGCTTCCAAAAACATAGAAGATGACTCTACAAAAGATACACCTAAAGAATCTTTAAAAATTCCTGCATTTTTAGACTGTGCCGTTTCTGCAAACGCTAAAACTGTATATTACGATAATTTGACTTTGAAAAATGTAAGAGGAACATTGCTTTTAAAAGACGAAAAAGCCATTTTACAAAACATGAATGCCGGTATTTTTAATGGTCAAATTGCTTTAAACGGAGAAGTTAATACACAGCAAAAGAAACCTACATTCGATATGAAGTTAGGCATCAAATCTTTTGACATTGCTCAATCATTTACTAGCTTAGACTTATTACAATCATTAAGCCCTATTGCCGGAGCTATGAATGGTAAATTAAATTCTGACATTGATTTAATGGGAAGTTTGAATGACGATTTTACTCCAAACCTTACCTCAATTTCTGGTAATGCTTTAGCTGAACTATTGACAACTAGCATTAACCCTGAAAAAACAAAAGCACTTAGTTTATTAAACAATAAATTGTCTTTTATTGATTTAAAAAAACTAGATTTATCTGATATTAAGACATATTTATCTTTTAAAGAAGGTAATGTAATTGTAAAACCATTTGATTTAAAGTATAAAGATATTGGTATTACTGTAGGAGGTAACCATGGATTTGATAAAACAATGAACTACAACGTTACACTTAATGTTCCTGCTAAATATTTAGGTAATGAAGCACAAGGATTACTTGCAAAATTAAGCGCGAAAGAGCAACAAAACATAACAGTTCCTATTACTGCTAATATTACAGGTAACATGACAAGTCCTTCTGTAAAAACAGATTTATCTTCATCGGTTACTAAGTTAAGCCAGAAATTAGTTCAACAACAAAAAGACAAGTTAGTAAACAACGCTATAGGTGGTTTATTCGGAAACAAAAAGAAGGATAGCACTAGTACAACCAACAAAAAAGAAGAAACCGTTAAAAAAGTAACAGATGTTTTAGGTGGTTTGTTCGGAAAGAAGAAGAAAAAACAAAAAGATACTGTTAAGTAATCTTTTGTAACATTATTTCTTTTTCATAGTCTTACATTATATATTAAGAGAACTTTGTAAGTTATTTAACACTTCTTAAATACAATTTACAAAGTTCTTCTTTTATGTTTGTCACCAACAACTAACTGACTATGAAAACCATAACTACATTTTTATTTTTAGCATTCTCTTCAATTGTTTTTTCTCAAATTACAGGAAAGGTTACCGATATTAAAAACCAACCTATCTCTTTTGTAAGTGTATATTTAGAAAATACTATTACAGGTGCTACAACCAACACAAACGGCAACTATGAATTAGCTTTTAACTCAACAGGACAGCACACTCTAGTATTTCAAATGTTAGGTTATAAAACTGTTAAAAAAACAGTTGAAATTAACTCTTTTCCTTTTATCTTAAATATTGTTTTAACTGAAGAAGAAGTTTCCTTAGATGAAGTCTTAGTATCTTCTAAAGAAAACCCTGCTAACAAAATTATTAGAAATGCTATTGCTAGTAAAGCAAAAAATACTGATAAATTTGCTGAGTATACTGCCGATTTTTATTCTCGTGGTTTATTTAAAGTAAAAGATTTACCGAAGAAGTTTTTAGGACAAGATATTGGTGACATGGGTGGTGGATTGGATTCTACTAGAACAGGCATCGTTTACCTGTCTGAAACCGTATCTAAAATCTCATTTCAAAAAAGACCTAAAAACTTTAAAGAGCATATTATAGCTTCAAAAGTTAGTGGACAAGACAACGGAATTAGTTTTAATCAAGCAGAAGAAGTAAATTTTAACTTCTATGAAAATTCTTTTGATTTAGCTGATGTTAAAGTTATTTCTCCTATTGCTAATGGTGCTTTTGGATACTACAACTATAAACTCACTGGTGTTTTTTATGATAAAAACGGAAAACTCATTAACAAAATTCAACTTTTACCAAAACGTAAAAACGATCGTGTTTTTAGTGGCTTCATCTATATAGTTGAAGATGATTGGGCTATTTATGGTGCCGATGTTATTGTCACTGGTGCACAAATAAGCCTACCAATTGTAGATTCACTACACATTAAACAAAACTATAATTTCTCTACTAAAAACAAAGCTTGGGTACCTGTTACTCAAACTATAGATTTTAAAGCTGGTTTATTTGGATTTCATTTTAATGGACGTTTTTCTGCTGCTTATTCTAACTATAATTTCAACCCTAACTTTACCGAAGATACTTTTGGTAACGAAGTACTTTCGTTTGCTGAAAATGCTACAGAAAAAGATTCGGTATATTGGAATGAAATTCGTCCCGTGACTTTAACTTCTGAAGAAATATCAGATTACAAATTAAAAGACAGCATAAAAACTATTCGAAAATCGAAGAAATATTTAGACTCTATAGACACTAAAAATAATAAGTTTAAACCGTTAGATATTCTTTCTGGGTACACTTACCGAGATTCTTACAACAAGTGGTCGTTAAGCACTTCTTCCCCCATTGAAAGCCTTAACTTTAATACGGTGCAAGGGTGGAATTCTTCTTTAGGTGTTAACTATCGAAAATCACTTAACAAAAAAGGAAAACGTTTTAGTATTGGGGCTAATGTTAATTATGGTTTTTCAGAGAAAAAAGTGCGTCCTACAGCCAACTTCAACTATCGTTGGAACAATACTACGCGACCAGTTTTAACAATTTCTGGAGGAGTTGCCACACCACAATTCAACTCTAAACAACCCATTTCTAAATTTTGGAACACAATAAGTTCTATTGGTTTTGAACGAAACTATTTAAAAATTTATGAAAAGACATTTGCTAAAGCAATCTTTTCACAGGAAGTAACTAACGGAATACGCATGTTCTCTTCTTTAGAATTTGCAGACAGAAAGCCACTATTTAATACAACCGATTATGTAATGTTTCCGCAAGACGATGTAGACTACACTTCTAATAATCCGCAAGATCCTACAGATTTCTCTACAGGTTTTACGCCGCATCAAATGTGGACTTTGTCTTTAGGAGCAAACATTAGTTTTGGTCAAAAGTACTTATCATATCCTGATGGAAAATATAATATACCAAGTCGTAAGTATCCATCGCTATATATTGGTTATCAAAAAAACTTTGGGTCAGGAAACTCTGAATGGAATTCTGATGTGATTTTTTCTCAATTGTATCAACAAATCAATTTAGGTAATTGGGGTGAGTTTGCTTACAAAGCAAAAGGAGGTGTGTTTTTAGAGAAAAAAGACATTCCGTTTATAGATTATGCTCATTTTAATGGAAATCGCTTGTTAATAACTCCAAAAGACAACTATTTGAACAACTTTTATATGCTTCCTTATTATAAACTAAGTTCTAATGATAAATATGCTGAACTTCATGGAGAATATAACTTTAAAGGAGCATTGTTAAGTAAGGTTCCTTTGTTAAATAAACTTAACTTTCATTTAGTTACTGGTGCTAAAGGATTATTTACAGCGGGCAACAAACCTTATTCTGAGTTTGCTATTGGTTTAGATAATGTTGGTATTGGAAAATGGCGCTTTTTACGTGTAGATTTTGCTCGCTCTTACTTTAATGGAAAATCTGAAAATAGAGTTGTTTTCGGGATAAAATTGTAGATTTGTTATATGAAAATAACTCTACTATTTTTCGGTATGTCAACAGATTTAGTTGATAATTCTTCATTAGAAATTGAACTACCTAACAAAAGTACGGTTGCTAGTTTTAAAAAATTTCTTATGGCAGAATTCCCTGAACTACAAAAAATGAGTTCGTATGCGGTAGCTATTAACGAAAGTTACGCTACTGACAACATACTAATAAAAGAGAATGATGTAATCGCTATTATTCCTCCAGTAAGTGGAGGATAATTATTTTCTTCCTAATAAAAGAAACTATTAAGCCTTAACCTTTTTTAAGTATTTTCCAACGAAAAATGTTCCGAAAGGTAGAATAGACAGTAAACAAACGATTCCGAAAGTTTTACCATTCCAATTTAGCTCGTACTTTAACATAATAGCTAATACAATATAGCCAACAAATAGTAATCCATGAGGCATACCAAGCATTTTAACATACTCTGGATTTCCTTGTAAATATTTAATTGGCACAGCAATAAAAAGTAATAAAATATAAGATATCCCTTCTAATAAACTTACTAATCTGAAAAAATTAATCATTTGGATTTTCACTTAAAAATTGGTTAGCAAAGATACTGAAATATTACGTCCTGCAGCTGAAACTCCTGAAGCAAATTCTTTATAATGTTCATCAAACAAATTAGACAATTGCGCTTGCAAAGCAATGTTTTTTGTGAACTGATATTTCCCATACAACCCAACAGTCATCCAACTAGGGCTTCCGTAGTATTTATCAATATCCTCAGTCGCATCTGCATTTACAATTGGTGTTTGTTCATGGTTATCAATACCCTCAGTTATATTATAATCTGAAATATCTTTTTTTGCATTAAAAACTAAGTTGGCTCCACCTTCTAACTTCTTGCTTACATAACTTACATCAAAACGACCAAATAATGGAGGAATAGACGACATTGGCTCGTTGGTATCATAAGTTTTTCCATACGTATAAGTAACAAATCCTGAAGTATTCCAATTTCTATGTAACTTTCCTTGATAACTAACTGTAGCACCCGTAACATAAGCTGTTCCTTTATTAACATTAGCTACAATAGCTCCGTCTTCTCCGTCATACTCAATAGTTGAACTTCCATTTAGTTCAAAATTTTCTCTATAAATGTAATTATTCAACAAAGTGTAATACACATTTGCCCCAACCCTAAATTTTCTATTGTTAAAATATTTTTGAGCTCCAATTTCAGCATTGTATGCATGTTCTGGTTTTAAACTTGTATTCGGTATAGTTACCTTACCGTTCTTCTCTCTTATTTTTCCTACATCATCAATATTTGGTGATCTAAATCCAGAGGATAACACCGTGTTTAATTGCCAAGTTTTATTTGGCTTATATACATACCCTATCGTTGCTGTTAGCGATTGATTATCTAGCCTTATATCATTTTGAGGAATATCTATAAACGTTTCATCTAACCATTTTGCTTTCAATATTGTATTAGTACCTCTAATTCCTGTATTTAATGTTGATTTACTATTAATGTCTTGACGATAATCTACATAAAAAGCTGAACTCAAGTAACTACTTCCTCCATCAGGGTATCGAGATTGTACAGTAAAGTCATTATCAAAACCAACAATTTTATTACCATTAACACGTAATGTTTTTCCGTAAGAGTTTGATGCTACATCATTGTAAGTAACTTCTACTCCATACCCTAAATTCCTTCTTTTAGCTAAGGGTATTGTAAAGTCTCCATTTAAACTAAAAACATCAACTTTTTCTTCTCTGTAAGACCTATCTAAGCTTCCAAACTTTCTTTGTATGCGACTTTCTTTTATATTTTGGTATGCTAAAGTAATAGTTCCATTATCCATCCATTTTTTCTTAGGATTTATAATTAACTGTGGAGATACTAACAAACGTTCTTGTGGACCATAATACCATTCAGCAAACTTTAAATTTCCATTTTTTAACTCTGTTAACTTATCAAAACGAGGAATGTTTGAAGAGGTTGAATACTGTAAGTTTAGTTTAAAGTCTGTGTTTTTTGAAAAAGGAACATAAAACTTTTGTAATACATCTGTTTGACTATAGCCTGTATTTCTTTGTAAGTTTTGATTAGAATTAACAACCGGTGTCTCGTTATAAAAAGTATTAGTATTGTTAGAGTAAAAAGGCAATTTACCCCAATTTTCAAAACCATGAGAACGGTTTTCTCCCATCTTTAAATCTCCAAAATTACTATGAGCTACACTTGTAAAAGACGCCCATTTTTTAAATCTTAATTCAGCAGAAGCTACATTAGTTATTTCATTGTTTACTGAACTATATCTTAAAAATGTATTTCCTTTAATTTCACTTCCTTTTTCTGATAACTTCGGGGTTTTAGTATAGTAGTGAATTACACCACCTAATGCATCTGAACCATAAATTACTGATGACGGACCAAAAACAACCTCTGTTCTATCTAATAAGTTTGGAGCTACTGTAATTGAGTTTTGTAAGTGTCCTTTTCTATAAATTGCATTATTCATACGAACACCGTCAACCACCAAAAGAACTCGATTACTTTCCATTCCACGTAAAACAGGACTCCCTCCTCCAAATTGTGATTTTTGAACTTTAATTCCAGGTACACTCGCTAATAAATCTGCTGAAGTCTGTGGAGATAGTTTTTCTATTTCTTTTGAAGACACCACTGCTATTTGCTCTGCTATACGGTTGGTTTTTTCTCTGTTCTTAAAAACAGAAACAACTACCTCATCTAACTGTTCTGAGTTTTTTGATAAATATACGTGGTAATTATTCTTTTTTATTACAGATATTTTTTCTTGGTACCCTGCATAAGATACATGAGCAAACGTAAGCAATTCATTTTTTTTAAAATTAGAAACATCAATTTTACCTAATTCATTACTTATTGCAGATGTTGTTTTGTTTTTATTAAAAACTGCCACAGCTTCTACAGGTTTTCCTGTTTCAGCATCAATTACAGTAATAGTTTGAGAAAAGATTGTAACAGTTAAAAGAAAAAAAAATACAGTAATTATGTTTTTCATATTAATTAAACACGGTTTCTAAAACATCTAATGATTTAGGTTTTCTAAATCCTTCCAAATGTAATTCATAATATTGAACTATAATTCGGAGAATAATTTGTCTTTCTTTTTTTGAATAAGAAATTGAATTTATTGCATCAAAATTTATGCCTAATATACCTTTAAAAAGAAGTAATTTTTTTCCCGATAGAGTTAGCTTTTCATATTCCGTATCGGTAAAACCTCCTTCTAACAAATTAAATGCTGTTTTATCAATATTGGTTGTATCTGGATAAAAACCTAAATACCTAGATAAATTTAATAAAAATAGTAAATGAAAGTTTGCAACCTCATTATGTGTATCTAACCAAATTATAGAAGTTTCAATATAACTGTATAAAGGATTATTTTCTTCCTCTTCTTGTAGAATATATGATAACACTTCAGATAAAAATAATACAATTGTTTGCTTAACAACAGAAGTATAAATAGTTTCATAAGGATGAATCACTTGCACTTCTTTAATAGAATGCAATGAGCTTTTATTACTATGGTTTGCCGTAAGGTTTAACTGTGTTAATGGTTGAAAGTGCGCAGGTTTTAACTTTCCTTTTTTTGATTTTAGCACTCCTTTTATCATGTACGATTTTACTCCTTCTTGTAAAGTAAAACATTTTACTATCAAACTAGTATCTCCATATTTAAGAGAGCTCAAAACAATGGCTTTTGTAGTAACTACTGCCATTTAACCAAGTTTAACTATTAAAATCATTAATCAAAGATATACCAATAATACCAACAAAAATAGTACATTCGTGTAAAATTGATTCCTTTAGTATGGCAACAGAGATAGAGCGAAAATTCTTGGTAAAATCTACAGACTTTAAACAAGAAGCTTTTCAAAAAAACTACATAAAACAAGGTTTTTTAAATTCAGATAAAAAAAGAGTAGTACGAGTTCGCTTAAAAGATAATACTGGTTTTTTAACTATCAAAGGGGCATCAAGTGCTAATGGAACTACTCGATTTGAATGGGAAAAAGAAATTGATAAGAAAGAAGCTGAGAGTCTTTTTGATTTATGTGAAAAAGGTAGTATTGAGAAATATAGATATTTAGTAAAAATTGACAATCATATTTTTGAAGTAGATGAATTTTTAGGGGATAATGATGGATTGCTTATTGCTGAAGTTGAGTTAGAAAATGAAAATGAAAGTTTTACAAAACCTGAGTGGTTAGGTAAGGAAGTTACTGGAGATGCTAAATACTATAATTCTAACCTAAGTAAATTACCGTATAAAAAATGGTAAAACCATCTAAAAATAGATGATTTTACCATTTTTTATTTTAATAATCTTTTTATTTTTTTAAAATACTAAGTGTTTTTATTTCTTCTCCTGATTGTATTTTCAACAAATACATCCCCTCTTTTTTTAAGATGCTTTCATCAATCACTACATATGTTGAGGATGAGTTAACCTTTTCAGTATAAATATGTCTCCCCAATAAATCGTATACATGTAATTGTATATCCTCTTTTTTAGAAAAACCCGAAAGGTTTATTTTTGTTTGTGATTCAAAAGGGTTTGGAGCAGCATAAAGCGTAACATTTTTACTTAACTCATTATAACGAGCTCCAACAGCTCCAATTCTATTTACGGTTGTAATTGGCAAGTTTGCCACTTTATTATAGGCATAATCTGTTAGTGTGTAAGATTGCCCATTACTTGCTACTGAAACATGAAACCATCCATAATGTGTATTTCCATTTATTTTAAAAGAAAAACCTATAAATCCTGTTTTTCCATTCCATAGAGTATAATCAGAAGAACTAACTAAAAAACTATGTGAATCTGTTACGAAATTACTTGAACTTCCAATTACTACTCCTTCTTCTAAATACGACACTTCATTACTCACTCCATTACATACCAATTCTTTACCGTAAGTTACTAATCGTAAAGTATTACCTGTATACCAAGCACCATAATCTGTATCATCACCTGATTCGATTCTAAAAAATTTCCAAGTATCATTTGATCTGACTGTAAGGTCATCTATATCAACATATACAATATTATCTGTTGTATCACAAGGCAAACATGAACCTCCACAATCAACACCAGTTTCATCACCGTTTTGAACACCATCATTACATGTTGGCAAAGAATTCTCAGATATTATTATTTTATAATCCTCAACCTCTCCATAACTAAAAGACTCACAAGATGTTGCTATACCATTATACTTCATTGAGACCCTCATTCTAGTATCTCCTAATACTGCCGAGTTAGGCACAGTAAATTGTCCAGAAACTATATTATCTTTAGACGCTGATTTACTCCAAACCAGTTCACCTGGATCTGTAAAATCTCCATTTTTATTATAATCAATCCAAACACTATAACCTTCAGAATATTTTGTTGTTCTCCAACTCGGAGTTATTGTTACTGAATAACTATCTCCCCTTAATAAATTAGTAGATATAGAAGCTGTATAATCAGCATACCCATTGCTTGAACTAGAAGAACTATTATCTATTGTATGTAATTGTACTCTACTAATAAATTCATCGTTAGCATTTTTACCATTAGAATCACAGTAAGTAATAGCTACGTTACATGGCTCACAAGTACCACCACAATCAACACCAGTTTCATCTCCATTTTGAATACCATCATTACACGTTGGTTGACCTCCATAAACTTTACTTCCTGCTTTAATTTCTCCATAGGGTTCTGTACTATACGCATAATCTAGAAGTGAATAGGAAGAACCATTATTATTCACTTGTACTCTAAACCATCCATAATTTAACTTTCCTGGATATAGTTGAAATTGAAACCCTATATATGCCGTTTTACCATCCCAAGCTGTATAATTTACATCTCTAATCACATGCAAATCGGGGTAAGCCCCTCCTGACACCCATGAACTTTGCTGGTTAATTTCAGTATCGAGTGTTAATGGTATTGGGTTTCTTGTTCCTGGTTGACATACCAACGCTTTTTGATACGTTTCCAATTTTAGTGCGTTGTTTTCAAAAAAAGTTCCGAAAGCATTATCATTTTCTGCTCCTTCTATCCTAAAAAACGTCCAAGTACTACCTGAGTTCGCGGTATAATCCTGGTTATCTACATATACTATTTTGTAAGGGTCATAAAAACTAAACTCAAAAGCTACTTTATTTGAGTTTAAGGCTGTTGTACCTCCCGAAATTGCAGCATCTTTAAATGTTATAATTCCAGTTGAATTATTTGCTTTTACATGGTTCAGAGCTTTACCTGTAAAATTTACACTTAACTTTCTGTTATTAACTACCGAAATTTGTGCTGATATTCCTTGTGGAAGATTTAAGTCAAAATGAGTACCAAGAGACAGGTTTCCAGATCCAACAGCAAATGTTCCTCCCTCTAATGTAATGTGCTTTAATTCATTAACAATTGTACCGTTATTTGTTAGTGCTTCTTCAACTTTATTATTATCTACCACAAGTGAACCTCCTGACAAATTAACTCCTGTAGCTACTAAGTTAGATGGTTGCCATAAGGGTTTACGAGCTGGATGATCTAATGCTACTAACATTCTATTTATTTGCCCTTGTGTAAACATTTTTGCACAACCTGATGCGGAATCATAGCCCATATAGTTTTCATAGTTAATTAAATTACCACAATCACTCGCACCAACATTACAACCATCATCTCCTGAGTTAGTGTCTTCTTTTGGAGTATCATCTACATAATCTCCATTGGGATCATTACAACCCCCTTCAAATGTATGAATAAGATTTAACCAGTGACCAAACTCATGGGTTAATACTGATGCAAACTCTTTATTGGTATTTCCATGAATATAACGTCCATTATAAACTACTCTTGCTGTATTATTATTAGACATTGCTGTGTTAGGATACCATGCAACTCCTGAGTTTGTCGAACTTCCATCTGCATATAAGTCTCCCATAATATATACATTCATGTACTTATAATTATCCCAGGCATCTGCAGCTATTTGAGCATCATAACCACCTCCATTCCCATAACCAGCCTTTTCTGGATGGAATACAACACCATTAGTGCTCCCTCCATTAGGATCTATCTTAGCTAATGCAAACCGTATACTAAGTGTACCTCTTCTACCAGAAAAAACAGGGTCTACCGTATTAAAGTCATCATTTAGTCCATTAAAATCTTCATTTAACTTATCTAATGCTACTTTTATCTTATCGTAAGTTACAGTTAATCCATGCTGAGTAGCACCATAAACATGTACTACTACTGGAATGATGTACGTTTCTCCCGCTCTATTTGATTGCGAAATTTGCTTTTTACTAACTACTTTTTTTGTGTAGTGGTTGAACCTCTCAAACTCTTTCTTTGATTCAGGGTATTTTGAAAATACCTTTTGATTTTCAATTGTAACTTTACAGTCTTGAGCCAACATAACCTCAACACAGAAAAACAACAAAAAGAAGAAGGGGAACAAAATATTTTTTTGTTTCATAATTGATTGATTTTAAATTACTTAACAAACCTACAACTACAAAACAAATTAAATTAATACAATAGTAACCAATATAAATAATAAATTACCAATTAATATAAATTTAACTTTAAAATGATTTTTTATTTATTTTTTTAACATTAAAACTAAACAAAAAACAAAACACATATGAAATGAGATAAACTTCCAAGCAAAACAAAAACATGAAACGTTGCGTGATTATAGCTCAATTTTTTTATAGAGTAGAAGATAGCTCCAACGGTATAAAAAACACCTCCAAGAAAAAGATACATTACCCCATCTTCATGCAACCTTTCCATTAATGGTTTTATCAAAAAAACTACTTGCCAACCCATTAATAAATACAATGCTGTAGAAAGCCTATCAAACTTCCCTGTAAAAAAGAATTTTAATATAACACCTATAAATGCAAACACCCAAACAAAGATAAACATATACCAACCTAATTCTCCTGACAAAGTAACCAGACAAAAGGGAGTATAAGTTCCTGCTATTAACACATAAATAGCTGCATGATCAAAAATATTTAGTTTTCGTCTTAGCTTAGGTTTTTTAGCTGCATGATAAAAGGTAGATGCTGCATATAGAATTACTAAACTAAATCCATAAATTAAAAAACTGACTATCTGCCATAAACCATCGTAATTGAATGATTTATGTGCCAGAAAAGGTAAGGCTATAATACTTAACAATAGCCCAAAACCATGAGTAAGTATGTTTAATCTTTCCTCTTTTTGGCTGTAATGGTTATTTAAACTTTCTTTCATGAATGGAACGATTTGTGTCTTTCATATACAACTCATCATTAATTAATTCATTGTATATTATATTATAAGTCTGCTCCCTTAACTTGTTCTTATCTTGAGTAATTAAATTTTTTGTCTCTATGAATTTACATTGTTTTACTCGTAGTAAACCTGGTGACCCTTTAAAGAAATCCCATGAAAATAAACGCTTCCCGTCATAATAAACTTGAGGTACAATAGGTATTTGATGCTCTATAGCCAAACTGAATGCTCCATTTTTAAAAGGTGCTAAAACTACATCTTCTGTTGGCACTAAACCTTCAGGAAAAATAGCAATACTTGTTCCATTTTTTAATCTCTTATGGGCTTCTTCATATACTTTTTTTCTACTTTCTAAATCACTCCTATCAACTACAATAACGACTTTTTTATAAAAAAAACCAAAAATTGGAAATTTTGCTAATTCTTTCTTCCCTACAAAAACTATTGGGTTTTTACTCATTGCTATTAACACCCACGGATCAATAAATGATGCATGATTACTACAAAACATGTAACTCTCATTACAGTTTATTTCCTGTTCCCTTTCTATATTTAATCGAAACCCCATTCCATAAATTAAAAAGAAAGCCCAAACTCTAACCATTTTCCAAAAAGCAGGGTAATACTTCTCATCTGAAGTTAAGACTAGTAAGAAAGGTAACATTATTAGTATGGAAACTACTATTAACGTGTAAAACCAAACACGCCAAATAAAACGAATAGGAAAATATATGTATTTCAAATTTTTAAAATTTATAATTAACCAACTAACTTTATTTTTCTTTTTTGAGGAATTTAAAAACCTAAACTCGTTTAAAATGCGAAAGTAGTAATTTCTTTTGTTTGATAAATTTTAAGCTTATTTTTGTTGACTTAAGCAAGCACTTATTAATAATATTTCAAAACAGACTTATGTCAAGAATTTTAACAGGAGTACAAAGTACAGGAACCCCACATTTAGGAAATTTATTAGGAGCAATTTTACCTGCAATTGAAATGGCTAATGATTCTAAAAACGAATCATTTATATTTATTGCAGATATGCACTCTTTAACCCAAATTAAAGATGGAAATGAATTGCGCGAAAACACTTATAGTGTTGCAGCTACTTGGCTTGCTTGTGGTATTGATATTAATAAAACTGTTTTTTATCGTCAAAGTGACATTCCTGAGGTTACTGAATTAACTTGGTATTTAAGCTGCTTTTTTCCGTACCAACGTTTAACCTTAGCACACGGATTTAAAGATAAAGCTGATCGTTTAGCAGATGTTAATGCTGGTTTATTTACGTATCCAATGTTAATGGCTGCGGATATTTTGCTGTACGATGCTGAAATTGTTCCAGTAGGAAAAGATCAGTTACAGCATTTAGAAATGACGCGTGATGTTGCTAACAGATTTAATAACATAGTTGGTGAAACCTTAGTTCCACCTCAAGCCAAGATAAATGAAAACACAAAACTAGTACCTGGTGCTGATGGTGAAAAAATGAGTAAATCTCGAAATAACTTCATCAATATTTTCTTACCAGACAAAAAGTTACGTAAGCAGATTATGGCTATTCAAACAGATAGTAAAGCGTTAGAAGATCCAAAAGATCCAGATAGTGACAATGTTTTTGCTATATATAAATTGTTAGCTTCGGAAGAACAAATAGCTCAAATGCGTGCTAATTATGAAAATGGAGGGTATGGCTACGGACATGCAAAACAAGCTCTTTATGAATTAATTGTAGAAAAATTTGCTGATGTACGTGCTAAGTATAGTCACTATATGGAAAACCGTCATGAAATTGACGAAGCTTTAGCTGTAGGTGCAGAAAAAGCTCGTGTTATAGCAAAAGATGTGCTACAAAGAGTTCGAGGTAAAATAGGATATTAATTATATCATCTAGTAAATAAGTCTTTTTATCCTTAAAAAATCAGGAGTATATCCCTATGAAAAACGGGGAATAGGTAACCTTTGTTAGTTGTGTTTTTTGATAGTTTTACACTACTATTAACCTCAAACTAATATATTATGCCACATTATGCACAAGGAACAACAGGATGGACAAAACTAAAAGAATATCAAGCTTTATGGGATCCTAAAATTGATTTGGGTAAGTTTTACTTTACGACATTTCAGGGGAAAAGACAGGAAACTCCATATATGACAGCAGATAATTTTGCTAGAGTAATTGACATTTTAAGAAATGAAACTCCTGTATATGGAAACGCAACTACTGGATCTGTAACCACACAAGGAGAACTTGTAGGCGAAGAAGAAAGCTAAGAAATTCAAATATAATAACTAAACCCAGAATATATATTCTGGGTTTTTAATATAGGATATCAATAAAAAATATTCATATAAAATTTACAAAAGTACTGTAATCTTTTTTTACTTTTACTTCTCAAAAGGTATTAAAACCTCGCATGAATAGCAAGGTTACAAATTATAGTAAAAGGTTAATTTATCTTGTGAATTTTCTTAAGTGATATCTTTTGTCGCTAGGGGTATAATCACTTCTAATATAAAAATCTTTATATTTAAAAATAGTGTAGGCAATATCGCTTTTTCTAGGGGGTACTTTTTATTTTATCAAAAATATTCCTAGGTATTTTGGTGTCTTTAATGTGCTCAAAACCTGTGTTAAATAAACATTCAATTTGAGTTGATTTTGTATTGGTGAAAGAATTATATGCAAACATGGTAGGGTTAAAGAAAAGGTTCACATTTACACTTCCTAGGCTAGCTATTGGTTCGCCTATTCCTCCAAAACCTGCCATCATCATTGGAGCAGCAGACCTTTGTTCAACATACCCCTCTAAAGTAAACAAGTAACTATTTTTATTTTTAACGACTGAAACACCAATTTTACCAGTAGTTATTTTACGTAAAAATTTCTTAGTTTTTTCTAGCTCTCTATAACCGTTATAAAAGTCTCCTTTTTGAATGATTGGAGAGTTTTAAAGAGTATTTCCTCATCTTTACTAGCAGCTGAAATTCCCAGTTGCTAAGTCTAAGATGTATATTGATAAAATATCCTTCGTAGTTGCTACTACTGCTATTTTATTAACAAAGATAAAAGAATTGTTTTTTTCTTCCTGATTTAATATTAGAAAGAGGCTTGTTGAAAGTTGCTGTTGAAACTTTATGGTTTGTTAAGTTTACAGTAAATAATTGAGTTATATTTTTAGTTATTAAGAAGTATAAAAAAACTCGCATTAAAGCGAGGTTGCGAATATAATCTGTCTTATTTATTAGAATCAACATTTAATACTTTTTTAGCTACAATATATTTTCCATCTTTAGTTATTCCTTCTATAAAAAGAGAGATATTTGTATTAGCTGGGTTGTGTATTTTAAAACTTAAATTTCCTTCATTATCTAACATAACGTTAGGAATCCAGTCTATTACAGCATATTCCTTGTAAAAGGAAGTCTTGTAAGTTTTGTATTTAGGGGTGTAAAACTTTTTGCTACTTGAAAAGGTTAAAGGGAAATTAAACTTCCTGTTATTGTCAATTTTTCTTCTTACGCTAGAAGATTTACGTGTATAAATCTTTAAAACTCCATTAGACCCACGCATACCCTCACCAAATCCATGACGATTTGCAACCATATAATCTATATCATCCATATTAAAATGATGCAAAAAGTCTAAATTTGATTGAATTACATCGTCTAAGTAAACAGTTGGAGGTGCTGAGTTGAAGGATGATCTTCCAGAACTTTTACTTAGAATAAATCGTCCCATATATTCAGTAACAGTAAACCCCATTACATATGAAGTGATATAGTTAGGTAATCTTAAATTAGACTTTCTAAGAGAGTCATCGATTAAATAGATATCGCCCCAATTTTTAGATTGAATCTTATCAATTTTTTGCTGTCTTAAATTTACACTAATAACAGCTTCGTCTAGGTTTTGGTATTCATCAAGCTCAGAGTATAAAAAAGGGCTTCTTTTAAATTCATATGAATAATAACTGTTTTCTGGAGGCAAGGATGTTTTTAAATAGTTATTAATTAAGGGGATTTTATTAGGAGAAAATTGAACGTATAAATTAGGTTTAATTAGTTTTCCATTTTTATTTAATTCACTTAATTTTAAAGATTCTTTTTCCAATGGATATAAGCCGTCTTCCATAAAAAACTTTTTATTTTCTTGGACATTTATAATACTTGGATTATTAAGCTTTAATGGAGAAATAAAAAATTTAGAGTTATTAATATTATTTTTATTAACTTTAATGGTAATGCCATTTTCAAAAGCAAAGTGGTTTGAAGTATTGTTTTCAAAAATTGAGTTCCAATCATAACTACTCCAGCCTTGAGTGAGGAGTAAATTGTCTAAATGATATTTCTTTTTTCTATTAATGTTGGTGAAATAATATCTAGCATTTTCTATATAGCCTTTAACATATGGTTGTAGGTGTGTATAAGAAATTATATTATGGTTTTTTTGATAAGCTTTAGTTTCTTTTGGTAGTACAGATACACTAAGATGAATATTATTTTTAGGTCTGTTAGAAAGTTGAAAGAAGGGGATGTCAATTTGTAAAGAATCTCCTTTTTTTGAAAGTTTAGGCTCTTTTAAAGTTAACGTTTCAATACCTTTATAATTGAAAAAAAGACGTTCTAAAATAGGGTTATTGTCTTCGTCAAAAAGTGTAAAAATATTTATACCAGGGAGTAATTTTTTATGATCAATTACTTTAAAAAAACTAGTTTCTTTAAATTTAATAACTGCTTCTTTTATAATAACTCCATTATGGATAGTTAATTTAAAAGGCTTATTTTTAATATTTCTTAATGTTTTTTGATTTGTTCCTAACTCTATAAGAACTTTGTTGTTCACTTGGTTTAGTTTAATTGAAACTCCTTTACTTTTAATTCCTGTTATGGTGTGTTTATATTCTTTATCTAAATGTATGATTTTAACTATGTAATTTTGTTTCGCTTTTGGAAGTAAAGAAAAATTACCAATACCTAAGAAGTTAGTTTTAAAAGTAGTAATAAGGGTGTTGTTAGAATCGTATACTTTACCTGCTACATTTGGAATACCATATCCGTTACTGTCTTTTATGGTAACTCCTACTTTAGTTTTTATATTGTTTATGAGGTAACCACCTTCGGGTAAAAATTGAGCATCTATTACACTAGAAAGAGTCTTTCTTTTTAAGTAAGAATTTTTTTCTGGATCAATGACTTTAAAAGATTCAACAAAGGTGTTGGGTTCATCAAAATTTTTCATCCAGTTTGTGTATGCTTTAAAAGTATACTTTCCACTAGAGAAAAGACTATCAATCTCAAAAGAGTTATATGCAATTCCTCGATTAACTTTAATTAGTTTACCCTTAATAATATGATTTTTTTCATCTGTAATAACACAATATAAGTTTTTAGTTAAGAGTGAAGGAGTTTTTTTAGCCTTATCAATTATATAACTACAAAACCCCAGAGTTTCTCCTTTTATATAGGTAGATTTGTTGAGTTGAGAATAGGCTAGCTCTCTATAGTCAGAAGCATAGTTTTGAAAATTAGTAATTACTGGGTTTGTTTTTTGTTGTTGTGTAAAAGAGTAGGTTTTAATAAAAAGAAAATTAATAAATAAAGATAACTTAAGGGTTTTGGTTAGCTTTTTGTAGAATAAGAGTTCAGTTTTCATGTAATTTTTTTACTAATGAGTGTCAAAAGCCTTTCAAAAATTATGCCTTAAATTAAGTGTATTTATAAGGTGTACTAAAGATTTAATAGAATCGTAGTTTTAAAGGGTTTATTGATAGGCAGTAAGGAGTTAAAATCTCTTGGGCAAATAGGTTTAAAAAAAGTAAAACCTCACTGGAGAGTGAGGTTTTGTATATAAATTGTATTTTAATTTTAAGCTATAAACTCCCCATTATTCACCTTTTCAGAAGGTTGAACAAAAGCTAGTTTACCATCAGGAGTATCTGTCATTAAAATCATTCCTTGACTTTCTACACCACGTAATTTTCTAGGAGCTAAATTACACAGTACAGATACTTGCTGACCAACGATATCTTCTGGTTTAAAGCTTTCTGCAATACCAGAAACAATCGTACGTGTATCAATACCAACATCGACGGTAAGCTTCAATAACTTTTTTGTTTTAGCTACTTTTTCAGCAGCAACAATAGTCCCTATTCGAATATCCATTTTTGTGAAATCGTCAAATTGAATAGTTTCTTTTTGAGGCTCAACTACTTTGTTAGCAGCTTCATTTGCTTTCTTGGTAGCTTCTAACTTGTCTAACTGTGTTTGAATTGTAGTATCTTCAATTTTAGAAAATAATAATTCAGCTTTGTTTACTTGATGGCCTTCAGGTAATAAAACATCTTTTTCAGCTACATCATTCCAGGCAAGCGTAGTATCAATATTTAAAATTGACTTTAATTTACTTGAAGTAAACGGTAAAAAAGGTTCTGATAACACTGCTAAACCTGTTGCGATTTGCAAGGCAACGTTCATAATAGTTTTGGTGCGCTCTTCGTCAACTTTAATTACTTTCCATGGCTCTTCGTCAGCTAAATACTTGTTACCTAAACGAGCTAAATTCATCATTTCTTGAGAAGCTTCTCTAAAACGATAACGTTCTATAGATTTTGCAATAATATCTGGGAATTGCTGTAATTGCTCTAAAGTGTCTTTGTCAATTTCTGAGAATTCCCCCGCAGGTGGCACCTGCCCGTTGTAGTATTTGTTTGTTAATACTACAACACGGTTAATAAAGTTTCCGAAAATAGCAACTAACTCGTTATTGTTCTTTGCTTGAAAATCTTTCCAAGTAAAATCATTATCTTTATTTTCAGGAGCGTTAGCTGTTAAGGTATAACGTAACACATCTTGTTGGTCAGGAAATTCCTCTAAGTACTCATGTAACCAAACCGCCCAGTTTTTAGAGGTAGATAACTTATTCCCTTCTAAATTTAAAAACTCGTTAGCGGGGACATTTTCTGGTAAAATAAAATCACCATGTGCTTTTAACATGGCAGGGAAAATAATACAGTGAAATACAATATTATCTTTACCAATAAAGTGTACTAATTTGGTATCGTCTTTTTTCCAATAGTCTTCCCAGTTTTTACCTTCACGAGCAGCCCATTCTTTAGTAGAAGAGATATAACCAATAGGCGCATCAAACCAAACATATAAAACTTTTCCGTCAGCACCATCCACAGGAACAGGAATTCCCCAATCTAAATCACGGGTTACTGCACGAGGACGTAGTCCGTCATCAATCCATGATTTACATTGCCCTAATACGTTAGGTTTCCAATCATTTTTATGTCCTTCTAAAATCCATTCGCGTAAGAAAGCTTCGTGTTTATCTAAAGGTAAAAACCAATGTTTAGTTTCTTTTAAGGTAGGAACATTTCCAGTAATAGCTGATTTAGGATTAATTAAATCTGTAGCATTATGACTTGTCCCACATTTTTCACATTGGTCTCCATAACTTTCTTCGTTTCCACATTTAGGGCATGTACCAATAACAAAACGATCTGCTAAAAATTGATTAGCTTCTTCATCATACAATTGTTGCGTAACTTCTTCAACAAATTCACCATCATTGTATAATTTAATAAAGAAATCTGAAGCTGTTTTATGATGAATTTCAGCCGAGGTACGCGAGTAATTATCAAAAGAAATACCGAAATCTTCAAACGATTTTTTAATGATTCCGTTGTACTTGTCAATAATAGCTTGTGGAGTAACACCTTCTTTTTTAGCACGCATTGGTATCGCAACTCCGTGTTCATCAGAACCACAAATATAGGCTACGTCTTTTCCTTTTTGACGCAGATAACGCGCATAAATATCTCCAGGAACATACACTCCTGCCAAATGTCCAATATGGATTGGGCCATTTGTATAAGGTAATGCTGCTGTAATTGTATATCTTTTTGGTGTACTCATGTTTTTCTACTAAAATTAAAGCGCAAAAGTACGAAAAAGCAATTTTTTATACTGTTATAAATTAGGTACATTTGATGGACTTTAGACTTTTAAAGTCAAGAAAAGTAACTTGTTTATGGAAAAAAGAATTTTCACCTTATTTTTTATACTGATAATTATATCAGGTTATGCACAAAATAAAACGATGAAGTTAACCACACCACCCTATTTGCAAAAGGGAGATACGATTGCAATTGTTGCTCCTGCTGGAATATTAAAAAATCGTAAACAAACCATTGATAAAGCTAAAAAATTAGCAGAAATTTGGGGGTTAAAGGTAGTGTATGGGAAGCATATGTTTAATCAGAATGATCATTTTGCAGGTACTGATGAAGAACGTTGTCAAGATTTTCAAGACGCGTTAGACAATCCTAGTATTAAGGCAATTTGGAGTGCACGCGGAGGATATGGTTCTGTGAGGATTTTAGATAGATTAGATTTTACTAATTTTAAAAAACATCCAAAATGGATTATTGGGTATTCTGATGTTACAGCATTTCATAATCATATTCATAATTTAGGTATTGAAACAATGCATGCGATGATGGGAACAAGTATGGAAGAAGATCCAAAAGATCTTGTGCAAACAATCGCTACTTTTAAGAAAGCATTATTTGGAGAAAAATTACGCTATGAAGTTCCTGCTTCACAAGAGAATAAAGTAGGTGAGGTTTCAGGAGAATTAGTGGGAGGTAATATTGCTATTTTGGCTTCGATGTTAGGGTCGGACAGTCAAATTTCTACAGATGGAAAAGTTTTGTTTATTGAAGAAATAGGAGAATATAAGTACTCGATAGATAGAATGTTACAAAGTTTAAGGCGAGCAGGGTATTTTACTAAAGTTAAAGCGATTATTGTGGGAGGTATGACTAAGATTAAGAGAAATACCACTCCTTGGGGAAGTTCAATAGAACAATTAATTTTAGGAGTTGTTCCTGAAGATGTTCCTATATTATTTAATTTTCCTGCAGGTCATGAACCAGATAATAGAGCATTGATAATGGGCAGAGAAGTTAAATTATCGATAAGTAAGAATAAGCAGTGTTTGGTAGAATTTAATTAACTGTTTTTTGTTCTACATGTGTTTATTCCTAACAACTTGTATAATGGGCAAAAATTTATTAAACTAGTAACCAAAAGTATAATTGCTAATACAAGTAAGATATTACCAAAAATTCCTGTAATAAATTCAAAGTAAGATAGCATAGCTATTATAAGAGCAATGAAAGTTCTAATAGCTTTATCAATGTTTCCTATGTTTTTTTTCATGATAAAAAGACTTACGGTTACTCAAATATAAGTTTTTAAATGGCACAACACAATGAACTTGGTAAGAAGGGAGAGCAACTAGCAATAGATTATCTTGTTAAAAATGGGTACACTATTGTTGAAAAAAATTACTATTTCCAAAAAGCAGAGGTTGATATTATTGCTCAAAAAAAAGATGTATTGGTTGTTATTGAGGTTAAAACAAGATCTACATCTTATTTTGGAAATCCACAAGACTTTGTGAACTCAAAGAAAATAAAGCTATTAGTTACTGCTATTGATAATTATGTAAATGAACGAGGGTTAGATGTTGAAATACGGTTTGATATCATTGCTATCATTAAACAACGAAATGAGTTTGTAATAGAGCATATTGAAGATGCATTTTTATATTTTTAAAAAAGAAAAAGCTCAACAAATTTGTTGAGCTTTTTCTTTACGTTATATTGATATTTATTTCTTATCGCTATTGAAATATTTTTCTACGTCTTCAACGTGATCAGGCATAGCAATAATATTTTTGTCTTTGTCTAATACGAAATAAGACGGAGTACCAAGTAGGTTATATTTTTTTACGGTTTCGTTGTCAAACTTATACTCAGGATGTGTTCCAATAGCATTGTGCCATCCTGGTAAATTCTTAACAAACTCGTCCCATTCATTTTCTTCATTTTCAATACCAAAAGAAACTACCGATACTTCTTTATGAGTTTGCATAAACTTATAAAGTTCTGGAATTTCTTTTATACAGTGTGGGCAACCAGTACTCCAGAATACTAACAAATACTTGTTTCCATCATTTAATGTTGATAATTTATATTCTTTATCTCCTTCTTTCCAAGAAAAGTCAGGTGCCACTCTACCTACTGTTGCAAGTAAGATGTCTAGTTTTTCCTTTTTAAAATCAACATCTTGATCTTCAGCAGGAAGTTTGTCATAATATTCAGCAAACATCCAGTCTACTGCAGGCCCGTTACGTTTTTCAGTAAGAGCACTAATTAAATAATCGATAACTGCTTTTTCTAACTTGTTAGAAGAAATTTTCTTCATAACATTGGTAATAGATTCCTTTATTAATTTTTGTTGAACATCCTTATCTTCTGAATAATTTAGGTAAAAAACATAATCGTTAATTCGGTCAATCAAAAAAGAAGAATTGTATAGTTTGTCACTTTTAAAATCTACATATTCAAAAAAGTTTTCACTAGTAGCAGATAAATAATCTTGAACGTTATCATGAGGGTTAGATGAATTATAACGGCGAGAGGCTTTTATAAAACTATTTACTAACATTCCTTCAGACTTATTTTCATACATTTCTTGAACATCTTCTAACTCTTTAAGCTCTTTTTTGTATGCTTTTTTTGTGTCTTTTGATTTAGTTTCAATATAAGAAGCTTGTAATGAATCTATCTTTTTTTGAACAGCATTATATGCTTGTAAGTATTCATTGTATAATTTGTTTTCTCTAGAGCTAGTAAATAAAACCGATTGGTCCGGATATTTTGGATTAAAAACAAATTCAACATTTTCTTTATTAAAGAAAAAATCAACAAAACCTGCACCAGAATTTCTATAAGTAGCTCTGTAAGCACCTGGAGTTGCTGTATTAGGTAGTTCAAAACTAAATTTACCTAAAACTTGTTTTTCACCGCTTATAGCTACAGTATCAAATTTAATGGTGGCATTGGCAAGAAACTTTTGTTTTGCTCCCTCAATTTTATATAAAATAACCCAATCTCCTTTGTCTGGAGGGGTCATGGTACCTTTAACAGTATACTGTGCATTTGCAAGTGATGTAGTGAATATTAATAGAGCCAGTAATTTTTTCATCATAATATTTAAAAAGGGTTATTAATAAGGTTTTAAAACTAGTCATTTACGAACTTCTATCCAAGAAGTGTACCACTTTTATTTTATCTTGTGTATTTTAGAAACGTTTTTTTAATCATTTGAAAACATGAACTTTAAAGAACAAATATTTTGGGTAACAGGTGCGTCTTCAGGAATCGGTAAATCTCTAGTCATTGAGTTATCTAATTATGAAGCAAAATTAATTATATCATCAAGAAATGAAAGCATTTTAAGAGAAGTGAAAAAGAGTTGTAAATTTCCTGAAAAAGTTATGATTTTGCCTTTAGATTTAGAAGATTATGAAAACCTTCATGAGAGGGTAATCAAAGCAATTTCATTTTTTGGAAGAGTAGATGTTTTAGTGAACAACGGAGGAATAAGTCAACGATCGCTAGTGAAAAATACTTCAATAAAAGTTGATAAACGTTTGCTGGATGTTAATTATTTAGGAACTGTGGCGCTTACAAAAGCCTTGTTACCTCATTTTATTGAAAATAAATCAGGGCATTTTGTTGTAACTACGAGTATTGTTGGTAAAATAGGAACTCCATTACGTTCTACGTACGCTGCTACGAAACATGCTTTACATGGTTTTTTTGATAGTTTGAGAGCAGAACATTATAAAGACAACATTGCTGTTACTTTAATTTGTCCAGGATTTGTAACTACCAATGTGTCGAAAAATGCATTAACAGGAAATGGTACCCCGCAAAGTACAATGGACATAGCGACAGCAAATGGTATAGATCCAGATAGATTTGCTAGAATGATGTTAAAAGCTATAAAGAATAAAAAAGAAGAAGTTTATATAGCAGGTGTGAAGGAAAAGTTAGGTGTATATACGAAACGTTTTTTCCCTAAGTTATTATCAAAAATGATTCGGAAATTAAGTGTTACTTAATCAAAAAAATTAATTAGTTCAAAATAATTAATGATGGCTTCTTTCATTAAAACAGATTGTTCCCCAGGTTTTAAATTAGGTAATTCTGTTAAAGTTTTATAATGAGGCCATCCATCATCGTCAAAAAAATCGAATTCATAGTATCCGTAAGGTTCTAACAACTTACAAATAGCAATATGCATAAGGTTGACCTTTTCATCTTTTTTAAACTTACGATGCCCTTGTCCCAATTCTTGAACGCCAATTAGGTAGATAACTCCATCTATATTAAGCTCATCACCGTCAGCAAATTGTTGTGATAATTGAGTTATTACAAAATCCCACTTTTCTTTTAAATTGATTTCTTTTGCCATTTGTGCTTTTTGAAAAAGCAAAGATACAAATGAGTTATGTATATTTGAGCATAGATTTTATAGTAGAAGGCTTTTATATTTATGAATACTTTTGATATTATTATTGCAGCATTACTACTTTTTGGCTTTGTAAGAGGTTTAATGAAAGGGTTGTTTGTAGAGGTTGCTTCACTAGTTGCTTTGGTTGCAGGAGTTTATGGGGCTATCCATTTTTCATACTTTATTGGAGATTGGTTGAAAACTAGTGTTACTTGGGATGAAAAGTATATTTCTTTGGCGGCTTTTGCTGGAACTTTTGTGGTAATAATTGTAGCTATAGCACTATTAGGAAAAATTTTAACCAAAATAGCTGATTTTGCAGCTTTAGGAATTTTGAACAAAATTTTAGGTGGTGTTTTCGGTGCTTTAAAAATTGGATTAATTTTAAGTGTAGTTTTTATTTTCTTCGGAAAAATGAATGATACTATTCCGTTTGTAAAAGAGAAAAGCCTAGAAGAGTCTATTTTATTTAAACCAGTAAAGAAGATTGCTCCAACGATTTTTCCTTCGATTATAAAAGACCAAGAAACACAAGAAAATAAAGATAATAAAGAGCTAGAAATAACAATATAAGTGCTGAGCCTCTTTAATTTGTTAAAATCTATCGGGTGTCATCTCTTAATATACTAAGACCAACTTCTCTTTTTAAACCCTTCCTCTGTATACTTTTTGTACTGTAACAGTTTTATAATTAGGTTTACACATTAAATCTATCAAAAAGTCAATATAAAATTTATATTGACTTTCTATTTTATTTCTTTTGCCCAACTATGGAGCTGGATTAGGAATCATTGTATGCACCGCTTCAATCTCTGCTAAAATATCTTCAGACAGTTCAATATTAATAGAATTGATATTCTCTTTTAGCTGACTCATTTTTGTAGCTCCAATAATATTACTCGTTACAAATGGTAACTGATTGATGTATGCTAACGACAACTCTGTTAATGTTAACCCGTGTTTATTTGCTATTTTTTGATACTCTAAAACCGCTTTTTCTGAACCTTCATTTTTATATCTAGCGATAAACCTTGGAAATAAGGTTCCTCTCGCTCCCTCTGGAGTTTTTCCATCAATATATTTTCCTGTTAATACTCCTTGTGCTAAAGGAGAGTAAGCCAGTAAGCCAATATTTTCTCTCATAGAAACCTCAGACATTCCCACTTCATATCCTCTATGAATTAACGAGTACGAGTTTTGAATCGTAACCATTCTTGGTAAACCATGCTGTTCTGCTGTTTGCAGATATTTCATCGTTCCCCAAGGAGTTTCGTTAGACAAACCTACATGTTTTATCTTTCCTTGTTTTACGAAGTCATTCAAAGTTTCTAAAATCTCTAAATGCTTTTCAGCTTCTTCTGCAGAAGTTTTATACGGATAATCACGTACTCCAAAACAGTTTACTCCACGATCTGGCCAATGCAATTGATATAAATCGATGTAATCTGTTTGTAACCGTTTCAAGCTACCTTCTATAGCTTCTGATATATTTTTTCTATTGAAGCCACCTGTTCTAATATGAGCTGTGTAATCGCCTCCTCCAGCAATTTTAGACGCTAACACTACTTTTTCTCTGTTTCCTGTTTTCTTAAACCAAGAACCAATAATTTTTTCTGTTGCTCCGTATGTTTCTGGTGTTGCTGGTACAGAATACAATTCTGCGGTATCAAAAAAGTTTACCCCTTTCTCTAAGGCGTAATCCATTTGTTCATGACCTTCTGCTTCAGTATTCTGTCGACCCCATGTCATTGTTCCTAAACAAATTTTAGAAACTTTTACATCGGTATTGGGTAGTGTTGTGTATTTCATTTATTCTGTAATTATTAAAGATTTACTGTAAACCAATGATCATTTCGAAAGAGGTACAATTGAGAAATCTTTAATTTAAAAAGTTACTCCTTTATTAGATTTCTCGCTACCACTCGAAATGACGAATTATTTTAAAATAGCTTCAATTCCTGGTAAGGTTTGTCCTTCTAGCATTTCTAACATTGCTCCTCCACCTGTAGATACATAACTCACTTTATCAGCAAATCCGAATTGTTTTACCGCAGCAACCGAATCTCCACCACCTACAAGTGAGAACGCTCCATTTTTAGTTGCTTCTTCAATAGCATGTCCTAAACCAATGGTTCCTTGTGCAAACTTTTCCATTTCAAAAACTCCTAAAGGACCATTCCATAAAATTGTTTTTGATTTTGCGATAACTTCAGCAAACTTTTCAACAGTTTTAGATCCACAATCTAATCCCATCCATCCATCAGGAATTTCGTTTGTATCTACTACTTGCGTATTCGCATCGTTTGAAAAAGCATCTGCAATAACAGCATCTATTGGTAAATGGATTTCTGTATTATTCTCTTTTGCTTTCGCTAAAATTTCTAATGCCAACTCTAATTTATCCTCTTCAACTAATGAGTTTCCTATCTTACCTCCTAAAGCTTTGATAAACGTAAACGTCATACCACCACCAACAATAATGTGATCTACTTTTTCAATAATATTTTCAATCACACCAATTTTAGACGACACTTTCGCCCCTCCTAAAATAGCGGTCACTGGTTTCTCTGAATTGTTTAATACCTTATCGATGCTTTCAATCTCAGTTGCTAATAAATTTCCAAAGCATTTATTTTCTGGAAAAAATTGTGCGATAATCGCAGTAGATGCATGTGCTCTGTGTGCTGTACCAAAAGCATCATTTACATACGCATCTCCCCATTTAGCTAATTGTTCAGCAAAAGCAACATCTCCCGCTTTTTCTTCTGTATAAAAACGTAAGTTTTCTAACAATAAAACTTCTCCGCTTTTTAAATTAGTTACTGCTTCTTCAACTACTGAACCAATACAATCATCAACAAACTTCACTTGTACACCTAACACTTCTGTTACCTTGCTAACAATATGACGTAACGAAAATTGATCTTCTTTTCCTTTCGGACGCCCTAAATGCGACATTAACACACAGCTACCACCATCTTCTAATATTTTAATAATCGTTGGTTTTGCTGCTTGGATTCTTGTATCGTCTGTTACTTCAAAACTATCGTTTAAAGGCACATTAAAATCTACGCGAATTAATGCTTTTTTATTTTCGAAATTGAAATCGTTCAATGTTTTCATTTTAAGTTGTGTTCTGTTTCAGCAAACAAAAATAATTATTTAAATCTGATTGGTTTCTATTCTTTTTGAGCTTTCAATCTTATATCTTTGTTAAACTTACATGCTTATTAATATGAACACAACATCTATAAAAATAACTTCTGAAAAACTTAATTTACAGGAATGTTACGATTTTGTAGCTGATCCTTCTTGTGGTGGAATCGCTGTTTTTGTAGGTACTGTAAGAAATGCTACACAAAACAAAAAAGTAACTCAACTAGATTTTTCTACCTACAAGCCCATGGCAATTAAGGAAATGCAAAAAATTGCGGATGCAGTTTTGGGAAAGTTTAGTGTAACAAAAATTGCTATTCACCATGCGGAAGGCTTGTTAACGATTGGTGATGTTCCTGTAATTATTACTGTTTCTTCTCCACATAGAAAAGCGGCTTTTGAAGCTTGCCAATATGCTATAGATACCTTAAAAGAAGCAGTTCCTATTTGGAAAAAAGAATTTTTTGAAGATGGTGGAGTTTGGGTGAATGCGCACCCTTAAAAACACTATATTTGGTAATAAATCATTTCTAATAATGTAAATGCATAACAATCTTTATTTGGGCATTAGCTCAGTTGGCTAGAGCGTTTGACTGGCAGTCAAAAGGTCATCGGTTCGACTCCGATATGCTCCACTATTTTTAAAATTATGATTGAGTTTACCACAGCTTCTAATCAAACAGAATTGCTTCAAATATTGAAGTTGCAACAACAGAACTTGCCTGGTAATTTATCAGAAATAGACAAAAAAGAACAAGGTTTTGTTACCGTTCATCATGATTTGGAATTACTGCAAAAAATGAATGATGTACATCCGCATATTATTGCAAAAAGTAACGGACTTGTTGTTGGTTATGCTTTATCCATGTCTAAAATTTTCAGAAATGACATCCCTATTCTCATTCCTATGTTTGATGAAATAGACACTACTTCAGAGGGTGCTAAACCTTATATTTTAATGGGGCAAGTTTGTATAGACAAGCATTACCGAGGAAAGGGAATTTTTAGAGGTTTATATACTAAAATGAAAGAAGAATTCTCTGAAATATACGATTCTATCATTACTGAAATTGATAAGAAAAACACTCGATCTATCAATGCACATAAAGCGATTGGTTTTAGAACTTTAAAAACCTACACAAGTAACGACCAAGATTGGAAAATTGTTTATTTAAAGATTTAATAAGGTAAATCGGTAGGCTCAATAAAATTGATTGTCGGGTCGTATAATTCCGTTAACAGATTCTTTATTTCTGCTATAAATTCTTCTAATCTTTCTTCTGTAATAGCGTTATCAGGTTTTCGATAATTAGATGAGAAATTCATCTGTAAAAAGCCACTTTTTAAGTTTTTGAAGGAGATAATTCCTGCTGCCAATCGTTTCTCAAAATTAAATTGTGTGTGTTGAGTATATAAAAACGCATATAACATTACCTGAATGGCTTTGTGGTATTTTAAATCGCGTATCACTTCAAAGTCGAGTACTTTTAAGTTCGTGCTATCAACCATTCCTGTTTTATAATCAATAATTCTAGTAACACCGTTGAGTTCATCAATTCGATCGACAATTCCTTTTATTTTTATTGGAAAATCAATTCCTTCAACCTTTATTTCTGAAGACAATTCCTGCTCAGTAGCAATTATTTTTAGTTGGTTATTCTCATCTTTCAGCAATTGTTTTTCCTTTAGTAAAAAATTCTCTACAAAACGATTTGCAACTTCAAAAATTAATCGATTCTTTCCTGTAGTTAAATCTCCGTTTTTAAAATGTTTTGAAAAATAAAAAGTTACGAGTTCTTTGGTTTTCTTCTGCATATTTTCAACATCTCCTAATTGCAAATATTTTCCTTCAAAGGGTTTATATAATTCTTCTAAGATATCATGCACAACAGTTCCCATCGTATTTGCAGCAACTGTTTCTTCAACGTCGTCTAGTTCATTAATTTTTAAAATTTTCTGTTTGTAAAAGGCAATCGGATTGTACAAATAATTGGTTAATGCTGATGGAGAAATCCCTTTTTGAGCTAATTCTTGTAAGCGTTCAAGAACTTTTTCATCCTTCTGAATTTCTTTTAATTGAACAGGCGATGTTACTACTTTAGGACTCACTATTTTTTCGGTAATATCGTCTCGCATCATTTCTAACTGCGTTACAAAACGACTTTTTTCTCCGCTTCCAAATACATCATGCTCTGTATTGTACAAAATGTAAATGTTTTTAGCACGTTGTAACAATCGGAAAAAATGGTAGGAGAATAGAGCATCTTTTTCTCTGTAGGTTGGCAACCCAAATTCAATCTTTACATCAAAAGGAATAAACGTGTTTTGTTGCTGATTGGCAGGCAAAACTCCTTCATTCACAGAAGTTATAATAACATTTTCAAAATCTAATACACGTGTTTCTAATACTCCCATTAACTGCAACCCTTGTAAAGGTTCTCCTTGAAATGATAAACTTTCCGATTGTATTAGTTGTCTAAAAAACTGATGTAAGGTTTTTAAATCTTGTACATAACCAAACTCATTATGCAAGTTTTGTAACTGAGTAAATGCAGTATAAAATCGGAATAAGTACTCTTTTTCTAACTCGTTAGTATTTTCCTTCAACAAGTTAATTAACTCTATAATTCTGTTTAAAAACTCACTAATTGATACTAACGGATTAAAAATTGTCGTTATAGTTTTCTTTATTTCTTCACTTACAACAGACAAAAATGTTACAACCTCTTCTTGACCAACAAACGTATTGTTTTCTTTAGCAATCGCTTCTGAAAGTGTATCGGCTATATTAGTTTGCTCATCAATCTGTAATAATCGATAAATGGTGGTATCTTTTACTAATCGAATTACATCTTTATGATAAAAAAGATTTTCTTTCTTCTTTTCTAACTTTTCTTGATTTATAAATAGATGGAAAATAGCAAATACTAAACTTGTAGTAGGCACATCTTTTAAAGGGTATCCCATTGTAATGTTAACTGCATTTACAGTTTCGGGTAATGAATTTAAGGTAATTGGCAACAAAGTTTCATCTGCCAAAACCAATGCTGTATTGTTGTAATTAGGAAGTTTAGCTAAAATCTCTCCTGCATATTTTATCTGCGTGATGTTTTTTGAAGCTCCGATAACCTCAATATGTTTCTTTTCAGAAAAATATTCTTTAATCGTTTGAATTGGGTGCTGCTGATAATACTTCCATCGAGTTTTGTACTTCCTTAAAAAGCTTCCTGCTTGGTGTTGACTTTCGTAAAACGTTTTGTCAATATCCCAATAAGCTTCTGCATTTCCATTCAACAAAAATTGTTCAAACAAGAATTCTTCCGCTGCATTTAATGCATTGAACCCGATAAAAAAGTATTTTTTCTGTTGATTTCTATGGATAAAATCCGTTACTTTTTTAGTTGATTCTCTATATAAAACCCCTTGGTATCCGATATTATTTTCAAGTAAAAACTGATAAAAAGTATCGTAATATTTATTCAACTTTTCCATGAAAGCAAAATGGTCTTTCATTAATTCAGTTTCTTGAAACTCTCCCTTTACTGACCATTTTCGTAAGCGATGAATGTCTCGCAAATACACAAATATTTCTCGTGTGTTAATCAAATGCTGATCGATCTCATTAAAATCTTGCAATACTGTAAATGCCCATGATGAAAACACATCAAAAGAATCTGGGGTTTCTTCTTGTTTTTTATAAATTGTATAAAAATGAAAAAGGAGCTGGACGGAGTCTACCTTTTTCATTTTTGAAATTTCTTCAATAAAATCACCAATATTGATAATCTCTGGTAAAAAACCTGCCGAAATTTTCTTTTTAAACGTTTCTTTTACAAAAACTCCTGCCCTTTGTGAAGGCAATATAAACACAACATTTTCAAACGATTTGGTGTTTTGTAAAATAATATCTAACGTTTCTGAGATAAAAGACTGCATACCTTGGTTTTCTTGTAAGCAAAGTACAATTTTTATCCTACTTTTGATAGTACAGACAATATATGATTATGAACACAACGAATACTTTAAAAGTAGCTTTGATTCAATCGGATTTGGTTTGGGAAAATCCAACAGAAAACAGAAAACGATTTGAAAAAAAAATCAATGGTTTATCAGACGAGATTGATTTAATCGTTTTACCTGAAATGTTTACTACAGGTTTTACCATGAATGCTTCAGCAGTTGCTGAAACTATGGAAGGAGAAACAGTACAATGGTTGCAAAATTTAGCACAAGAAAAGAGCATTGCTATTACTGGAAGTATAATTATTAGTGAAAATAATAATTTTTACAATCGTTTATTATTTGTGCATCCTTCAGGAAAAATAGATTCGTATAACAAAAAACATACGTTTACGCTAGCAGGCGAACATGAAGTATTTTCTGCAGGAACTGAGAGAATTATAGTTGGCTATAAAGGATGGAAAATTTGTCCGTTAATTTGTTATGATTTACGCTTTCCTGTATGGGCTAGAAATACTGAAAATTACGATTTATTACTCTATGTGGCAAGTTGGCCTAAACCGCGTATTGAAGCATGGGACAGCTTATTAAAAGCTCGTGCTATTGAAAATATGAGTTATACGATTGGAGTAAATAGAGTAGGTGTAGACGTTAACGGTTATGAATATATTGGAAATACGGTTTGTTACGATACTCTAGGCAATTGTTTAGCTAAAAATAACCAAGGAACTGAGGAAATATTAATTATTGAGTTAGATAAAGATAAACAAATAGAAACACGCAAGCGTTTTTGTTTTTTAGATGACAGAGATGCCTTTGTTATTAAAAAATAACGTCATTACGAGGAGTTTATGACGAAGTAATCTGTTTGTAGAATAACCATAAACCAGAAGATTACTTCACTACCGTTCGTAATGACGCTACTTAATCAGTTTATGCAGGAATCATCCATTTAAAATTGAACTTAGTATCTGGTACTACAATACGTTCTGTGATTCGATACATTCTATCTGGTAACTTCATTAAGAAATCTCGTGCTTTTTCTGCTTCTGGAGTTAAATTAGTAATCTTATCTATTTCCCAAGCTTCATTTAGTTTTCTCACAATATCAACATAGTCAAAGCCGGTGTATACACCTATTCGTTGCGCAACGGTTGAAAAATCGTCAAACAGACTTCCTTTCTCCCCAAATGATTCTCTTAAATGCATTGCAGGCATAACTATTTTGTGTTTCATCATGTGTTGAAATGCCAACATCATTTCACTTGGGTCAATCTTGAAGATTTCCTTTACAAACTCTGTATACGCTAGGTGATGACGCATTTCATCTCCCGCAATAATTCGAGACATTTTTGCCAAAGCTTTGTGCCCTTTCTTTTTCGCTATTTTTGCTACATTTAAGTGCGAAATATACGTTGCTAGCTCTTGAAAACTAGTGTAGACAAAGTTTTTATACGGATCTGTTGCTGTACCGATATCAAATCCATCAGCAATTAAATGCTGTGTAGATACTTCTACCTCACGCATATTTACTCTTCCTGAAAGATATAAATACTTATTTAACACATCTCCATGACGATTTTCTTCAGCTGTCCAAGCACGAATCCATTTTGCCCAACCATTGTCTGGTTGTTGTGTTACTCCATCTAAATCTAACAACCATGATTCATAGGTTGGTAAAGCTTCTTCAGTGATTGTGTCACCTACTAAAACCACCCAAAAATCATCGTCAAGCTCCTTTGAAATTTCTTGAATTTCTTTTACTTCATCAATAAAAGAATCTTTTTGAGAATTAGGTAAAAAATCGGTTGGTTGCCAAATTTTTTCAATTGGCATTAAGAATTTGTCTACAAAACTGTCTATATTTTTTTCCAGCGTTTGCATTACTTCCTTTCGTATGTTTTGTAATGACATAATGAAATTTAAGGATTATATTTATTGTTGTTTGTTTTTAGTGTATTCCAGATTTAACTGTTGCTTCCACTTTGGTAATTAACTCATCAAACGGTAAGCTGTCTACTTTTATTGGTTCATGAGTCTGGATCTTTATAGGACTTCCTATTCCTAATGGAAATTTTCCGTATTTAAATACTTTCCACGAATTATTTATTGATAACGGAACGATATAAGCTTGTGGATTGTATTTAGCTATCATTTTAAGCCCGTTTACAGAGAATACCTTTGGTTTTCCTGTTCTACTTCTTGTTCCTTCCGGAAAAATCGCGGCAGACCATTTATTTTTATTAATTCGTTTGGCGAACTTGCCTAATTCAGATAAGGCTTGCTTAGGATCTTTCCTGTCAATTAAAGCAGCTCCTCCATATTTTAAATTGAAAGAGATACTGGGAATTCCTTTCCCTAGCTCTTTTTTTGATACAAATTTTGGGTAATGTTTTCTAAGGTACCAAATTATTGGCGGAATATCAAATGTACTTTGATGATTTGCTACAAAAATCAACGTTGTGTTTTTTGGCAACTTGTGTTTGTTTTCAAACTCAACTCGAATTCCTAAAATCAATAAAGATTTTATTAGGAACCAATTCATAATATTTACTACATTTTGGTGTCCTTCTTGACCAAAGAGTTTTAACCCTAACCATTGTAATGGGTGAAAAATTAATAATAAAGAAAAAAACACCAATGCAAAGATTGATGAGAGTATATAACTTAAAACCTTCATTTTATATAGTTATTTTTTTGTTTGCTTAGTTCTATTAATATAATAGATAAAATCGTTATCAAATCATACCGATTTCATTATTAAAACTTTACTGATGCGCAAAAATAGAAAATCCCGCGGAAGCGGGACTATAATTTTATCTTAAAACCAATTATTCCAAGGAATTCTTGAGAGAATTAATAACAACGCCAATCCGTAAAAGATAGCAAAGGTTTTAAACTTGGCTTCGCTTTTTACTTGTTTTTTATGTTTAGACCATCCTATCGTAATTAACACTATAGCAATAATCATAGTTAATGGATGTTCAATTGCCAATAATCTTGCTGCTGGCTCTTTCATCACCTCTCCTCCATTAGCTTTTAAAGCTTGATACCAAGGAGACATAAAATACCATCCTAAGCCTATTAATAATTGAATATGAGTAGTGATTAGAGTAAATAAACCTAAACGGAACTCTTTATGGGTAAATTCTTTTTTTTGTACTAAGCCTATAATAGCATTTACTACCGTAAATATTAAAACTGCTAATACAATATATGCCCAATAAGAGTGCAAATTTTTCATCATGATTTGTTAATTTTTTGTACTTGTAAAAGTACTGAATTTTCTGCATAAAAAAACCACCTCGTGTAAGGTGGTTTTTGAGTTTTGTGTAGATTTAGTAATTAGAATGTATAGTTTACACCTATATTCCAAGTTCTTCCTAATCCGAAGTATACTCTGTTACTTGTATTGATTCCTCTATAAGTATCATCTCCAGGCTTAGCTTCGATATTCGTATCAGATTCTGACATGTATAATTCGTCAGTTAAGTTACTAACATTTAATCTTAATCCAATAGAGCTATTATTTTTAAAACTATACTTATACGATAATCCAGTATCTATTAATGCATAACCTGGTAACTGAATAGTTTTTCTATTTTTAGCCTCTAAAATATCTGATGGTGAATCAGTTGAGCTTGCTCCGAAAGATTCTGGATCAATTCCTCCACCATATAAACTTCCTACATAAAAGCTACTAATATCAAATCTTAAACCTTCTGTAACTTTATAATCAAATCCTAATCTGAAAGTAGTTTGAGGTGCATCACCGACTTTTTTACCATCTAAGTATAAAGTTTGTGTTTGCTCTTGACCATTAACTAAAACAGGGTTGTTTGATTCATCAAAATACGTAGCAGTTACATCCGCACCATATTCATAATTAGCTATAGACCCCATTAAGCTTACTGTTAAATTTCCAAATTTTGCAGTAGCATCCAACTCAACACCTTGGTGAACTTGTTCAACGCCTTCTAAGTTAGCAGTACCTCTTACTTCATTCGCTTGACCTCTATTAAATGTAGCAGATGCTCTTAAGAATCTATCTTTCCAAGATGTTCTATATAAGTTTAAGTTAACACTATAATTTTCATGACGGAAACCATAGCCAATTTCTAATCCTAAAATTTTCTCATTGGTTAATCCTTCGTTAACGTTATTATCATTGTAGTTAGGGAATACAGCATCAAATAACGGTTGCTTAGAATAGAAACCAGCATTACCAAATATGTTATGCTCTTCATTAATATTCCAGTTAAGACCACCTTTCACATTTCCACCCCATAAATTTTGCCAATCAGATTCTTGCTCTGGGTCAGAATCTAAATAGTTAAAATAATCAATTCTTTTGAATCCTTGACGAGAAACAGCTGCCTGAATAAATGCAGAAATATCATCATTCTTATACTCTAACTGAGTAAATCCACCCATCCAGTTTACTTTACCATCATTGTAATAATCTACTTTTACTTCATCATCTATATTAGAAAACACATTTAAAATATTAGAGATAGAAGGTTCATACGTTTTTGTTACTACGTTACCTAAATTATTAATATTATCATTATCGATATAAGCATCAGCTCCCATTAAATCAACTAATCTTCTATAGTGAATTCCTTTATAAGTTCTCAAATCAACTCCAAAATCAAGCGTTAAGTTCTCGTTTAATTCTGTATTAAAGTTAGAAATAATTCCAAACCAGTTGTGTGAATTCATTGAAGATCTTTGTGTAATTCCATTCTCAGCACTATATCTCCAGTTGCTATCGTACCCTGAGATTAAACTTCTGTGGGGAGAGTAACTTTGGTTACCATTAATAAACTGACCTTGTATTGAAGCAGGTCCCCCTACGTTTCCAGTATACGCTTCTCTATCTGCTCCAAAATCAGGAACTGATTGTCCAGAGTTCCAAGCTACAATATCATCAAAACGAATTAATCCATTTTCATCTTTAAGATCATCTGAATAAGACTGACCTCCATTAATACGTCCTAACGAACCAACTGATCCTCCACGTCCTAGAGATGCATATAAAACCGTAGATAACTTAGAGTTATCATTTATGTTCCAGTCCCAGTTTAATGATGCTACTGGTTTGTGATAGAAGTTTCCGCTAAAAGTATCTTCTTTCCCTTTTCTATACCCCCAATCAGAATTGTATCTTCTGTTTGGTTCTCCATTACTACCATATTGAATATAAGTAGCTATACTTGGTGCAAAACCTCTTTGGTTATGTCTTTGTGGTGCACCTGTAATTGTTAATTGTAAATTATGATTATCATTTGGTCTGTATCCAAATGCCAAATAATAACTATATCCTTCGAATTCAGTACCATTAACATAACCGTCTCCATTTGTTCTACCAAATAAAGCTGAAACTGACATACCGTTTTCTAATAAACCTGTATTGTAAGAGACAGTTGTTTTTAAATAATTATCATTACCTACACTAGCATAAACTCTACCTCCCTCTTTCTTATCAGCAGAACTAGTTAATACGTTTATAGTACCACCAACAGAAGAAATAGCTAATTTAGAAGAACCCAAACCTCTTTGTACTTGCATTGCAGAAGTTACATCTGATAAACCTGCCCAGTTAGACCAATACACCCATCCGTTTTCCATATCGTTAACAGGCATACCATTAATCATAACAGCTGTGTTTCTTTGATCGAAACCACGAATATTGATTCTTGAATCACCAAAACCTCCACCTTGCTTTGTTGCATAAACAGAAGGTGTAGTGTTTAAAATTTCAGGAAACTCCTTAGATCCTAATTTTTCTTGAATTTCTTCTGCTTTAATAGTAGACACAGCAACTGGTGTGCTTCTATCTTTAGCAATATCAATAACTCCTGTGATAATAACCTCTCCTAGTACATTAGATGGTTCTAAAGCAATTGTTCCCAAATCAGAAGCCCCAGAAAAAGACACTTCTTTGTTGGTATATCCAACAAACGATACTACTACTGCCCCTGAATTAGAACTAGCGTTTAGTATAAATTTTCCATCAAAGTCAGTCGCTGATCCGTTAGTAGTCCCTTTTACTACAACGTTAGCTCCTGGTAATGGTTCCCCCATTTCGTCAACTACTGTACCAGTAATTTTTGTTTGACCTAAAACCGTAGCTGTTACAAAGAACAAAGCTACAAGTAATACATTTTTAAATGTTTTCATTTTTTAATCTAATTGTTATTAAATGCAGGTGCAAATATCCTGCTTTTCATTAGTGCTAATATTAACTTAATGTTAAGTTTTAACAAGAATTTAAGACACCACAATATACAAAAAATGATTTAAAACATTTAATTACAGCATTTTACCCCCCCCGGCATTGTTAATAAAATCTACATATAAGTTAAAAAATGTAAAAGAGATACGATTGATTAGAGTTTAATCGTTTGTAAGTTTTTTTTGAGCTAGTTCTTTTCCTAGTTCTACACCAAATTGATCGTATGAAAATATATTCCATATAACTCCCTGAGTAAAAATTTTGTGTTCATATGTAGCTAAGAGCATCCCTAAAGAATAAGGTGTTAGTTTTTTTAAAACTATTGAATTACTAGGATGGTTACCTTTAAATACCTTATATGGTAAGAGCTTATTTATTTGACTTAATTGATTATTAATTTTTAAATCTAAATGAGCCTCTTCTTTTGTTCTTCCAAAAGCTAAAGCTTCTTGTTGCGCAAAATAATTTGCGAGCAATTTTTCATGATGATCCTCTAGATTATGTAACGGTTCTTTAAACCCTATAAAGTCAACAGGTATTAACTTAGTTCCATGATGTAATAATTGCATAAAGGCATGTTGAGAATTTACACCTGTTCCTCCCCAAACAATTGTTCCTGTTTGATAATCAACTTTATTTCCGTTTCTATCAACATCTTTACCATTACTTTCCATCACCGCTTGTTGTAAATATGGTGGAAGCTTTTCTAAATATTCACTATAAGGCAATACTATTTCGGTTTCAGAATTGAAGAAATTATTATACCAAATACTTAAAAGAGCTAAGACAACTGGTATATTTTTATTAAAGTCAGCAGTTTTAAAATGGTCATCCATTTTTTCGGCTCCTTTTAATAATTCTTTAAAATTTTCAAACCCTATAGACAGAGAAATTGATAAACCTACGGTTGACCAAAGAGAAAATCGACCACCAACCCAATCCCACATTGGAAATATATTTTTTCTATCAATTCCAAAGTTATCGACTGCTCTAGTATTACAAGAGACTGCAACGAAATGTTTAGAAACATCAAAAACAGTTGCTGACTTTAAAAACCAATCTCTTATTGTATTAGCATTATTAATTGTTTCCTGTGTTGTAAAGCTTTTAGAAACTACGATAAAAAGTGTTGTTTCTGGGTTTATTTTTTTAAGAATTTCTGAGACATGGTCTCCATCAATGTTTGACACGAAATGAGTGTTCAGTTTATTCTTGTAAAACTGTAATGCTTCTGTAACCATTTTTGGACCTAAGTCAGACCCTCCAATACCTATATTAACAACATCTGTTATTGACTTCCCTGTATAGCCTTTCCATTTTCCTGAAATAACTTTATTACTAAAAGCTTTCATTTTTCGTAAAGCTGTATTTATTTTAGGCTTTACATCTTTTCCTTCTACAAGAATAGGAGTATCTGAACTACTTCTTAAAGCTGTATGCAATACTGCTCTATTTTCTGTAGCATTAATTTTATCTCCTGAAAAATATTTTTCTATAGCTTCTTTTAACTCTACTTCTTCTGCTAAAGAGATTAATAAATCGATTGTTTCTTGAGTTATTCTGTTTTTAGAATAATCAACACTTAATTCATCTAACAAAATAGAAAATTCATCTTTTCTGTTTTTATTTTTACGAAACAGTTCCTTTAACTCATAACTTTTCGCCTCATTAAAATGTTTTGTTAACCTCTCCCAAGCTTTAGTTTCTGTAGGGTTTATATTCTGTAATGGCATAATTAATGTGTAGCTAAAATTTCTTTTTCTTTAAATGAAAGCGGTTCTGGTTGTGGTAATTTTATACTGTCTAATTGTCTTTTTAATGGTTTTATATACTCTAAATACGTTGGTTTTATTTTGGGGTCTAAAGGTTCTGCTGAAGGTAATTTTTCACGGAATGGATCTACTTGACGTCCATTTTTCCAAAAACGATAACAAACATGCGGACCACTTGTATTCCCTGTCATACCAACCCAACCAATAATATCTCCTTGCTTCACATAGTCTCCTACTCTAACATTACGTCTTTTCATGTGTAAGTATTGTGTTGTATAGGTACTATTATGTTTTACTTTCACATAATTACCATTTCCTCCTCTTCTTGCTGATTCTACAACAGTACCACTTGCTGTAGTCATAATTGGAGTTCCATACCTAGCTGCGAAATCAGTTCCTTTATGTGGTCTTACTCTATTACCATATAACTTAATTCGTCTTCTTAAATTGTATCTTGAAGAAATTCGATATTGGAATTTAATTGGTGATTTTAAAAATGCTCTTCGTAACATATTTCCTTCCTGATCGTAATACTCTGGAATTTTTTTTATTGAATCGGCTACATATCTGTAAGCATACAAATCTTCTCCGTTATGTTTAAAAATAGCTGCTTTGACTTTACCATAGCCAACAAAGGTAGTGTCATTTATAAATTTTTCTTCATATATCAATTTAAATGTATCTCCTTTTTGCAAACGATAAAAATCCAAAGTCCAAGCATAAATATCTGCTACAGTATTTGTTAGCGTTGGCTTTAATTGTAGGCTATCCATTGTTACAGATAAATTAGAGTAAATTTCACCAGCTATTTCTTTTTCTACCGTTTTTATCTTTTTTCTATGTTTATATGCAGAGATTATTGAGTCTTTAAAATCTATAACTGTAGCTTCTACTTTATTATGTTTGTAAATAAAAACTTGAGCCTGATCTAAACTATCTTTTGAAGCTAAAATTGTGTACGCCTTTCCAGATCGTATTCTCCTTACATCAAAAGTATCTTTAATTTTAGTAGCTATCTCATTAATTTTAGGGTACATTACGTGATGTCTATCCATAATAACACCAAAGCTTTCTCCATTATTTATAGTATCGTTAATAACCTTATAGTTATCTAAATTAAACCCGTAAGCTATAACAGGTTTAGGTTTTTCTATTTTAACGGGCTCTTGCACGACTACTTTCTTTTCTTTTTTACACGAAAAGAACAGACATAAAAGAATAAATGTAAAAATGATTTTTTTCAAAAAAAGCTGCTTTAAATTTGGGTTTATGCGCAAAAGTACAAATAAATAGTATTTTTTCTCTCACTTTAACAATTCTTAAACAGCTTATATATTTTTTTTCAATCAACTATTATTTCAAAAGGATTTGCTAATCCTTTATAAGCATCTAATTCTGCACGTAAAGAACCTACGGCTAAAGAGGCTTTCATTTTTATTGGAATTTTATTATCATCTGCTGAAATCCAAATGGTAACACTTTCTTTAGCTTTAAAAACTCTACCTGCTTGTACTAATGGTCTAAATTTTTGTGTTTTTACTTTACCAAATTTTGTTTTTAATGTTTCATAGCCTAAAAAACGCAATTTAAAAGGGTAGCTTTTATTATCAAAAAACATATCAAGCTTAATTTCATCTCCTTTTCTTAATTTTTTTGTGTTCTGACTTCTTAAAAAATAGAACGTAGAAATCATATCTTGAGGAGACTTAATAGAAATTAACGTATCTTTTTGTTTACGGAAATCCTGTACGTACGCTGTTTTTTTCTTGTGATTAAAGGTTATATGTCGATTTTTTTTATGTCCGCCCTCATCTATTTTTCTTTTGAATAAGTAGGGCTCAACTTTGTCAATTCCAAAGTAACTTTCATATCTATCATCAACTTTAAAGAACCAACTAATAACACCAGTTGTTTTACCTGTTCCTATAGCATGTAGTACTTTTTGGTTATTTAGGTTCTTCTCTTTTAGTTGTAAAACAGCTGTTCCTGCTTTTAAAAAACCACTATAACTCATATCAAACCGAAGCCACTCTCCACTTTTGTATGCTTTTGGTTGACTTTGTGCAAAAAAACTTTGTGCAACGATTAAAAATGTAAAAAACAATATTCTTTTTCTCATAATGTTCAAACTTATGAAAATTGATAGACAATTACCATTCCAAAAATTAAAAAAACTGTTTAACAGAACATTATGCTTCTTTTATCTTCTTGTTACTAGAATTTAAAAAGTTCCCCAATTTTTTAATTCTTCTTCGCTCCATAAGTATGGAAAGAAAATTCTTCTTTGGTACTTTGGATGTAAATACTTTCTCCAATTACTTCCTCCTGTGGCTTCCAAATCCCCATCAGTTCCTCCTAAATATTTTCCTGCTGCATTGTAATGAGCCATTACCCATTTTACATTTACTGTATAATCGTAGTGACGCATTGCTTTTATTAGTTCTTCATTTGCTTGAACTTCTTCAGGTAATTGTTTGAATTTTTTTGAAAGGTTACAGTCATTATAATCTTCCATAAAATCTATAAATTCACCCATATACTTTTTCTCAAACAAATTTAATAATGTTGTTTTTTGACCCGTTGTATAATTTTTACCTGCTGCTTGCCAATATAAGTGATCATAGGCATTTTTAAATGATGAATTTCTATCAATTGTATCTCGATAACGAGCATCTATCAAATTAATAAGATCGGTAGACGCAAATTCAATCTTACGATATTGTGCACTTTGAAAACCACTTGCTGGTGTTAATGTGTTTCTGAATTTTAAGTATTGGTCTACATCCATTCCATCACCCATAACTGTAAAAGAACTACATAACATATCAAAATAACGACTTATGCGCATTAAATGCTTTGAGAATTTATCTGGTGTAATTTCTTCTGCTTTTGCTACTTGGTCAATTTCCCACAAAATCATTTTAAACAACAGTTCATTTACTTGATGATACATGATAAAAACCATTTCATCTGGTAACGTAGTTCTAGGAATTTGCAATCCTAAAAGTGCATCTGTTTGTATGTAATCCCAATAAGTTATTGGCTCACTCCATAGCAGTCCTTCTAGCATTGCTTCTACAGGAACTCCTAACTTATCGTATTTTTCTTCTATTGCCTTTAATATTTCTTCTTTACTCATTTTCTTGTTTTTTTGAGAAAAAAGAAAAGAGAAAAGAGAAAACAGACAGTCTAACTATCTATTTTCTTTTCTCTTTTTTCTATTATCTATCTTAGTCTATAAAGTTCCTCTTAATTGTTGTTCTCTTTCAATTGATTCGAACAATGCTTTAAAGTTTCCAGCTCCAAAACCACGGGCTCCCATTCTTTGAATAATTTCAAAGAATAAAGTTGGACGATCTTCTACTGGTTTTGTGAAAATTTGTAATAAATATCCTTCTTCATCAGCATCAATCATAATTCCTAAAGATTTTAGCTTTTCAATATCTTCTCTTAGCTCGTGACTAAATTCTTCTAATCTTCCTGGAACTGCTTTATAATATTCTTCTGGTGGTGTTGATAAGAACTCTACTCCTTGAGACCTTAATTGGCTTACTGTTTTTATAATATCATCAGTAGCAACCGCAATGTGTTGTACTCCTGCTCCTTCATAAAAATCTAAATACTCTTCAATTTGAGAACGTTTTTTTCCTTCAGCTGGTTCATTTATTGGAAATTTAATTCTTCCATTTCCGTTAGACATTACTTTACTCATTAACGCTGAATATTCTGTATGAATTTGCTTATCATCAAATGATAAAAAGTTTTCAAACCCCATTACATCTTCATACCATTTTACCCAAACATCCATTTGATTCCAACCAACATTACCTACCATGTGGTCTATATATTTTAATCCTGCTGCTGGTGGATTATAATCTGATTCCCATTTTTGGAAACCTGGTAAAAATGTTCCGTTATAGTTTTTACGCTCAACAAACATATGAACTGTTTCTCCATACGTATAAATCCCTGCTCTTACAACTTCTCCGTGCTCATCTTTTTCTACAGTAGGCTCCATGTACGATTTTGCACCACGTGAAGTTGTTTCTTCGTATGCTTTTCTTGCATCTTCTACCCAAAGCGCTACCACTTTAACTCCATCACCATGTTTTACAATATGATCATTAATTGGAGATTTACTATTTAATGGTGTTGTTAAAACCAGCTTAATTTTGTCTTGCTTAATAACATAACTTACTTCTTCTGTAGACCCTGTTTCTAACCCTTTATAAGCATATGATTGAAAACCAAAAGCCGTCTTATAAAAGTGTGCTGCTTGCTTTGCATTACCAACATAAAACTCTACATAATCTGTTCCTAAAAGTGGTAAGAAGTCTTGCGCTCCTTCAAATATTTTTTCTAAACCGTAGTTTACTGATTTTATTTCTTTTGACATTTTTCTCTATTTTGAAAATTTGATAATTAGTTAATTTGAAAATTGAATTGACACATTTTCAAATTGTCTCATTAATATACTGAATTACTCTAGCCAAGATTTATAATAATCTTCATCTGCTATTTTCATAGCTTCTTCAGTTACTTTTAAAGGTTTAAAGGTATCTACCATTACTGCTAGTTCTTCAGTTACTTTTTCTCCGATACTTCTTTCTGTAGCTCCTGGATGTGGCCCGTGAGGAATACCCGCTGGATGCAACGAAATATGACCAGCATCTATATCATTTCTACTCATAAAATCTCCATCTACATAGTATAATACTTCGTCAGAATCAATATTACTATGATTGTATGGTGCTGGAATAGCTTCTGGATGATAATCGTATAAACGAGGCACAAAACTACAGATTACAAATGCATCTGTTTCAAATGTTTGGTGTACTGGAGGCGGTTGGTGTATACGCCCTGTTATTGGTTCAAAATCATGAATTGAAAAAGCATAAGGATAGTTATATCCATCATACCCAACAACATCAAAAGGATGTGTTGCGTATACCATTTCAATAATTTCGTTTTGTTTTTTTACATTGATAACAAAGTCTCCTTTTTCGTTATGTGTTTCTAGTTCTTCTGGCCTGCGAATATCACGCTCACAAAATGGCGAGTGTTCTAATAATTGACCAAACCAGTTACGGTATCTTTTTGGAGTGTATACTGGACGATAAGATTCTACAATAAACAACCTGTTGTCTTCTGTATCAAAATCCAATTTATAAATAACTCCGCGAGGAATTACTAAATAGTCTCCATACTTGAAATCTAAGTTCCCAAGCATTGTACGTAATTTACCTGTTCCTTTGTGAATAAAAATTACCTCATCTGCATCCGTATTTTTATAAAAATAGTCTTTAGTAGATTCTTTTGGAGCCGATAAGATGATGTTACAGTCAGAATTGGTAAGTACTACTTTTCTACTTTGTAAGTAATCATTTTCTTGCGGAACTTGAAAACCTCTAAAACGATACGATTGGATATTATTTTCTTTTGCTACTTTCGGAGCAATAGAGTATTGCTTACGAATTTCTTTAACCATTGTTGGTCTATATTCATGATAACTATTGGTTGACATTCCGTCAAAACCAATTGTACCAAATAATTGTTCGTAATATAAACTTCCGTCTTCTTTACGAAACTGGATATGTCGCTTATGTGGAATTTTTCCTAATTTATGATAAAAAGGCATCTTTAATTAATTTGATTATTCAACAATTTGTTAATTATATAATTAACTCTCTTTCTTTATTTAGCCTATCATTTATATTAATAGTAGCTAAACTTCAAAACCAAACAACAATAGCTATTCCGGGTTCCTTTTTATCATGAACTTTAAATGCGCTAAAAGGTCTTTCCAATGCATTTTAAATAGGTTTTTAGTTGTGTTTTACAAATATACCAAAATTAAAAAGATGTTGATATCTCATTAAATTTCAAAATTTTAGATTTTTTTATTTAAAATTAATCTAAATAAGTTTTGACATTAAGTTTTGTTAAAATACTTTTGCCTCATAAAATAACTTTATTAAATCTAAATAATAATAAAAAATGAAAAAAATCATACCCATATTGTTGGTATTGTTTTTATTTATTACAACATCAATAGTCGCTCAAAACAGCTCTATTAAGGGTTTTATTGTATCAGAAAACAATAACTTCCTCTCTTCTGTGAATATAACTTTAAGTTCTACAAATCATGGAATTATTAGTAATGAAAAAGGAGAGTTTGAGTTTAAAAACTTAAAAAAAGGTAAGTATGTAATTAATTTATCAATGGTTGGTTTTGAGAAAAAATCAATTACAGTAAGACTTAAAAATAATGAATCTAAAAATCTTGGTAGGATTCTTCTTAAAGAAGCTATCGATGAGTTAGACGAAATCACCATTAATGGAGTAAAAAACAGATACGCTAAGAAGAAGGTCTCTAATTCTTTACGCTTACAAACACCTATTAAACAACTACCTCAAAACATTCAGGTAGTTGGCTCAGAGGTTTTACAAGATCAACTTGTTACAAATATGCTCGAAGGAGCTTTTAGGAATGTAAGCGGGGTTAGTAACATAGAACATTGGGGGAATTTCGCACGTATTAACATGCGTGGGTTTAGATTACCAGCTTTTAGGAATGGTGTAAATATTCAAGACTCTTGGGGGCCTTTGTCTGAAGATACTTTTATGATAGATCGTATAGAATTTGTCAAGGGACCTTCAGGCTTTATGATGGCTGCGGGTGAACCTGGTGGTTTTTATAATGTGGTTACAAAAAAACCTACCGAAGAAAAAATAGGGTCTATAAACTTAATGGCAGGCAGTTTTGATACATATCGAGCTGCGGCAGATTTTGGTGGATCTTTAACAAGTGATAAGCGTTTACTAGCTCGTTTGAACGTTTTATATCAAAACACTGGAAGTCATAGAAAGTTTGAGGATAGTGAACGTATTGGTGTTGCTCCTTCATTATCATATAAAATAAGTGATAAAACAGACTTCTTAACTGAGTTTTCTTTTCAAAAACTAAACACTCTTTTAGGAGCTGCTTACATTTTTGCTCCTTTAGATAAAGGATTTGGGAGTCTTCCTAAGAACTTTTCTATGGTTGACAGTAATTTTCCTGATACTGATATTAAAGAAGTTAGTTTATTAAACCAAGTAACACATCGCTTTAATAATAACTGGTCTGTAGAAGCAAAATATGTTACAATGTTGTATACTCAACAAGGCGCTTCTGCATGGATAGATACGAAAAGTGGTGTACAAGATAATGGTGATGTTATTAGAACTATAAGTGTTTGGGATGCTATTTCTGAAAGTGAATATTTTCAATTATATGCTAACGGAAAGTTTAATACCGGAGCAGTAACCCATAAAGTTATGGGAGGGTTTGATTATACGGATAAAGAGTATTTTGCTGATTTTTATCAAGGTGGTGCAGTAGACACTCCTACAACCCCTTTTAATATATACAATCCAACTTACGGAGATCGTATTTTTCCTGTATTTGATAGAAGTACACCTTTAAAAGACCGTACACCTTCTTACTCTTATGGAACAAAAATAAACTCTATATATGCTCAAGACGAAATAGGATTTTTAGAGAATAAAATACGTTTAACATTAGCGGGTAGATACACTCAGTTAACTCCTAAAGGAGATATTACAACTAAAAAGTTTACTCCTAGAATTGGTTTGAGTGCTGATATAACTCCACAAATTACTGCGTACGGTTTATATGATCAATCATTCTTAGCAAATGATGCCATAGATAATACAGGAAACAGATTTGACCCTATTGAAGGAACTATTTACGAAGCTGGTTTAAAAACCAATTGGTTAAATGGAAAAATAAACGCCTCTTTAAGTACTTACATTATTAATAAGAATAACATTACTACTAGCGATCCTACCGACCCTACTCGTCAGTTTAGTATTTTACTTGGTGAGGTTGAATCAAAAGGTTTTGAGTTTGATATGCAAGCGCACATTACAAGTGAATTAGACTTATTATTAAATTACGCTAACACAGATGTGAAAATCGCAAAATCAAACATATCAAACGCAGTAGGAACTCGAATTGCAGGACACGCTAAACATATTACCAATGGTTGGTTAAACTATAATTTTAATCAAAATTCTGCCTTAAAAGGCTTTGGAATTTCTTTAGGATATCAATACTTAGTAGATAGAACTTCATGGACAATAGGGGCCAATAATAAGGCAGAACTTCCTGACTATTTTAGAATGGATGGTGGAGTGCATTGGAAAAATAATAAACTTCGTATTGCTTTAAATATTAATAATATTTTAAATAAACATTTATATTCTGGCACCAAAAACGATAAATTTCTTTATTGGCAATCTGAACCAGGAATCAATGGTAGGATTTCTCTTACCTATAACTTATTCTAACAACCCAAAAACCACCTAAAATTTAGGTGGTTTTTATAAATTATTAAAAAATGAAAAAATCAATTCTTACTTTATTATTCTTAGCTGTATTTAGCAATTCTTTTGCTCATTATATTTGGATTGAAACTAGCTCTAAAGGAACATTAAACAACGAACACGAAGTAAAAGTTCGTTTTGGAGAGTTTTCGGAAGGTGTAATTGAAAAAGTAGGCGGAGAAAACTATAACAATGTAAAAAACTTTACTATTTGGTTAATCGCTCCTGATGGAACTAAAACAACTTTACAAACAATAGCTAAAGACGATTATTATAGTACCTCTTTCGTTCCTAAACAAAAAGGAACATATACCATTGCACTTGACAATAAAAATATAAAAGTGTTTGATTTTACAAAATACGATTACACAACCTTTAAACCCGAATATCATGCTAAAGCTAGAGTTGTCGTAGGTACATCAATAACAGAATTAAAAAGTACAAACCCAGAAGGAATTGAAATTATCGACGTTACTCCAAAACACCATACAAATGCTGATGAAGTTACCTTAAAAGTATTATACAAAGGCACTGCCCTTAAAGAAGGAGAAGTTACTTTATTCACTCAAGGAAAATGGTCGGTAAAAGAAAAAACCAATGAAAAAGGATTAGTAACATTTAAACTACCTAAAAAGACTACTTATACCGTAGAAGCTACACATGAAGAAAAGACACCTGGTACGTACAACAATGTTAACTATAACATTATTTGGCATTGTGCGACTTATTGTATAAAAAACTAGTGTTAAAATTTATTTAAAATAATTCTAAATAAATTTTGGTGTTAATTTTTCTTAAAATACATTTGCTTAATTATATTTATTAAATCTAAATAAGAAAAAAATGAAGGGCTTATTAACTACCATTCTATTATTTTTAGTAATGGTAAACACAGTAGCACAAGAGAGAAATATTAGTGGTACTGTACTAGACAACAACAATGAACCTTTGGTAGGGGTTAATATTATTGTTAAAGGGACAAAAAATGGAGTACAAACTGACATTGATGGTAACTTTACATTATCTAATACAAAGGGAGAAACAACATTAATAGTGTCTTATGTTGGCTTTAAAACGAAAAACATAAGTACTAATAGTGGTACAAAAAACTTAGTAATTACCTTATATGAGGGTAACGAGATACTTAATGAAGTTACTATTGACACTCATAGAAAAAATAAATTCTCAAGAAAGAAAACAGCTTATGTAGCTAAATTACCTTTGAAAAATATTGAAAATGCTCAGGTATATAGTACAGTTACCAATCAACTACTAGTATCACAGTCTGTTACTAGTTTTGAAGAAGCTTTAAAAAATACAACAGGTGTTGAAAAATTATGGTCATCTACTGGTAGAGGTGGTGATGGAGCAGGTTTTTACTCTATCCGCGGTTTTTCTGTTCAACCACAATTAGTAAACGGTGTTCCTGGAATTACAAATGGGTTTATAAACCCAGACAATGTTGAAAGAATTGAAGTTGTAAAGGGGCCTTCTGCTACCTTATACGGGAGTACTGTAACATCTTACGGTGGTTTAATTAATATTGTCACTAAAAAACCATACAAAGGAACAGGAGGAAATATTACCGTTGGTGGAGGTTCTTTCGGGTTTAAAAAACTAACAGTAGATCTTAACACAAACTTAGAAGATAATGAAAACATTTCATTACGATTAAACGCTGGATATCAAACACAAGATAGCTTTCAAGATGCTGGGTTTAGAAAAGCATTATTTTTAGCCCCATCTGTTTCTTACAAAGTAAATAATAGGTTAACTTTAAACTTTAATTATGAACTTTCTTCAACAGATCAAACAAATCAAGCTTTCTTATTTTTAAACAGGTCAGCCCCGCTTACCTATAAAAATTTAGAAGAATTAAACTACGATAGAAATAAATCATTTACAAATAATGATATCTCTATTAAAAATCCAACGCAAAACTACAGAGGGGAAATAGCTTATAAAATTACTGACAATTGGTCTTCTCAAACAATTATAGCTGGCGGTAATGCTAAATCTAAAGGATACTATACATATTTGTACAATGTTCAAAATGATTTGTTTGGAACGTATGCTATAAAATCAGATGCAGAAACAAATACACTTACATTACAACAAAACTTTACTGGTGATTTTAAATTAGGTTCTTTAAGAAACAGGTTAGTTATTGGTGTCGATTATTTAGACTCTCAAGTTTTAGACAATAGTACAGATCCAAAAGGGATTAATGTTGTAAACCCTCAAGGGCAATTAATTCCTGTACCACCTGCTTTTGGTTTTCCTAATTTACCAACTACAAGAGCAAATATTGATACTGTTTTAGCCAACTCTTCAAGAGCTAATTCTGATATCAATCAAAATATTCTTAGCGGTTATATTTCTGATGTTATAAACATTTTACCAGAACTATCGGTAATGGCAGGGGTTCGTTATGATAGATTTAATTATAAAGGTGATGCAAACGACCCAAGTGACGATGAAAAAGAATATACTAAGTCTACTTTTTCTCCTAAATTCGGAATTGTTTACCAACCAATTTTAGATCAACTATCTGTTTTTGCTAATTATCAAAATGGTTTTTCTTATGTTAATCCAGAAAGAGTTCCTGTTGATATCGCCAACCCTGACGGAGATTCTAAGTTACAATCTTATGATTTAGAACAAGCAAACCAATTAGAATTTGGTATAAAAACAAATTTATTTAATAATAAACTGGAAACTACTTTGAGTTATTACGATATTACTGTAAAAGATAAAGTAATGCTTGATACTAATCTACAAGATGGTACAGTAAGAAGTAAAGGTTTTGAGCTAGAAATGAATGCTAACCCTGTTGACGGATTAAACTTACGTGGTGGTATTAGCTATAATGATGCTAAAGTAACAAAATCAAAATCTAGACCTGATTTAGTTGATAAACGTTTAGCTGAAGCAGGCCCTGAAACTTCTTATAATTTTTGGGCTGATTATAAATTCCAAGAAGGAGCTATTAAAAATGTAGGATTAGGTTTTGGGTTAAACGGTGCAAGTAAATATAATACTATGGTAGGTTATCCTGCTGCAGGTGATTTTTACCTGCCTGCCTATACTATTTTTAATGCCTCAATTTATTATGAAGTTGATAAATTTAGAATTAGTGTAAAAGGAAATAATTTAGCAAACGAAGAATATTATACAGGATGGAGTACTATTACTCCTCAAAATCCAAGAGCCTTCCTTGGAACTATAAGTTATAAGTTTTAAATATGAATATCTATTTGAATTATTAAATGTTGCAAACACAAAACTCTGAACTTTTATGTTCAGGGTTTTGTTATTTCATTGAACTACTATGAAAACAGTTACTCTTTTCCTTATTTTCATCGGATGTTATGCCTTATACAGCACTTCTGAAAAAGCATTGTTAATTAAGAACACCCGCTTACAAAAATGGTTTCATAATAATAAACGTAATACCAAGATAATTGGAACAATTACATTATTGATAAGTTTGCTCTTATCAATAACCTTTTTTGGTCTTTCTGCTGGAATTATTACATGGATTGTAGCTGCCTCTTTGTTTTTAAGCCTTATCGTACTCATCACTCCATTAAGAGTGATAAACTACTCTTTTCTAACTGCTTTATTTATGTTAACTTTTTTAATAGAACTCATTTTTTAATATGCCTGCTAATTCCAAATATTTAAACCAATCCCCTTGGCAACAATTTGCAAAAATATCTGCAGGTCTCATTGGTGGATACATAATAAGTGCCTTACTACATATGTGCTTAGTTTTATGGCTACCAAACCCAAAAGGAATACTAATCACATCTATCTACACCATTTTTATTGTTTGGGGTGCTTTACTAATTGTTCCTTACCTATTTAAAAATGGATGGAAAGCTTGGGTTATATATCTCATAATTTCAATAATCTTATATGTAATTTATTATTTAGGAAACCAACAAAATCCGTTTATATAATGAGTAATAGAAATTACAATGTGTTCTTTAACACACATACAGTTAGCGGTATTGTTATAAGTGTAGCCTTGTATATTATCTTTTTTACAGGCGCATTTGCCCTTTTTAAAGATGAAATTGCTTCTTGGGAAGAAGGTAAGCACTCAAAAAATATTGCTCGAGAACATATAGATTATGATTTTTTATTAAAAAAACTCTCTAAAAACTATCATTTAACTAGTAGAGATATTCGTTTTTATTTAGGAGATAAAAACGATGAAATATATGTATTAACTTATCCTGCAAAAGACACAGTAAATATCCCTAATGAGGCTAAGTATCAAAATTATCAAGCAATAAATATTCATACTGGAGAAACTGCTTCTTATGTAGAAAAATATAGCTTAGGAGAGTTTTTATATCGTCTACATTTCTTTACTCAAATACCTACTATTGGAATTTACCTTGCTGGTTTTGTTTCTTTATTCTTTTTGTTTGCTATTGTTACCGGAGTCATCGTTCACTGGAAAAAAATAATTTCAAACTTTTATCAGTTCAATCCCAAAATTGCTTTAAAAAGAGTGTGGACAGATGCACACACTGCATTAGGTATTATTGGACTTCCCTTTCAGTTTATGTATGCTGTTACTGCAACTTATTTTTGTCTTAGTCTTTTTGTTTTACTTCCTGCTAATTTTTTATACGGTGGTGATCAAACAAAATTAATGAATGATTTACGTCCCGACCGCAAAACTTATGAATGGGCTGCTGAAACTAACAAAACGCTTCCTAGTGTAAATGAATTTGTAAAAGAAAACACCAACCGCTGGTCTCATTTTAACCCTACCTATGTTTTAATTAAAAATTATGGAGGTACCAACATGAAATACTTTCTTATTGGAGAGTTGGACCATAAAGAACGTTTTTTAAGTTCGGGAATGGTAATTTATGATTTAGAAACCAATAAAACTTCAGTAATAAGAAACCCCAATGAAAGTAAATATACCGACGATGTGCAGCTTTCTTTAGGGCGTCTTCATTATGGAGACTTTGGAGGAATTGCTGTAAAAGTTATTTATTTTGTCTTAGCTCTTATTACATGCTTTGTTATTATAACTGGTGTGTTAATTTGGATTGAAGCTCGTAATAAGAAAAGTATGACCTTAAAACAACGTTTATATACTGCGAAAATAGGGCACATTTATCTTGCTATTTGCTTGTCTTTGTATCCTGTAACAGCCTTATTTTTCTTGATTGTTAAGCTACTACCCGAAGCATATCAAACTCAAAAAATGAGCATTTTATACACTTGGTTTTTTGTTGTTTGGTTATTAGCAACCCTCTTTTTTAGATTTAAACGAGATAATTATTTCACAAATAAAACTACTTTGTTAGCAGGCGCTATCCTTGGATTTTTAATTCCTATTGTTAATGGTGTTGTTTCTAACAACTGGGTTTGGAACACCTACAAAGCTAAGCAGTTTGACATTCTTACAGTTGATTTATTATGGATAGCCATCTCAATTACTGCATTATTTATATACCTTAAAATTAAACCTGAAGTAAAGACTAAAAGTGCTTTTACAAAACATCCTATAGATTATAAAAACCGTAAAAAACTGTTAGCTGAGGAGGCTAAAAAAACGGCTCAAACTACAGAAAAAAATAAATTATTAAAAGATAAAAACCACATACCGATGAGAACAAAAATTAGTATCCTTTGGATATTTTTAGCAATTGGCTGGATAGTTCACCATATATATGGGCTATTCAATATATACTACAATGAAACTTTAGTAATGGAGGGTGCAACAGGTGAAGCTCCTATTGTACATCACTTATATCGTATTTTATTTGAAGGAATGTGCTTACTTTTTGGTTTGCTAACTATTGAGCTTTCTAAAAAATGGTTCAAGATAACTTCTCTGGTTTGGGCGAGTATTGCCGGTTTATATAATGTGTACCATTTCTTTGAAGCTATTCTTCATGAAGCTAATAATATATCTGAGATATTTATGCTTCTTTTGGTAGCAATAGCTAGTATATTTTTAATTATTAATATTTATAAGTGGATTAAAGATTAATTCCTTCTTAGTATAGGCTCATTCCCCATTTCCTATATCCCCCGTATTTATGGAAATAGTTACTGCCAACAATAAAAAGTCACAGTTAAAAAAATTTCTGTGCCTTAAAATAAAAAGTATGGACTGTGGTATAAAAACTTCAGTCTATACTATTAATTCTCTTTATGGTAAAGGGACGATAATAAGTTATTATTTTGATGGCTTATTAATTAATTTGATTAACGCTAAACTCAAAGAAGATTTTCTTTTTATCTCTAGCAACAATAGTAATAGTTTTAATACTTTAGAACTTTCTGTTTTAATAGATGGGGAAAAAATTATTCGTTTTTCCAATCTAGAAAATGATCTTATTATCGAAAAAAGTGAAAGTTATTTATTACATGATAATGGTGATGATAAAATTGTTTTTTACAGAAATAAGCATATAAATGAAGTTAAAATTAAGATGCATGATTCATTTATTAAAAAACATAAAATGCAAGCACTTTTTTCTAGTAACAAAGTTTCTAACTTAAGTACTACACAGCAGCTAACTTCAAATATGGAAAGAATAGTTAATGATATGCTCACTAACTCGCAAAAAGGATTGTTAAAACGTCTTTTTTTAGAATCAAAAGTATTAGAATTAACACATTTACAACTAAACATTCATTCTAAGAAAGGAAATAGTTCTAATGAAAAAGTTCTTAAAAAAATATATAAAGTAGAAGCTATACTCCAAACCAATATTCATGAGCAAATATCAATTCAGCAACTTGCTCGTAAAGTATTATTGAATCAAAATGTTTTAAAAAATGAATTTAAGAAATTGTTTGGTGAAACTATTTTTAATTACACCAAAAATTTAAGAATGAATAAGGCAAAAGACTTATTAGCTTATACTCAAAAACCTATTTATGAAATAGCTGACATAGTTGGATATAAAAACCCTACACATTTTACAGCTGCTTTTAAAAAATTTGAAAAAACAACCCCAAAAGAATTTCGGAAAAATTATACTTACAAATCCTAAATTAGGGTTTTAACTCATACTTTAACTTTCTTAATTGTGCATTTATAACTAATTCCATTCTACGTAAACTCTTACTTTCTAAATTCAAACAAGCATCTACCCACATCGCAGTAATGTCTTTCAACTCTTTCTTTTGTAAAGGAAAAACTCTTTTTATACATTTATAGTGATTGTATTGAAAGCTAAAGTTTGATTTTTCCATATAATTTATAACCGATGATATTCCCGTTTCTTCATTAAAAACACAATCTACCAAACCCATTTCTTCTAATTCTTCGGCCTTGTATATGTTTCCTGTGTATAACACTTTAAGAGCTGCTTTTATATTTAGTTTTCTACATAAAAAACTATAAGCTCCCATACCTGGAAAAAGATGAAACTTGTTTTCTGGTAAACAAAATTTAGCTGACTTATGAGATAGTATAATATCATGTGCCATTACACATTCAAAACCTCCTCCGTAAGCATTTCCCTCAACCAAAGCAATACTTAGTACGGGCAGCCCAAAAGTATTATATATGTTGTAAATAGCGTCTATACATAAATTAGCGTATTCTGATAATGCTTCTTTATTTTCAGATTTGATGTTTTTTAAAAAATAGGGTAAATCTCCTCCTAAATTATATACCTCTTTATGTGTAGATGCCGATACAATATATTTTAATGGATACACCTTGTCTGCAAACATCATTTTTAAATCTTTAGCAAAGTCTTTAAACTCCCATAATATTTCTGGTGAAAAATTAGGAACTCCTTTTGACTTAATACTCCAAACAATCATCTCATGTTCTGGATAATAGTCTACTTTAAAATTTTCATATTGCTTTATCATCCTTTTTTATTTTTAGCGTGTACTTAATGAGTTCTTTTTAATCCTAAATTTCCATGCTTCGTCTCTATATTCTTTTGCTTTTTTTCCTCCATCAATGTGATTCCAGCCTGGGGGCATAAAAAGGTATTTTACTTTATCTAGTAAGGTAGGAGCTTTTTTTATATCCAACCATAATTCTTTCCATAGTAAAAACTGCACATGCCATAAGTTCTCACTATTAAGTTTCTCATGCATGATTCCGTAGACTATTTTTTCATTATCCAATTCTTTTTGAAACGTTTTAAATAAACGATCCCAAATACTAAAGGTTTCACCATAATTTCTATCTAAATAAATATGATTTTTTGCATGATGTACTCTATGGACTGAAGGTGTTATTAATAGTTTATCTAACCATTTTTGCTTTCCTATAACTTTTTCATTTACATGTGTTAGTGTTGCATAAAGGCGTGCAATGGGTTCAATTACAAAAATCATTAATGGGTGAAAACCTAATATTGGAAGCCATATAAAGTTGAACGGAGTGAAAAACACATCAAAAATTGATCCTCTAGCAACCACGGTTAAATTCATTTCTTCAGCCGTATGGTGTACTCCATGAATACACCATAAAACTCGAACTTTATGTCCTAAAAAATGAATAAAAAACACTGTAAAATCATACAACAAATATGCGACAATCCATATATACCATTGAAAACCTAGAGTAAAAATTCTGTTTTCATATAACCAAAACATAGTGCCAACAATAAATATTTTTGATAATAAGAAGTAAGGAATACTTTGTATTAGATACGAAACAATACTTACGACTCCTTCTTTATTTTTTTCAACATAACTTGTTACAATTAGTATTCCCCATTCAACAAGCATTAAAACGAGTACTATTAGACTCATATGTTCTAGTTTTCCTGCAAGTATTTCTATAGATGATAAATTCATATTTAAACTATTTCTTAGAAAAATTCTTTTTTAAAAACGTAGCTATTTGTGCTACTGCTGCCTTTGATGCTACTGTTTCTCGCAAGGAGTTCAGTACAATAAAATCATGTATTGTTCCCCCATATCTAGTTGAAACTACTGGTACACCTGCCATTCTTAATTTTCTTGCATAGGCTTCTCCTTCGTCTCTTAAAACATCATATTCTGCAGTTATTAAAAGTGTTTTAGGTAAGTTTTTAAGCTCTTCTAAAGTTGCTTTTAACGGAGCTACTGTTGCTAATGAGTATAATTTTTTTTCTGGTACGTAAACATTCCAAAACCATTTCATTGTTGCTCTCGTTAAATAATGCCCTTTTGAGAATTGTTCATACGACTTCGTATTTAAATTGGTATCGGTAACTGGGTACAATAATAGTTGTCCTAGCAACTTAGGAGTTCCTTTTTGTTTTGCCATCATAGCTACAACTGTTGCCATATTTCCTCCCACACTATCTCCACCAACAATAATTCTATTTGTATCTAACCCATATTGTTTTCCATATTTTGAAATGAACAAAGTTGCCGCATATCCTTCTTCATTTGCTATGGGGTATTTAACCTCTGGTGCTCTTGAATACTCTACAAAAACAATTGCTACATTTGCTTTTAAAGCTAAGTCTCGCATTAATCGTTTATGCGTTTTAAAACTATTAAACACCCATCCACCTCCATGAAAATAAAGTAATACAGGTAATAATTTTTTTGTTTTTTTTGGCTTTACAATTACTGTATTTACTTGTTTATCTTGTTCTTTAAAAGAAACCTTAGTAAAGGTTACTTTATCGTAGGTTAATGTGGAATCTTTTTGCATGTTTTCCATGGCATTCCTTCCTATCTCTAAAGGTAAGTCCTGCAACGGTGGACCTTGATAAGAATGAATAACTTCTAAAAATTTCTGAACATATAAATCTAAGCCATCGCTTCCTGCTAAGTTTACTTGTGTATACGTTTTTACTCCTATAAACAAGCTTAGTATCATAACTATTTTTTTCATAACTATGTAATTGCTTGTTTTACTCTTTTTGTAGATGAAGATTGTTTTTGCTTTGCTATTAGTTTAATTGCTCTTTTCTTTGTCCAAAGAACACCAAATGTTAGCAATGTAATTCCTATAATAATTGCTAATAGTTTTAACTGACTTGTTTGTGATGAATATCCAAAAAACAATACTCCCCAGTATATAAGTACCCACTGTACTAAATAAAATGTTGTTACATTTTTACTTGAGTAATAAATTACATCGTACAGTTTATTGTGTGGAATACAGGTTACTAATATATGCCCAAACCAAACTAAAAATAAATTCACTCCAATAAAAGCTATGGTTCCTCCTGGCCCTAAATGATAGTAATCACCAAAATGATATTCATAATTATAATAGCATAATACTACACCTATACACATAAATAAAACACCTGAAACTAGCATTCTTTTATATGTTAAAATAATATTATTATTACTTTCTTGATACCACATTCCAAAGAATAATCCTATTAAAATAAACGACATCCATGGAAATACAGGAAAGTAAACATTGTAGGTTTTTCCCCATAATAAATCACATATATAATCTACCCCAACAATGTTAGGTTTATAACCACTTAATTCTCCTGTGAAAAAAACAATAAGTAATGCTAAGGTTAAAGCTGCATACTTGTTTTTAATAAACTTGATTATAACTCCCATTATAATCAAGGAAATCCCAGCTAACTGCAAGATATCTCCCAATAAAATAAAAAACAGATAATTATATGAATCTCCTAGAGTTAGCCCATTACCTTCTATAAAAGCTCTAGGGAATCCTCCAAATAACAACATGGGTACTGCAAATCTTAAAATATTAAGTAAATACCCTTTTGCTAAAATGTTTATTCCTCTTTTAAAGATTTTAAACATGCTTAACTTACTTGAAAACACAAAAGAAAACCCCATCACGACTAAAAACATAGGAGTTCCTTTTTCTAATACTTGAGCTACCTTCCCTAAAAAAGAATTGTTCCAAGTATCCATTGTCGAATATATAATCATGGAATGAACAGGTATCATAGATAAAACACTAATTCCTCTTGCCATATCTATGGCTAATACTCTCTTTTTTTGTTCCATTTTTTATTCTTTAAAATGCCAGCTTAATTTTTTAGATAGTGGCTTTCGTTTTCTATTTACTTTAGGAAGATTTTCTTTTACATGTCCTATAAAAAAAACACCTAAAAATTGTTCATTTTCTTCTAAACTAATTTCTTTTTCACCATACTTTATAGTTGCTATACTGGTATCCCAATAGCTTCCTAAATTTAGACTTGTACAGCTTAACCACATGTTTTGTACTGCGCTTGAAATAGCTGCAATTTCTTCCCATTCCGGGAGTTGTGCTCTTTTACTAGGTTTAAAAATCACTCCTATCATGCTGGCTTTACTGGCATACCTTTTTGTTTCTTTATAACGTTCGTTAGAAAATTCTTCTTCTGAATATATTTTTCGATAATAATTAGCCATAAACTCACCTAATGCTTCTCTATGTTTTCCTTCTAACACTACAAACCTCCAGGGTTGGGTTAATTTATGAGTTGGTGCCCATAGCGCATTGGTTACAATTGCTTCAATCGTTTCCTTCTCTATTTTTCTATCCGAAAAATCATACGCGTAGGTGGTTTTTCGTTCTTGTATAATTTTAGTTATCTGTTTAAAACTCATATTAAATACTTTCTAAAGATTGTACCGTTTTTACTGTTTCTTTTTTTAACCTTGCGAGTGGGTTTTTTAATACTCCTTCTAACTTTAGACTTTCAATCGGATTAGCTAAACTGAGCATTTGCTTGGTATTACTTAACTGCAACCTGTTCAAACAACAGCGATCAAATTCTTTAACAAATAAATCGTATTGCTTATATTTTTCTGAAAACTCAGGATGTTGTTCTTGATATTCATACACACAATCTGCCACTAATTGCCAAAAATTATCCTCTGAAAAACTTGAATAACAATCTAACTGTTGAGCCATAAAACGGAAGAAGCAATCAAACACATCAGTAAAAATTGAAAGCACTTTCATTTTATCTGAAGTCTTAACAAACAATCTTTTAGCATGCTCAGGTAAGTGCATTGTTTCGTTAAAAACAATAACCTCTTCTGTAATATCTTTCATTAACACATGCACTGGTGTATTTTCTTCTAGCACTAGAATTAGGTTTTCTCCATGTGGCATAAACACAAATTCGTACTTATAAAAACAGTGTAATAAAGGTGCTAAATAGGCTTTTAAATAACGTTGAATCCAGGTAGTTGTGTTATAAGGTGAAGCTTCTATTAAAGCCGCTAACAATGATTTGTCTTGGTAATCTATATGCAATAAAGCAGCCATCGTAAACACGCGTTGATTAGAGCTTATTTTTGTAAACGGGCTCTCACGCCACAAAGCTGATAACATTTTGTTATGCGGATTCGTTTTCCCTAAAGTTTCATAATAATGATTGTGATACCCCGCTGTTGCCACTTCTCCTAACATGGTAAACCCATTGTTTTGTAGGTAAATATCATCTGCTAACAAATCTGTTATCCATTGAGTAATATGCGGCGTACTTTGCATGTAATATGGAGAAAGTCCACGCATAAAGCCCATGTTTAAAATAGACAGAGCTGTTTTTGTGTATAACTTTTCTGGATGTGACGCATTAAAAAGTGTTCTAATAGATTGCTGCGCAGAGAATTCATCATCACTTTCTCCTACTAAGATGATATTTTTTTGAGCAATATCTGCTCCAAAAACAGCTACAATTTTGTTTTTCCATTGCCATGGATGCACAGGCATAAAAATGTAATTTTCAATAGCTACATTTTGCTTCTTTACAACTTCTTTAAATGATGCTAATTTTTCTTTTCCTAATTCGCTCTCTAAAAGTTTTTCATACTCATAGTTTTTAACAGCCGTGTAGGTAGCATATTTTTTATGAGCTGCTATCCATAAAAGCTTAAACGGTTGATTGCTTTCTGGTGCATATTTTTGATAATCTTTAATATTGAACCCTATTCTCCCATTGTTCGCTACAAAACAGGGGTGACCTTCAGTCATCGCGTGTTCAATTTCTTGAAAGGTTTTTTCAGCTAATTCATTGGCTGAAAATTTCTCGTTAACATACTTATATGCTGCTCCTGAAAGTGTACTTGTTATTTCCTCTAAATAAGTTGCTAAAAACTCATCAGGAATACCAAGAGTATTTTGAAACTCTGTTATAAAATGTAGTGCATCTAAATAAACTTCATTCGATATATTATTTTTTTTAATAATGCTTTTTTCATCAACCAACCAATGATTGAGAGCATACTTTTTTGCTTTAAATTGATACGTGAACTCATTATTATCTGAGGTAATCAGGTATATACAGCCATCTGTTTCTTCTAAAATAAACTCAGGAGTTAAAATAAGCTCATGTGAAAATTCACTGATTGCTTTTTTTATTAATTGACGATTTACAAAACTCCATACCTTTGGTTGTAAATGGGCTATATTATTTGTCATGTTGTTCTAGTTTAATTAAAGCTGATTGATACGTCTCTCTTGTACAAAAAGCTAAGGCTGCTTTTTTATGAGGTAACTCAATTTCTTTTTGGTATTTAAAACCAGCTTTTTTATTTAGCGTATGAATTTTTTCATTATTCACATCGGGTTCTACAACAATTCTTTCCACTTGTGGTAAACTGAAAAAATAATCGATAATAGTTGAAAACACATGCCATGTAAACTGTGGTATTCTTTTTTCTACAGGCGCTACTAAAACATGCATACCATAATCATTTTCTTGTACATCGTAATAGTCTGCTATGTTATCTTTTGAAGCTTTGTAACGCTCCATTAAAAACACTGGGGTACTCCCTATCATTCCTACATAACTATAATGATGCGGATTGTTTTCTATTTCTTGGTATTCAGCATGTACTTCTTCTACAGACTTATTTAACATTCCCCAGTATTTTGCATAGGGTTGAGTTACCCAACGATGTAACATTGGTGTATCTGTTTCTAATTTAAATGGACGAATGTTGATTACCCCCAATCCAATAATTTCTTTACTAAATATTTTTTGATACGTTTGAACCATAATTATACTTCTTGGTTTTTAAATACCGCTATTGGGTTTTTTAACTTTCCTGCAAATTGGAGTAGGGCAACAGGGTCATCTAAATCAATCATTTGTTTATGATTATTTAATTGCAACCTATTTAAACACGAAAGTTTAAAATCTTCAGCAAACAAATCATACTGTTTAAACTTGCCTGACAGTTCAGGAAACTGCTCTTGATATTCATGAATATTTTCTGCTACGAGTTCCCAAAAACGATGCTCTCCATAATTCGCATGTTTTTCTAAAATTGGAGCTAAAAAGCGAAAGAACCCATCAAACATATCTGTAAAAATGGATAGTAATTTGACATCTTCTGGTACTGGCGCATACATTCTTTTTAACTCTTCTGGTAGCTCAACTTCAGGATTTAAAATACATGCTTCTTCCGTAATATCCTTTAGTAAAGCATATACAGGAATGTTATTTTCTAATACCAAAATAATGTTTTCCCCATGTGGCATAAACACTAAATCGTAATAGTAAAAACAGTGTAACATTGGGCTTAAGTACGCTTTTAAATAGCTACGTAACCAATTATCTATTGAAATACCTGAGTCTTTAATCATTTCCAGCAACAATGCTTTTCCGTAATAATCTACATGTAATAATGCTGCCATCGTTAGTGGTTTTTGGTTTTCTTTAACCACGGAATACGGACTTTCTCTCCATAATGAAGCTAGCATTTTATTGTAATCGTTATGTGGTCCAAACTCTTCAAAATATGGATTCACATAGCTAACCGAACCTATTTCACTTAACATTCTAAATCCATTTGTCTTTATATAAGCATCGTTATATAATAGGTTTTCTAACCAAACTGCCATTTTTGGAGCTGTTCCTAAGTAGTATAAAGGCAATCCTCTCATAAAGCCCATGTTTAAAATAGATAATGCCGATTTGGTGTAAAATTTCTGCGGATTGCTTATATTGAATAACGTTCTAATTGATTGTTGTGCTAAGTATTGATCTGGTCCGTATCCTAAGCAAATTAAATCTCCTTTGGCTACTTCTGAAGCAAAAATTGTAGCTAGTTTGTTAAACCATTGCCATGGATGAACAGGTATAAACAAGTAGTCTTTTGGACTGAAGCCTTTTTCTTCAATTATTTTGTTGAATTGTGCTATGGTATCAACATCTAATTCCTGATGTATTAGGCTTTCATAAGGCAATGCTTCTATCGCTGAAAAAACTGCTTTTAACCTATGTCCTGCCAACCATAATAACGAAAAAGAATTTCCCGCTTCTGGTGCATAAGAACGATAATCGCTGCTGTCAAACCCTATTCTACCATTATTTGCTACAAACCCTGGATGCCCTTCGGTCATAGATTGTTCTATCGTTTGAAAATCGGCCGTTGCTAATTCTTCTACAGTAGGGTTTCCTTTGGTAATTTTAAATGCACTTCCGTATAGTGTACTTATAACTTCTTCTAAATACACAGGCATTTTTTCATCAGCAATTCCTAACGCTTTTCTAAATTCTTTTATAAATGTAATTGCATCAATTTCTTCTTCAACTTCTTTTATATATTTTCTTATGGAGTTTTCATCAATCATCAAATGATTCAAAGCCATTGGTTTTGCTTTAAACTCATATTGAATTTCTGTGTCATCTGCATAAACTTTATACAGTTTATATCCGTTATCTACTTCTTGAATTATTACTGGTTGTATTAATAGTTCATGCGAAAACTCACACAATGCTTTTTTCACTAGTAATAAGTTGGCTTTTTGCCACACTTTTGGTTGTATATGTTGTGTTGATTGTTGTGGAGAAACCACATTATCTAAGGTATTCATGGCACTTCTTTTAAATGGTGAAAAGGATTGGATTTTTTGTTGGTAATTGGTCTTGGTTAAAAATGCTAATTGTGCTGTTTTGTTAGGAAGTTCTATCACCTTTCCCAGTTGAAAACCTATGCGTTGACACAGCGCAAACATTTTTTTGTTTCGAATATCTGGCTCTACTACTATTCTGTTAATAGTTGGGTTTGTAAAAACAAAATCCATAATTGCTCGAAACATAAACCACGTAAAGTTTGGTGTTTTAGTGATTTTTGGCGGTGCTACAATAATATGTACACCACAATCGGATATTTTAGCTTTATAAAAACCATTAATAATATCTAATTGCGGGTTGTAACGTTCTACTATAAATGCCGGTTCACCATTAAACATTCCTACAAAAACATCGTAATGTTCTGGGGCTATAAGTTGAGTATATTCTTCTTCAACTTCTTTTACTGTTGCGTTTTGCATCCCCCAAAAAAAAGCATATTCTTGAGTTACCCATTGCTGTAAAAAAACACTGTCTTTTTTTATTTGAAAAGGACGAATGGTTATTGTTCCTAAACCTTTATACTCTTTTGAAAAAACTATGGCATCAGTTGTTATCATAATTTAGGTTTTAGCTAGTTGTTTATGTACTTTTCTTACCGATTTAAATACAATAAAGTACAAGACCAATGTGAGTGTAAATCCGCCTAATGCAATGATAAAAGGCATTCGTAAATCGAAACTATCGACTATAACTCCTACATTTAAAGAAGCTAGTAATACACCTAAGTTTTGGAAGAAATGTATTTTACTATAATCAACCGAGTATGATTCTGGCGTGCTTAATTCAAATAATAAAATGTCGAATTTCACAACTCCTTGAAAAATTGCCCAGCCATAAATAATTCGCCCTAAAACAACTACTAATTCATTGGGTATTCCTTGTAGCATAAGTCCAATTAGCCCTATAAACAAGGCATTTATAATTCCTTCATGCCCTTTTGATTTTCGCTTATTATTAATCCACAAGGCTACTAAGGCTACAAAGCCCGGGATAGCGTATATAGTGCCTGAAACCAATTTGCTTTTGTACGTTGAAAAACTTTCCCAATATGATGAAAAGAAAGGCCTAATTAAAAAGTCGCTGAAGTATAATATCAACGTAATTAGTCCTAATTTCAAGATAAATCCTTTCGGAATTATCTTTTTATCAGTAGCGGTAGATTCTTCTGAAATGATTAAATCGGTAGCATACTTTTTACTTTTTAATAAATAACCACTCATAGCCATTTGAATAAAATCTCCTGCTGCCATTATTAAAAAAATGCTACTTGGGTTTATATAATCTACCGTTATACCTCCCAGCACAGCTCCTAAAATACCTCCTAAATGTACCACTACTGAAAGCAATCCGATTGTACTTGGATGTTCTTCTTTTGTAATGATTTTTAAAATGTACGGATATACCAGTAAATAACTTCCTTTAAATAGTACCATGATAAGAGATACTACCCAAAAATTAATGTACGATGTAGTGTAGTAACAATACAATGCTAATACGCCTGCAACTGCTTGGGTGTACACTAGAATATTTAATTCTGATATTTTTTTAGAAATATATGCCCAAAATGGAAATGCAATCATTACCATAAAACAGATGGCTGCAAAGTAATATCCTACATTTTTAGGGTTTGTCATTCCAAAACGAAGCTCAAAAAATTGTGGATAAAATGGATGCAGTAAATAATCACTTACTACTGCAACCAACGTCATTACTATTAAAAATGTTTTTAACTTCATACCTTTATGCAAAGACATTGAGCTCTATTTCTTCCTCTTGTGTAACCTCAAACTGCTGAAATGCTATCTTTTGCTCAATAGGATAATGCTCTACTCCTGTTATTTCTTTGATTATATAAGAATTTCTGTAAGCAGCCATCCCTAAATCTGGTGTAACAAATCCATGTGTATATAATTCTACATTTTGAACAAAAATTTCATTATGATTTTCATCAATTGAATAGTTACGCTGTACATCAAATCGATTTTTAACATCCCATAGAATTCTATTTGAAATTCCTTCAATAAACTCTGGTAATTTATATTCATATCCTGTAGCAAGGACAAGTCCATCTGTTTCATGTTCAAAATATTTGTCTTGTTCTACTTGGTGAAGTTCTAGTTTAATGCCTTCATCTGATACCTTGGTAGTTTTCAATTCAGAGTTAGTACGTAATGAAATTTTTAATGGTTCTTTTGATAGGACTCTTTTTGCGTATAATGTATCGTGAATAGCTCCTATTAAATCTTGATTTATCCCTTTGTATAAATGCTTTTGATTTTTAATGAGTGCATCTCTTTTGGATGCTGGTAAGTTGTAAAAGTAATCTACATACTCTGGAGAAGTCATTTCTAATGTTAGCTTAGCATACTCTAAAGGAAAGAAACGTGGTGAGCGGGTAATCCAATTCAACTCATACTCTTTAGTATCTATTTCTTGTAATAAATCAAAAAATATTTCAGCAGCACTTTGTCCGCTTCCCAATACTGTTATCCTTTTTTTATTTTGTAGTTGTTCTTTGTTAGGTAAGTATTGTGATGAATGAACAGCAATATCTTTTAACTTTTTACAACAAGCAGGAGTGTAAGGTTGTGTTCCTGTTCCTAGAACCAGTTTTTTTGCTTTATAAATTTTAATTTCTTGTGTTTTTGTGCAAACACTAGTAACTACATAAATGCCGTCTTTTTGATCGTAGTCTATATTCGTTACTTCTGTATTAAAATATATATTAGAAAGTTTACTAATTACCCACTGACAATAATGATTGTATTCGTTTCTAAGTAACAAGAAATTTTCTCGTATGTAAAAAGAATATATTCTGCCCTGTTCTTTAATATAATTTAAAAAACTAAAAGGATTTGTAGGATCAGCAAGAGTTACTAGATCTGCCATGAAAGGAACTTGTAAAGTTGTATCTTCTAATAACATTCCTGGATGCCAATCAAATTTTTCTTTTTTATCAAGAAACACTCCATTTAAATCTTCAATTGGTTCTGATAAGCAAGCTAAACCTAAGTTAAAAGGTCCTACACCTATGGCTATAAAATCAACTGTATTATTCTTCATTTTTTCTAGTTTGTTATTTTGTATTGTTCTCCTGTAGTTTGAATCATTTCTATAATGTATAGGAGATTGTTAATTGTATTTTTAGGGTTTAGTAGCGTAAATTTTAGGTATATGTTACCATTTAATTTGGTACTTGCTATGGATGCTTTTCCTGCTTTGTATAAAGTGTTCTTTATATATAAATTTATAGCATCATGAATCCTGTTCTCTTTAATACCTTGTGCTTTATACCTAAATACTAGTGTGCTTAATTCTGGTTCATGTACAGTTTCAAAACAGTCTTTATCTTTAATTTCTAAGTATACATTTTTAGCTAGGTAATGTACTTCTTCTAAGTAGTTAGCAATTGTTTTTGTTCCTAGAGTTTTTAAAGTTAACCAAACTTTTAAGGCATCGAAACGACGTGTCGTTTGAATAGATTTTTCTATAAGATTTGGTCTTTGAGAATCTTTCTCTTCAATAGGGTTTAAATAATCTGCATAATATGATACGTACTTAAAATATTGTTTATTATTTACCAAAAAAGCACTACAACTTACTGGTTGAAACAGAGTTTTATGAAAATCAACCGTTATTGAATTAACCATTTCAATACCATTAAAATATTCTTTATGCGTGTTCGTTAGTGCATAGGCTCCTCCATATGCTCCATCTGCATGTAGCCACATTTGATTTTCTTTAGCAATTTTCCCTATGATTTTAATTGAATCAAAACTACCGTAATCGGTAGTTCCTAATGTAGCTACTATTGCAATTGGAATATTATCTTCTTGTTTTGTTTTTTCTATAGCCAAGACTAACTCGTTAGTATCCATTTGCATTCTTTCATCTACTCTTACTGGAATAACAGCATCATATCCCATACCTAAAAGAGCTGCACTCTTTTGAATACTAAAGTGGGCTTTTTCAGAACAAAAAATTCTAAACTTACTTATTTCATTACTCCACCCATGTTGCTTAATGTTTATGCCAAAATGTTTGAAAGCATAATCGTCTCTGGCCATTAACATTGCCATAAAGTTAGACTGTGTTCCTCCACTTGTGAATACTCCATCTGAATTATCAGACATATTAAATACTTTTGAAGTCCATTGAATTACTTCTTCTTCTATAAAAGTTGCCGAAGTACTCTGATCCCATGTTTCAACGGCTGTATTAATTGTAGTTGCAATCATTTCTGCTACAATAGAAGGGAGTGTAATTGGACAATTTAGGTGTGCTACATAAGTTGGATTGTGAAAAGCAATAGCATTTTTTATATATAAATTGTTTAGCTCTTCTAAAACACTATCTATCGCTTGTGTTTCCTCAATATTTATTAGCTTAGCTTGTTCTTTGTTTTTTAGAATTTCTGCAAGCTCATCTCCTTTATAAAAAGTTCTGTTAGATAAAAACCGCTCTATATAAGAAAATGTTTTTTGAATGTATTCTTCATATAACTTTACAGACTCATCACTAAACAAATAACTATTTAATGACAATTCTTTTAATGAAGGGGGAGTTTTTAGAATCATTTATTTTTATTTAGTCTTAATAATTTGAAGCAAAAATATATTTAGACCAAACAAATTAAATGACGCAAATGGAATTTAAAATGACGTAAGTGGTATATTTTATAAAAAGAAAGCGCAGTATTTAGTGTACACTAAATACTGCGCTTTAAAAATTTTATTCTTTTGTTCTTAACTCTCTGGAGCTAACTCAACTTCTAAACCATCTAAATCTGGGGTCATTTGTATTTGACACCCTAATCGGCTATTATCTTCTACATAAAAAGCCTCTGCTAACATTGCTTCTTCATCATCTCCCATTTCTGGCAATTCATGATCTGATTTTACATAGCATTGACAAGAAGCACACATTGCCATTCCACCACAAATTCCAATAGTTCCTTCAGGAGCTAATTCGTACGAACGAACCACTTCCATCAAATTCATTGCCATATCTGTGGGTGCTTGTATCTCATGCGTTACCCCGTCACGATCAGTAATTTTTATAGTAATATCTTGTTCCATTTTATTTTACAGGTTCATTTTTTTTCGAAGTGTTTTTGCTCTTTTATCTTCTCCATCATGTGTCCAACCGGGTGAGTTAAAGATATAATTTAGCTTATCACTCCATTTATCAGCTCTTTTAACATCCTTCCAAATTGCAGCATATTCATGAGTAGCCACTTTTACTGGATTAAACGTTTCAATATTTACGGTTAATCCATATACTGGTTTATCAATTTCTTTTAATTCTTCAGAGAAAGTACCAAAGATACGATCCCAAATAATTAAAATTCCTGCATGATTACAATCTAAATAACGAATATTAGATGCGTGATGTACTCTATGATGTGATGGTGTATTGAAAATTAATTCAATAGGCTTCGGAAGTTTATCTACCAATTCTGTATGCACAAAAAACTGATAAATTAAACTGATTCCCATCATAGTAAACATCATTAATGGATCAAATCCTAATAAAGGAATCCACATCCAAAAGAAAAATTTATGGATACGTTCACCGACTCCTTGACGCAATGCTGTTCCTAAATTCATATGCACCGATGAATGATGTGGTACATGACCTGCCCAAAACAAACGTACTTCGTGATTTAATCGGTGAAACCAGTAATAAGCAAAATCATCAGCCAATAACAATAAAATCCATGCCCACCATTGACGTTGAACTATACCTTTTAACGGACTCATCTCATACAAATAGAAAAACGCTATGAAGGCTAAAATTTTCGGAATAAACTCAACAATAGCAGAAAATACCATCATTAGCATTGATACTCCAGTGTCTTTACCATGGTATTTTTCTTTTGCTATTCGGTATTCTACCAACATGCAAATGAAAAATACAGGTAAGGCGAAGTACAATAATTTATCTTCTGATAACTGCTGTATATATTCAGTTAATGTCATGCTTAATTAATCGCTTTAACTACTGCTTTTGGAGCTTCTTTTCTAGTACCATCAAATCCATCAACACCACCTACCGTCGTATACTTCATCACATATTTTTTATCTGGATGAATACGTTTGTAAGCACTCTGGCACATTAAGGTTGCTTCATGGAATCCGCATAGAATTAATTTTAACTTTCCTGGATATGTATTTACATCTCCAATTGCATAAATTCCTTCTACATTTGTTTGATAGTCTAATGCATTATTTACTTTTATGGCATTCTTCTCAATTTCTAATCCCCAATTTGCAATAGGGCCTAATTTTGGAGACAATCCAAATAACGGAATAAAGTGTTCACAAGGTAATGTAAATGGTTCTTGATCTTTTTGCTCTACTACTACGCCTTCTACCTTTTCTTCTCCTACAATACCTTTAACTTCTGCTGGTGTAATTAACATTAGTTTACCTTCATTTTTTAACTCTTGTACTTTATCAACAGAGTCTAAAGCTCCACGGAATTCATTTCTTCTGTGAATTAACGTTACAGATTTTGCCACATCTGTTAAGAAGATAGACCAATCTAAAGCAGAGTCTCCTCCTCCAGCAATTACCACGTTTTTGTCACGATAAATTTCTGGTTCTTTAATCATGTATTCTACTCCTTTGTCTTCAAAATCTGTAATATTAGGAATCGGTGGTTTACGTGGTTCAAAGCTTCCTAAGCCTCCTGCAATTGCTACTACGGGTGCTTGGTGCTTTGTTCCTTTATTAGTAGTTACAATAAACGTTCCGTCTTCTTGCTTTTCAATAGTATCAGCACGTTCACCTAGTGTAAAACCTGGTTCAAATTGTTTAATTTGTTCCATTAATTTATCGGTTAAATCACCTGCTAAAATTTCTGGATATGCTGGAATATCGTAAATTGGCTTTTTGGGATAAATTTCTGAACATTGCCCTCCTGGTTGCGGTAAGGCATCAATTAAATGGCAACGTAATTTTAACAACCCTGCTTCAAAAACAGTAAAAAGCCCAGTAGGCCCTGCTCCAATAATAAGTATATCTGTATTTATCATTTTGTAACAAAATTTTCTTTTTATATTGAGATTCCCACCTTAAAAATAAGGCAGGAATTGTATGTGTTAATAATTGAAAGGCCTGTTTAAGTGTTACTTATTGTATAAAAAAATAAGTAAAGGAAACGCTTAAAACTCAAAAATATGATACTTTTGTTAATCAAAACCTGATATAAATCAGGTTATTCAACATTAATTACCTCTTTAATTTCTGGTGCGTATTTTTTTATTGTTGCCTCTACTCCATTTTTCAGAGTCATTTGATTAACAGAACATCCACTACAAGCTCCTTCTAATTGTACTTTTACTGTACTGTTTTCTATAGATAATAATTTTATATTACCTCCATCACTTACTAAAAAAGGGCGGATTTCTTCCAACGCTTTTTCTACGTTATTTCTTATGTCTTCTGTTGCCATAACTGCTTATTTTGAGCTACAACCACTCATAGTAGTAATTCGTACTACTTCTGTTGGTGGTAAGTTTGCATTTCTTTTTAATAGTTGCGAAACCATTTCTTTAGTTACCTCTGTAAAAGCTTCTGCTAGTGGTGTATTTTCTTGTAACGCTACTGGGTGTCCAACATCACCTGCTTCTCGTATGCTTTGTACTAATGGTATTTCTCCTAAGAAACTAGTTTCAATATCTTCTGCTAAATTTTTAGCACCTCCTTCTCCAAAAATATAATATTTATTGTTAGGAAGTTCTGCTGGTGTAAAATACGCCATATTTTCAACGATACCTAATACTGGTACGTTAATACTTTCTTGTTTAAACATTGCCACTCCTTTTTTAGCATCTGCTAAGGCAATGTTTTGAGGTGTACTTACCACGACCGCACCGTTAATTGGTACTGCTTGCACTATTGATAAATGTACATCTCCTGTTCCTGGAGGTAAATCTATTAATAAGAAATCTAACTCTCCCCAATCTGCATCAAAAATTAATTGATTTAACGCTTTTGAAGCCATTGGTCCACGCCAAATCACTGCCTGACTTGGATCTGTAAAGAAACCTAATGATAATAGTTTTACTCCATAACTTTCAATCGGCTTCATTTTTGAACGCCCATTTACGTTTACCGCTAATGGTTTTTCTCTTTCTACATCAAACATTAAGTGCTGTGATGGTCCATAAACATCGGCATCTAACACTCCTACTTTAAAGCCCATTTTTGCTAATGAAACTGCCATGTTTGAGGTAATGGTAGATTTTCCTACTCCACCTTTACCTGAAGCTATAGCTATGATATTTTGAATATTGGGAATTTCTTTCCCTCTAATTTGATTTGGATTTTCTTTTTGTTGAACTTCCACCTTCACATTCACTTTTACATCGATTTTTTGATCAACGTGTTGGTGAATTGCTTTCATTATCTCAACTTCTACCTTCTTTTTTGCTTGTAATGATGGATTTGAAATAGTAACATCTACAATAACCTCATCTCCAAATGTAACTACATTTGTTATATTTTCGTTTTCTACTAAACTTTTACCTTCTCCTGGTGCCGTTATGGTTTCTAACGCTTTGTATATATCTTGTTTTTTAAAACTCATGTTTTATGCTATATGCTTTAAACAGCAAGCGACAAGCTTGTTGCTTATTTTTATTTAATCTTAACTGCAAAGATACGTTTTAGCCCTCAGAAAATAAAGTCTTTAGATTGGTAATATTTATAGGTTGATAAGTTGGTTTTATAGATGATTTTAAACTTGATTTTTTTAGAAAAAATCAAGAAATATAACCTTTCTCAAACCCGTATGTTAATAACACTTCATACGGATTACCCTCTAGACCTAAAAGTTGCGCAAACGCTGGTTCAGTTTTAAATCCTTGTTGTTTTAGAGCTATAATTTTAGACCTGAATTCTTTTCCTTCTTTTAACAATACTTGATATTCGATAAGCATATGTAGATATGAGTCTTGCTTTTCTGGCTGTTTATTCTGCACAAAAATCTCTATTGGAAAGGTTTTATACTCAAGTGTAATGATTGTTGTTTTTAAGTTTTTGTATGATGGTATCGTCTTTATTTCAAACCTTGAAAACTCTCCATAGTTTTCGCTCACAACTTTTACAAACTCTTCATGATTATCACTTTGACAAATAATATCTAAATCACTTGAGTCTACATCAATATTTATGGGTATAGTGCCCACTAAAATAGGATTGAAGTGTTTTAATAGTTCAAAAATATTCAGCTCTAATAATACTTTATGAGCTTCTTTTTGACGGACAGTTCCTTCTTTTAAGTATGTTATATCTCTGAAGTTTATCACAATTCTTCACTTGGATTCCAAAATACCTTTTCAAAATCTTGAATTTGATTCTCAACCACCTCTATTCCTTCACTTTCTAACAATTGTTGCATAAGATTTGTTCCGTCAAAATGATGTTTTCCTGTTAATAATCCTTTTCTATTAACTACTCGATGCGCTGGTACTTCTTTTTCTGAAGAGTTATTCATTGCCCAGCCAACCATTCTTGCTGAACGAGCTGCTCCTAAATAGGTAGCTATGGCTCCATAACTTGTAACTCTTCCATGTGGTATTAAACGTGCTACTTCGTACACTTTTTCGAAGAAATTTTTATCTGCCATGTGGTAAAGATAGGATTCTTTTAAAAAATATACGAATATGGTTCTCGATACAATTTTCACTCATTTCAATCTTGAAAATCACTCGAACGGACATTTATCAAAAAATCAATACGTTAGCGGTTACAGCAAGCTACCATGTAACTCGGAAAGCACGACCCAAAAGGAAACGTCCGAGGCAAAAAATCCTGCAAAAAGCAGGATTAGTAATTAAGTTTAAATTTTATATAAGTAATCGGTTTTCCGATTTCTAAATATTGTTTTTCGTAGAATGTTTGCGTACCGGTTACCTCTTCTGGACTGTACACATTTTTATACACATCGTGATTAGCGTGCAAAATTTCGTGACCTTCTCCATGCAATAAACCTAAAGTGTAACCATGCATGAATTCACTATCAGTTTTTAGATTAACTGTTCCTTCTGAATTTAAAATACCATGGTATTTCTTTAAAAACTCAGAATTCGTCATACGATGTTTAGTACGCTTATATTTTATTTGAGGATCTGGGAAAGTAATCCAAATTTCAGAAACTTCATTTTCAGCAAAAATATAATCTACTAACTCTATTTGTGTTCTAATAAAAGCTACATTTTCCATGTTATTTTCTAGTGCTGTTTTAGCTCCACGCCAAAATCGTGCGCCTTTAATATCAATTCCAATAAAGTTTTTATCAGGATTTTTTTCTGCTAAAGCAATCGTGTACTCACCTTTACCACAACCTAGCTCTAAAACTATTGGATTGTCGTTTTTAAAAAAAGTATTCCATTTTCCTTTATAAGAAAAATCGTTAATTACTTCTTCGCGTGTTGGTTGAATAACGTTAGCAAACGTTTCATTTTCTTTGAAACGTTTTAATTTATTTTTGCTTCCCAAAGTGTGTAGAAATTAGGCTCTATCTTCTGTTCCTTCTCTTTTAAAACGAGCAGCTTCTTTCATCCAATATGCAAATAACACTAATAACACTAATAAAAAGAACCAGTTTACAGCGTTTGAAGTCCACCAACCTGCATCTGATTTAGCTAACGTTAAGCGTAACCAATTGAATGGTGCAAATAAAAAGTCGGTAAATAAACTACCAATCCATCTAAAAATATTGCCTGCTATCATATCTTAAGTATCTTTACAGCTGCAAAAATATAAAAAGAAACAATGTTAGCCAATTTTTTCGGTAAATCTAAGCCTATAAATTTTATTGTACTGTTTGTACTGTTTTTAGGGTATTTTGTTTTAAGTATTTTTTCTAAGCAATTATCTTTTAATTTAATTAAAGAACTTGGTTGGTTTTTAGTTGTTTTTTCTGTATACAACTTTATTCTTGCCAAGAATTTATTGACTTATGATAATTCTTTTGCTTTTTTGTTTTTTGTAATACTAATAGGTTTTTTTCCTGATACTATACAGATAAATAAAACTTTTTATGCTAACTTAACTATACTTCTTTTTTTACGAAAAGTATACAGTTTACAGTCTTCAAAAAACATGCTACATAAATTGTTTGATGGTGGTTTGTGGCTTGGGGTATCGTTTTTAATAGAACCTTATGCTCCTTTATTATTAATATTACTTTACCTATCTATATTTTTGCATCAACGATTTACTTATCAAACATTATTAACTCCTATAATTGCTTTTTGCTCTCCTGCTTTTTTATACTTCACCTACTATTTTTGGTATGATAACCTTGAAAAATTTTGGTTACTTTTTGATTGGGATTTTTACCCTGATTTAAGCTTTTATTCTCATGAAAAGTATTTGTTCCCTATTCTTTTCATAAGCTTTTTTTTAATAGCTTCTATTTTTTTAAAAAGCCCAAAGGCACTTGCTATTAAAAATAAATTTAGAAAAAACTGGATATTAATTCTTACTCATCTTGTAATCACTACAGCTATTTTACTTTTAGTTCAAGACGGTTCTGGAAGTGAGTTTTTATATGTATTATTCCCTGTTTCTGTTATTTTAGCTAATGGAATTGAGTTTTTTCAAAAAAAATGGTATGCTGATGTTATTATTCTCTTATTCTTAATAGTGTCTTTTACAATGAGTGCTATTGCATAAACTACATTTTTGCTCCATAAGCTAAATCACCTGCATCTCCTAAACCTGGCACTATATAGCCTTTATCATTTAGTTTTTCATCAATATCACCAATCCATAAAGTAGTACTCTCTGGTAAGTGTTTAGCTACATATTCTACACCTTGAACTGAACCAATAACCGAAGCTATTATTATTTCTTTTGGCGTTCCATACTTTTTTATGCCCTCATAAACCTCAACCATTGAACGGCCTGTTGCCAACATAGGATCTATAAGTAATAATGTTTTTCCATCTATTGAAGGCGAAGCAAAATACCCTACCACGATTTCAAACTCTTCGTCATTGTTTGGGTGATGGCGATATGCTGATATAAATGCATTCTCTGCATCATCAAAATAGTTTAAAACTCCATTGTGTAGTGGTAACCCTGCTCTAAGAATAGAACACAATACTATATCATTTTCTGGCAATTCTACCTTTTTTGTTCCTAATGGCGTTGTTATTTCTTTAACCTTATAGTGTAACTCTTTACTTAACTCGTATCCTATCACTTCACCTATTCGTTCGATATTTCTACGAAAACGCATTGAATCTTTTTGAACTGATGTGTCTCTGAGTTCAGCTAGGAATTTATTGAGAATAGAATTTTGTTTGGCTAAATGATGAGTTTTCATGAGGTGTATTCTTTTTGTACGCTACAAAAGTAACAGATTTTATCAAGCTTTTATAAAGTTGCTTAATGCTTTTAGTAGTTCTTCTTTTGCTTCAACATAACTCATATGTCCGTTTGGTATTGCAATTAATGAGGTATTAGTTCTCTTTGCTTCTTCTTCAACAGTAGTATAATTTAATATTGGGTCATTTTTCCCTGCTATCATCAATCTCTTTTCTATTGTTTGTAAAACAACTTCCTTGTTTTCTCGCAAACGCATTCCCTCTGTTGCTGCAATATACCCTCTAACTGGAGTTTTTAAGGCTTCTTCTCTTATTTTTTCTATTTCTTCGGATAACTGTAAACGCATATTCTCTGCAAACAAGTTGCTAATTGACATTTTTACCAATGTTTCGTAATTTTCCTTAGCCATTTCAACAGCTCTGAGTCGTAATTTCTTTCGTTCTTCACTATCTGCTTGAGAGGTAGAGTTCATCAAACAAATTCCTTTTACATTTTTTTGATATTTTTCTGTAAATGCCAAAGCAACATATCCCCCCATGGAATGTCCAATAAAGGTAGCTCGACGAATTTTTAATTCTCTTAAAACAGATTTTACTGCTTCTGCCATTTCTTCCATCGTATGAATATACCCAACACATCCTGTTTTTCCATGCCCTAATAAGTCAATACAAATCACGCGATTTTTTCTGGATAACTCATCAACCACCTCATTCCACATAGTCCTATTTTCTAAAAACCCGTGTAATAAAACAATACTACTTCCCTTGCCAGTATCTGTATAAAAAACAGTGGTTTCCTTAAATTTTGCAATCATTTTTTAATGTATATTCGTCGCTTACTAATTTGTTAAGCAATGCACAAAACTAAGGAGATATTTATAAACGGATTTGCTTTATTTTCAATGTTTTTTGGAGCTGGTAATTTAATTTTACCTCCATTTTTAGGAAAAAATGCTGGAAGCTTATGGTTTTGGGTAACTATTGGCTTTTTTATTACTGCTGTTATTATTCCTATGATAGGTATTTTAGCCCATGCCAAACTACAGGGTACTATGTATGATTTTGGCAAAAAAGTCTCTCCAATTTTTAGTCTTATATATTGCTTTGTTGTATACACTATTTGTATTGCTTTACCTGCACCTAGAACTGCTTCGGTTACTCATGAAATGGCCATTGCTCCTTACTTTAGCAACAGTAGTTCTTTAGTTACTAGTACAATTTATTTCGGACTTGTTTTTCTTTTTACCATGAACCGGTCAAAAGTACTAAACCTACTAGGCAAGTTTTTAACACCTCTTATTATAATCATTTTATTAGCTATTATTTTCGTTGGTTTTTTTATAGCCCCTGATATGATTGCTCCAACTACCCTTAAAGCTCCATTTGTTGATGGTTTGTTAGAAGGATATCAAACTTTTGATGCCATTGCTTCCATAGTTGTTGGTGGTGTCTTAGTCATTTCAATGAATTTTAATACGAATACAACTTTTGAAGAGAAAAAAGAGCTTATTACCAAAGCAGGTTTTATTGCTGGTATAGGCTTATTAATTATTTATGCTGGCCTTATTTATAATGGAGTTTTATTTAGTTCTACCTTTTCTGAAAGTGCTAATAGAACAGAAATCTTAAACTCTCTGAGCAATCAAACTTTAGGAAATATTGGAAGTGTTTTTCTTAGTGTTTTAGTTGCTTTGGCTTGTTTTACAACAGCGGTTGGAATTATTACTGGAACTGCCGATTATTTTAAAGGAATTAGCAATAACTCTCAAAAGGTCTTTACAATTACTGCTATTATTAGCTGTTTACTAGGAATTGCTGTTGGTCAATTTGATGTGAAATATATTATCAATATTGCACTACCTGCTTTGATGTTTATTTATCCTATTACTATTGTTTTAATTGTACTAAATGTACTTCCTGAAAAATACACCTCAATTTTAGTTTTTAAAAGTGTAGTAGCGGTAACCTTTTTATTTAGCATTCCAGATTTTTTAGGCTTTATTATCAATCCTAATTACTTAGTTGAAATAAAAAACAACATTCCCTTTGCTAATCATAATTTAGGGTGGGTATTACCTGCTATATTGAGTTTTGTTTTTGCTAATTTGATTAAAAGCAAAAAGCAAATTCCAACTGAATAAGTTACTTAATGAATGATATATTATATAAAAACAAAAAGCTCGTGATTACGAGCTTTTTGTTTTTATTTGAGTTGAGTATATTAAAAACGATACCCTAAATTTATTCCTACTCTTGGCACAATTGAACGAGCTTCTGAAGTAAACAGGTTTCTACCCAAACCTCCATATACATCAAGTACAAATCCTCCAGACGATACGTATTTTGAACCAAAGGCTAAACCTAAAGCTCCGTCAGTATATTCCTTATATTTTTTTATTGTACTCCCTTGAACTTCAACTTTTCTTTCTCCTGTATTTATTCCCATAAAAACTTCTCCAAAATAGTTCCAATTGCTATTGTTTGTAAAGTAATGACGAAAAAAAGGAGTAAACATTCGTTCTTCATTGTATCTAAAATCTGCTGATTTTTTTTCAAAGTTAAACAAAGCTGAAATACCAACCGAAGAACGATCAGTTGTATAATACTCATAAGACACCTCTAACGTTTTAAAAGCCAATGCGTCTAGTAAATCTACTTTTACCTCTTGCTGTGCATACGTGAGAGAACTGACAAAAACTACAGCTGCTAATACTATTTTTTTCATTTTAGTTTTTTACTAATTATAATTTATCTACTTCCTACAAGGATGATACCACAAACATACATCTTTTGTAAAAAAACAGTTTGGTTATTTATCATTTCTTGCTTAAGAACAGTTACAATTTGTATCACAGCTGCTATTTTTTTTAGGCTTAAAAAAGAACTTTTTCACTAAAAAAATAACGGCTCCACAAACGACTAGATATGTTAAAACTTCTTGCATTAACTTAAAAATTGATAGGCTATAAATGCTGATAAATAAGCCAAAACTCCCATACTTGCTAGTTGAACCATTGGCCACTTCCAACTTTTTGTTTCCCTTTTTACTATTGCTAGTGTTGCCATACATTGCATTGCAAACGCATAAAATAACAATAAAGAAATTCCCGTAGCAAAGTTGAATCTTTTTTCTCCTGTTTCCGGGTTTATTTCTGACCTCATTTTTTGTTTTATAGTCGTTGTATCTTCTCCATCGTCTTCTACGCTATAGATAGTAGCTAATGTTCCTATAAACACTTCTCTTGCTGCAAAAGAACTAATTAGTCCAATACCTATTTTCCAGTCATAACCTAATGGTTTAACAACTGGTTCTATTGTTTTTCCTGCAATTCCTATATATGAGTTTGCCAACTTAGCAGATGCTATTTTTTTAGCTAAATCTTCTTCTGAAAGATTTTTATTTGCAGTATTCTCTATAACACTTTTCTCAGCATTTTCATAAGATGATGGTCCATGAGACGCTAAAAACCAAAGTACTATTGAAATTGCTAAAATGATTTTTCCTGCTCCAAAAACAAATGCTTTTGTTTTATCTAAGACATCAAAAAACACATTTTTTACTGATGGTATCTTATAATTAGGCATTTCAACCACAAAAAGTGAGTTGTTTTTTATTTTCAATGTTTTATGCAAAATATATGCTGCGATAATTGCTGCAGCAAAACCTAAAATATATAATGCTAATAAAGTAAACCCTTGTAAACTTAAAAAACCAAACAACTTAGTATCAGGAATAATTAATGCTATTAAAATTGCATACACCGGTAATCGTGCTGAACAGGTTGTAAAGGGTGTTACCAAAATAGTGATTAATCGTTCTTTCCAACTAGCAATAGTTCTAGTTGCCATAATTGCTGGAATAGCACATGCAGTACCTGAAATTAATGGAATTACACTTTTACCACTCATTCCAAAGCGACGCATAATTTTATCCATTAAAAATACTACTCTACTCATATAACCTGTTTCTTCAAGAATAGATATAAACAAGAATAAAATAGCTATTTGAGGTATAAAGATTACTACACCACCTACTCCAGGAATAATTCCGTCAGTTAATAAATCGGTGAACATTCCTGCAGGTAGTTGCGCTTTAGTAAACTCTGCGATATCAGCAAATAAACCATCAATAAGATCCATGGGAGTAGAAGCCCAATCGAAAATAGATTGAAATATCAATAATAACAATCCAAAGAAAATAACATACCCAAATATTTTATGAGTAAAAACTCTATCTAGTTTACTACGTACATCCGTAGCTTTAGAGGCATCTACCTTGTAGGTTTTATTTAAAACAGCATTTATTTGCTGATATCTATATATAGTTTCTTTATGTTGATACTTTTTTTGCTTTGTAATTTCTCCTTCAAATTCTTTTATTGCTTCTTTTTCTGAGGAAGAAAGTAATGGTTTATGATTTTTTGTAAGCATCATCCACAACTCATAAGCTGTAAATTCATTACTTACTTTAGCTAACTTTTCAAAGTAAGCACTATCTATCTTTTGAGATAATTCGTTGAAAGTTGAGTGTACTTTTAACGAATTATAATTAGCTACTTCTTTTTTTAAGTCATCAACTCCCTCGTTAGTCCTTGCCGACATTAATACTACTTTGGTATGTAGTTCTTTTTCTAAGGCTGGCACATCTATAGAAATCCCTTTTCGCTTTAGTTGATCAGCCATGTTTAACGCTAAAATCGTCGGAACTTCTAAATCTTGAATTTGCGAAAAGAGTAATAAGTTTCTTTTTAAATTTTCAATATCAGCAACTACAACAATTACATCTGGTTTTTCTTCTTGATGCGTAGTCATCAAAGTTTTTAAAACAATGCTTTCATCTATAGAGGTGGGATTAATACTATAAGTACCAGGTAAATCAGTAATCGTTGCATTTTTATCATTAGGCAATTTACAAACTCCTTGTTTTTTGTCAACCGTAACACCAGGGTAATTTCCTACTTTTTGGTTTAACCCTGTTAACTGATTAAACAATGATGTTTTACCTGTATTAGGATTTCCAATTAAGGCTACATTAATACGATTACTCATCAGCTATAGTTTTATAATTGAAATTTGACAAGCTGTTTCTTTTCGAATCGCTAAATGACTTCCGTTTACACATATATACATTGGGTCTTTTAATGGAGCTATTTGAAGCAACTCTACTTCACTTCCGGGTAAACACCCCATTTCTAATAATTTCAACGGAATTTTATCCAAGCACTCTTCAGATATAATTCCTTTTTCCCCTAAATGTAACGATGCGATAGTACTCAAAAGATATATTTTTAGCTTGCAAATATACTAAAATAGAATCGTTCTAAACAGTATACCAACACAATATTATGATTTATTTAATAGGTTGCTCTCTCTATTTGATGTCTTATATTTGTAGTATGACTTTCGACGATATTCTTGGGCAAGAACATATAAAAAACCACCTACAGCAATCGGCTGAAAATAACAGAATTCCGCATGCACAACTCTTTGTTGGTAAAGAAGGTAGTGGTACTTTACCAATGGCAATTGCCTACGCTCAATTCTTATTATGTAACTTCTCCGACAATATAGAAGCTTGTAATATTAAATGTAGCAAACTACAACACCCTGATTTACATTTTGCGTTTCCTGTAACTACAAATGATTCTGTTAAAAAGCACCCAGTTAGTAATTTATTTTTAGATGATTGGAGGTCTTTTATAGAGGAGCAACCTTATGGAAGTTTGTTTAATTGGTTACAACATATTGGTGTTGAAAATAAACAAGGACAAATTGGTGTTGATGAAGCGGAAGACATTGTAAAAAAATTACAGTTAAAATCATACGAAGGTGGTTTTAAAGTAATGATTATTTGGATGGCAGAAAAGATGAACATTGCCGCCTCTAACAAATTATTAAAACTGATTGAAGAGCCACCTAGTAAAACTATTTTCATCCTTATTACTGAAGATGAAGAGCAAATTATTAATACCATAAAATCTCGATGTCAGGCATTGCACTTCCCAGCACTAAGTGAAAGTGACATAGCCAATGCTCTAACACAACAAAAAGAAATATCAGAGAACGAAGCAATAAAGATTGCTCATCAATCAGAAGGGAATTATAACAAGGCTCTACACATTTTAAACAACAATTCAAACGATTTAGTTTTTGAACAATGGTTTATTACTTGGATTAGGGCTGCATTTAGAGCCAAAGGAAATGCCGCTGTTATTCAAGATTTAATTGGTTGGTCTGAAGAAATTGCTAAATCTGGTAGAGAAACTCAAAAACAATTCTTACAATATTGTTTGCAATTTTTTAGGCAAGCTTTACTTCTAAATTACGGAACGCCAGATTTAGTTTTTTTAGAAACTCAGTCTGCAAACTTCGAACTCGCAAAATTTGCTCCGTTTATTCATAGTGCTAATATCTTAATCATAGAAAAAGAAGTAAGTGACGCACAGTATCATATTGAAAGAAACGGAAATGCTAAAATTATTTTGTTAGATTTATCTATTAAACTAACGCGTCTTCTACACACCAAAGAAGAAAAAATCCAATCTTAATCATGAAAACAAAACACATAATTACCGCACTTATTTTCGGAATACTTTTTGTTGCTTGTAAACAAGAAAAAAAAGGACCGCTATTACAAGAATATTTGGTTGGAAATTGGGAAACAACATATTTGAAAATTGAATATTTAACTGCCAACGAAACCGATAGCACTTCTGTTTTTGAAGACGATTTTAGTAAACCTAATTCAGGAAAAGCACAATCTACCTATAACAGCGATGGTACTTTTTCTGCATGGTTTATACAAGCCGATGGGAAAAAAGTTGGTGAAACTAACGGTAAATGGAAAACTAGTGGAGATAGTTTATTTGTTGATTATCCGTATTTAGGAAAGCAAGTACAGGCTTGGTATAAAATTACACAAACTAGCAATGGTTTTAGCGCTACCTCCACTTATGACTGGGATAATGATGGAGAAACAGATGACACTTTGCTTATGAGAACTAAAAAAATTGAATTATAAAATTGCGTATTTTCAATAACATATCACTTCGAATTAGAATTTTTCTGTCAATGATACTTTTAGTGCTATTGGCATCAATTTTAATTGTAATGGTTACCATATACCAATACGATGAGCAGACAAAAGATTATAATACTGCACGTTTTGAACGTAAAGAGTTTTCTACAAAACAAGACATTGAAATAGAACTCAAACGCAGAACCACATATCCAGTAACTACTGAGAATTTAGCTAAAATTTTTCAAGATAGAATTTACGATATAGCATACGTTCATAAACTTACAATTTCTATGTATGATATGGATGGAAAGTTGCTAAAATCTTCCATTCCTTATAATTTTGATAAAAAAGAAGGACAAGATCTTCCTAATGAAACTGTTAAAGATTTAGCCAACAACTCAAATCATAAAATTTTAAAAAGTAGAACTGAAAAAGGTATCACTTACCAATCTTCATACACTTACTTAAACGACCCTCGTTTTAAAAGGATTGGAATTTTAGAATTACAAATTGCACAAGATAATGAAGAGCAAAAACATGAACTACGAGAGTTTATTTCTCGTCTATCATTAGTTTATTTGCTAATGCTCATTATTGCCATTGTTTTAGCTTACTTTTTATCAACTTATATTACTAGATCCATTCAAACTATCTCGCAAAAAATAAACGAGACCCGTTTAAATAAGCGTAACGAAAAAATTACTTTAAACTCTGCTAGTTCAGAAATCAATTCGCTGGTTGCCGCTTATAACAACATGATTGACCAGTTAGAAGAAAGTGCTGTAAAACTAGCGCAAAGTGAGCGAGAACAAGCCTGGAGAGAAATGGCCAAACAGGTAGCTCACGAGATTAAAAATCCGTTAACACCTATGCGCTTGTCAGTACAAAGTTTTGAAAGAAAATTCAATCCAGAAGATCCTAATATCAAAGAAAAAATGTCTGAATACAGCGAAACACTTATTCAGCAAATTGATGTAATGAGTTCTATTGCTTCAGCTTTTTCTGATTTTGCTAAAATGCCTACACAACGTAGAGAAAAGTTAAATGTAGTTGATATCGTTAAACATTCTTTAGATATTTTTACTGAAGATTACATACATTATTTCCCCCAAGAAAAAGAGTTGTATGCCAGTTTAGACAAAACACAGTTGATACGAATTGTCACGAACTTAGTTAAAAACTCAATTCAAGCAATAAAAGACACTGATAAAAACCCTAAAATAGAAGTTAAAGTTGCTTCTGAAGGAAATAGTGTTAAAATAACAGTTTCTGATAACGGAAAAGGTATTAGCGAAGAAAATAAGGAGTTAATTTTCGAGCCTAAATTTACTACTAAAACTAGTGGAATGGGCTTAGGACTATCTATCATAAAAAATATAATTGAAGCGTATGACGGTACAATATCCTTTACTTCAACTAAAGGGGTTGGAACTGTTTTTACTGTAATATTACCTAAAACATAAACATAATATGAATTTTGAAAATATTTTAGTTGAACAAACTAATGCATTAGCAACTATTACCATTAACCGACCAAAAAAATTAAACGCTTTAAACAAAGCTACTATTGAAGAGCTTCATAATGCTTTTAAAGCCTTGGAAGAAGACGCTACTATTAAAGTAATTATTATCACAGGTAGTGGAGAAAAAGCATTTGTTGCTGGGGCAGACATCTCTGAATTTGCACATTTCTCTGTTGAAGAAGGAGGAATGTTAGCAAGAAAAGGACAGGAAATCTTATTTGACTTTGTTGAAAATTTATCAACTCCTGTTATTGCTGCTGTAAATGGTTTTGCTTTAGGTGGCGGACTAGAATTAGCAATGGCTTGTCATTTTAGAGTAGCTTCAGACAATGCTAAAATGGGGCTACCTGAAGTTTCTTTAGGAGTTATCCCTGGTTATGGCGGAACACAACGCTTGCCTCAATTAGTAGGTAAAGGAAAAGCCATGGAGTTAATTATGACAGCAGGTATGATTTCTGCTGATGAAGCTAAAGAAACTGGATTGATAAACCATGTAACTTCGCAAGAAGAATTATTACCTTTAGCTCAAAAAATAGCTTCAAAAATTATGCGTAACTCTTCTGTTGCCATTAGTGCAGCAATTAAAGCTGTAAATGATAATTTTAAAGACGGTGTGAATGGTTTTGAAAGCGAAATTACAGAGTTTGGAAACTGTTTTGGAACTGAAGATTTTAAAGAAGGGACTACTGCTTTTTTAGAAAAACGTAAACCTGAATTTCCAGGAAAGTAATTTTTTTACTAAAGAAACAACTACAAAAAAATAGCATCTAAATTAAAACTTAGATGCTATTTTTACAATAAGGGGATTACATTAATAAAATGGGGGTTATTAACTGAAGCAAATATATACTAAATTCAACAACATCCAAATTTTAACATAAAATTTTTATTAAAATAACATATATTTTACATTCTAAACACAATAAATACTAAATAATTCCATTCCATTCTTTATAGAATTGTTCTAAAAAACCTTCCATATAAGCATGTCTTTGCTCCGCGATTGCTTTTCCTGTTGTAGTATTCATTTTATCTTTTAACAGCAATAATTTCTCATAAAAATGATTAATAGTAGGTGCTGTTGATTTTTTATATTCTTCTTTTGTCATTTTTAAATTAGGAGGAATTTCTGGATTGTACAATTCTCTATTTTTAAATCCACCATAATTAAAACAACGAGCTATTCCAACAGCTCCTATGGCATCTAATCGGTCTGCATCTTGGATAACATTTAACTCAGGAGAAGTGAAACTTTGTTTAAAGTTTCCTCCTTTAAAAGAGATATTGGTGATAATTTTTTCTATATGAGTAATTATTTCTTCTGATACTTGTTGACTTTCAAGAAAAGTTCTTGCTTTTTGCGGACCAACAGTTTCATCACCATCGTAAAACTTACTATCCGCTATATCATGCAACAATGCCCCTAAAGAAACTACAAACTTATCAACATTTTCATTTTTTGCAATTAATAAGGCGTTTTTATATACACGTTCAATATGAAAAAAATCATGCCCTCCTTCTGCTCCTTTCAAGGTCTCTTTTACAAACTCAATAGTATTCTGTATTATTTGTTCTCTATTCATATTTCAAAAATAAAAATCCTGTACTTACAAGCACAGGATTTTAAACGTATTATTATAATTTATTAACTAAGCAATAACCGATGGCTTAACTAAGCCCTTAGCCACTAAATATTCTGCTATTTGAATTGTATTGGTCGCCGCTCCTTTACGTAAATTATCAGCAACAATCCACATATTTAAGGTATTTGGTTGAGATTCGTCTCTTCTAATTCTACCCACAAAAACCTCATCTTTATTATTTGCTAAAATAGGCATTGGATAAACGTTGTTTTGTACATCATCTTGTACAATAACACCTTCAGTTTGCGTAAGTAACTTACGTACTTTATCTAATTCAAAATCATTTTCAAACTGAACATTTACAGCTTCAGAATGTCCTCCTGCTGTTGGTATTCTAACCGCTGTAGCTGTTACTGCAAAAGAATCGTCTCGTAAAATCTTTTTAGGTTCTTTTACCAGCTTCATTTCTTCTTTAGTATATCCATTTTCTAAAAATACATCACAATGTGGTAATGCATTTCTTCCAATAGGGTGCGGATATGCCATTTCGCCTTCAACTCCCGCTTCTTCATTGTCTAATTGTTGAACCGCTTTAACACCAGTTCCCGAAACTGATTGATACGTTGAAATTACCACACGCTTCATTTTATACTCTTTGTGTAACGGAGCTAATGCCATTACCAATTGAATCGTAGAACAGTTTGGGTTTGCAATGATTTTATCTTCACTGGTTAATACATCTCCGTTAATTTCTGGAACAACTAATTTCTTCGTTGGATCCATTCTCCACGCTGAAGAATTATCAATTACCGTTGTCCCTACTTCAGCAAATTTAGGAGCCCATTCTAAAGAGGTATCTCCACCAGCCGAAAACAATGCAATATCTGGTTGCATAGCTACTGCTGTTTCTAAACCTACTACTGTATAATTTGTTCCTTGAAACTCAATTTGATTTCCTACTGAACGCTCTGACGCAACAGGAATTAATTCTGTTACTGGAAAATTACGTTCTGCTAATACTTGTAACATTACATTACCTACCATTCCGGTAGCTCCTACCACTGCTACTCTCATTTTTTTGATTTTTGAGTATAAAATTTATTGTTTGTATGCTACAAAGGTTTAAAAAAAACAAATTGGTTGTATCTCTTTTGTTAGAAAAAATACGTTAAAATTTAAAAAATATACCATTTAGGCTTAAATAGTATTGTTTTAAACAGTAAAACTCAAAAAATCAGTACATTTGCACCGTTTTCTAGAAAAACCACAACATTTTTGTTTAACTTAAAAAAGTATAGCATGCAACTGTACAACAAGTTAAGCGCAGAAGAACGCGCTAAATTAATTGATGATGCGGGTAAAGACCGTATCACTATCTCATTCTATCAATATCATAAGATAGAAAACCCAACTTTATTTAGAAATAAATTATTCCTTGAATGGAACGAACTAGATGTTTTAGGAAGAACATATGTTTCATACGAAGGAATCAATGCTCAAATATCTGTTCCCTCAGAAAACTTTCTAGCGTTAAAAAAACAACTAGATAGTATTTCTTTTTTAAATGGAATTCGTTTAAACGTAGCTATTGAGCACGATAATAAATCGTTTTTAAAACTAAAAGTAAAAGTTCGTAACAAAATTGTTGCTGACGGATTAAACGATGACACTTTTGACGTTACTAACAAAGGAGTTCATTTAAATGCAAAAGAGTTTAATGAAATGCTAGCAGATCCAAATACGGTTTGTGTAGATATGCGTAACCATTACGAAAGTGAAATTGGACATTTTGATGGCGCAGTAACTCCAGATGTTGATACGTTTAGAGACTCGTTAGATATTATTGAAGAAGATTTAAAAGACCATAAAGAAGATAAAAACTTATTAATGTATTGTACAGGTGGAATTCGATGCGAAAAAGCTTCTGCCTACTACAAACACAAAGGTTTTAAAAATGTTTTTCAACTTGAAGGAGGGATTATTGAATATACTCGTCAGGTAAAATCAGAAGGTTTAGAAAACAAGTTTTTAGGTAAGAATTTTGTTTTTGATCACCGAAGAGCTGAAAAAATTTCTGATGATGTAATTGCCAATTGTCATCAATGTGGAAAACCTTGCGACACGCATACCAATTGTGCTAACGAAGGTTGTCACTTATTATTCATTCAATGTGATGAATGTGCTGAGAAAATGGAAAACACCTGTTCTCCTGAATGTCAAGACATCATTCATTTACCATACGAAGAGCAAAAAGAATTGCGTAAAGGGAAACACGCAAGCAATAAGATATTTAAAAAAGGACGTTCAGAAGCTTTAAAATTTAAAAAGTAATGCAAAAGATTGAGTTAATGGCTCCTGCTGGTAATTTTGAATCGTTACAGGCAGCTTTAGACAATGGATGTGATTCTATATATTTTGGTGTAGAGCAATTAAATATGCGTGCTCGAGCATCTATTAATTTTACCTTAGATGATTTAGAAGAAATATCACGTAGGTGTTCAGAAAAAAATGTTCGTACCTATTTGACTTTAAATACGATTGTTTATGATCATGATTTATCGATTGTAAAAACTTTAATCAAAAGAGCCAAAGAAGCTAATATTACTGCGGTAATTGCAATGGATCAAGCTGTAATTGCAATGGCTAGAGCAGAAGGTATGGAAGTCCACATTTCTACTCAAATTAACATTACCAATATAGAAACGGTTAAGTTTTATGCCATGTTTGCTGACACTGTGGTATTGAGTAGAGAATTAAGCTTACGTCAAGTAAAAAAGATTACTGAACAGATTGAAAAAGAAGAAATCAAAGGACCTTCTGGTCGTTTGTTAGAAATTGAAATTTTTGGTCACGGAGCACTTTGTATGGCGGTTTCTGGGAAATGTTATATGAGCTTGCACTCACACAACTCATCTGCAAATAGAGGAGCCTGCAAACAAAATTGCCGTAAAAAATATACAGTGATTGATCAAGAATCTGGTTTTGAAATGGAATTAGATAATGAGTACATCATGTCTCCAAAAGATTTATGTACGATTGATTTCTTAGATCAGGTTGCCGATGCTGGGATTAAAGTATTGAAGATTGAAGGTCGTGGTCGTGCTCCTGAATATGTTGCCAAAGTGATTAAATGTTACCGTGACGCTATTGACAGTTTATATAATGGAACTTACGATAAAGAGAAGGTGATTAGCTGGATGCAAGAATTGGAAAAAGTGTACAATCGTGGTTTCTGGAACGGGTATTACTTGGGGCAAAAATTAGGAGAATGGAGTAAAGAACCTGGTTCACACGCTACTCAAAAGAAAGTATACTTAGGAAAGGGAATGCATTATTTTCCTAAAGCAGAAGTTGGGGAGTTTAAGATTGAAGCCTACGATTTAGCAATTGGCGATACTATTCTAATCACAGGACCTACTACAGGTGCTCAAGAAATGGAATTAAAAAGCATGTTTGTAAACGATAAAGAAGCACAAACTGCTACCAAAGGTGATGAAGTTACTATGAAACTAGATTTCAGAATTCGCCCATCAGACAAGTTATACAAAATTGTAAAAACCGAATTTGCTAAAAACTAATGGTTGTAATTACGTTACAAAGAAATAAATGTATTGGTTGTAATTATTGTGTAGAGTTAGCTCCCGCACAATTTCAAATGTCTAAAAAAGACGGAAAATCTGTTTTACTGCATTCAACTGAGAAAAAGGGTTTCTTTACCATAAAATCACACGACGATAGTATTTTTGAAGCTTCATACGAAGCCAAGAAAGCATGTCCAGTTAAAATTATTGAGGTAAAACAAGTATAACTTTATACCAAAAGAACAAAGACATCTTATAAAGCTCTCTTAATCTTAAGAGGGCTTTTATTATTTTTACAGAATGGAATTACAACCTCCTTTTCGTAAAATTATTCATGTGGATATGGATGCCTTCTATGCATCTGTTGAGCAATTGGATAATCCTGAATTACGAGGAAAACCTGTTGCTGTTGGTGGTAGCGAAGTTCGCGGTGTGGTTTCTGCTGCCAGTTACGAAGCTAGAAAATTTGGAGTTCGTTCTGCCATGAGTGGTGTGTTGGCTAAACAAAAATGTCCGCATATCATTTTTGTCCCTCCAAGATTTGATCGTTACAAAGAAATTTCTTCTAAAATTAGGAAGATATTTTACGATTATACCGATTTGGTAGAACCTCTATCGCTAGACGAAGCCTATTTAGATGTTACTGAAAACAAAAAAGGAAATCCGTCGGCTAGCATGATTGCCCAAGAAATTCGACAACGAATTTGGGAAGAATTAGAACTACGAGCGTCGGCAGGAATTTCCATCAATAAATTTATTGCCAAAGTAGCTTCAGACATTAATAAACCTAATGGACAAAAAACTATCAATCCAGAAGAGGTTCTTGAATTTTTAGAGCAACTTCCTGTGAATAAATTTTATGGAGTAGGTAAAGTTACCGCTGCAAAAATGCATAACCTTGGTATTTTTACAGGCCTAGATTTAAAACAAAAATCATTAGAAGAGCTTTCCAAGTTGTTTGGAAAATCGGGAGTACATTATTACAATATTGTTCGAGGTATTCATAATTCAGCCGTAAAACCTAATCGAATTCGAAAATCAATCGCTGCTGAAACTACTTTTAGAGAAAATCTATCTTCAGAGGTTTTTATGTTAGAACGTCTTGATAAAATTGCTGACGAACTAGAACGTCGAATGAAAAAATCAAATACTAAGGGAAAAACCGTAACTCTTAAAATTAAATACAGCGATTTTACGCAACAAACACGTAGTAAAACTACCAACCATTACCTACAATTAAAAAAAGAGTTCTACCCTATTGTAAAAGAGTTATTGTACCAAGATACACTTAATAACTCTGTTAGGTTATTAGGAATTTCTTTTAGTAATTTAAACACAGAGAAAACTGAACCTGTTTGGGTACAGTTACGATTTGATTTTTAAAGTATTGGTATTTTCAACGAAACTTTGGTGCCTTTAGGGTTTCCTTCTTTGTCAATTATATCTGTATAAATTAATGAATAATTATTAGCATATTCGTTGGCAAAGTTTCGTAATCGTTCTTTGGTTAAATCTATACCTATAGATCTGCGATTAAGCGACTTGTTTTTTCTAATTTTCATAGCCGCATCCCTACCAATTCCATTATCTACAATATCAATTTGTATAAATTCGTCTGATATTTTTGTAACTGACAACGAAACTTCTTTTTTTCCTTTCTTAGATGAAAGTCCATGCCAAATAGAATTTTCTAAGAAAGGTTGCAATATAAGTGGTGGAACTTTTATTCTTTCAATATTTACACCTTCATCTACTTTTTCTATATAGTTTACTTCGTTAGATAATCGAATATTTTCAATACTCATATATAAATTCATTGTTTTTAGTTCTTCACTTAATGTTACCTCCTTTACAGATGAAGATTCTAAAATACTTCGAATTAGTTTTGAAAACTTATTTAAGTAATATACAGCATTTTTCTGCTCATTATTAATAACGTATAGTTTTATTGAATTTAATGCGTTAAACACAAAGTGTGGATTCATTTGAATTCTTAGAGCTTCTTGCTCTAACATTAGTATTTTCTTATCATTATTCAATAAGCGTTGCCTGTAAATTGAGTATAATAACACCCCTAATAAAGCTATTGAAACTAATGCTATAATTAAAACATTTCTATTTCTTAATAGTTTTAATTTAGCTATTTCATTCTCTTTTGCTAGACTCTTTATTTTATTATTACTTACTTCATTATCATACTTATTAATAAGGTTATTAACGTATAAAATGTTCTTATCGTTAAATGTTTTTCTCTCTCCTTCTATAGCTTTTTTATAAAAGCTATATGCTTTTTCATAATTCTTCTTTTTTTCATATAATTCAGATAAATATAGATTAGAATGGTTTACTCCTGATGGAATTTTATGTTTATTAGCAACTTCTAAACTTTCTTCTAAGTATACTTTTGCTTTATCTAAACTATCTAATTTTAATAATACGCTTCCAAATGTAACATAGACATCTGAAGTATAATAATGATTACCAATACCTTCAGAAACAGATACTACTTCGTTTATGTATTTGTATGCCTCCTTATATTTACCCTGTAATAATAAAACCTTGCTAATACTAGTATGACAAATTACCTTACCTATACTCGAATTATTTTCAATATTATATTGTAATGATTTATTATAATGTTCCAAAGCAGCATCTATATCACCAAGGTTTTGGAAAGCAAGCCCTATATTTTGATGATTAATAGCTAAACCTCTTTTATCATTTGTTTTTTCTTGAATTAAAATTGATTTTTTAAACTTTTCTAATGCTAATTGATATTGTTTAAGAGCTAAGTATATATTACCAATACTATTATTTGATATACTAATACTAATTTTAGTATCAACATCAGGAAACTCAATCTTATCAGCTAACTCCAGTGCCATTTGATGATAATTCAATGCACTCCTAATCTTATCTTGTCGTCGATATACTACGCCTATTTGATTTAAGGTAACAATTTCTGCGTTTACATCCTTAATTTCTTTTGATAAATCAAGTGCTCTAATATGGCTTTTTATAGAACTATCAAAAAAAGAATTATTTCGATAATATTTACCTAACAAGTTATAGGCATGTATTTCCCCTAATTTATAACCTACTTTTTTACTTTTATTTAAAAGAAAAGTTATTTCTTCTTCCTCAAAGTTTTTACGTTTAAAAAGACGCTGTAAGTCATAATAATTATCTATTTTTTTTTCAGTAGCTAATTTAATTAAACTATCTATTGTGTTTTTGTCTCTTTGTGAAAAACCCAAAAAAACAATGAAAAATAAAAAGGTTGTAATTATTAATTTTTTCATTTAAAACTTCTCAAGAAAATCAGATTTTCTCTGTCTAGAAACAGGAATCTTATGGTTATTTTCTAACACAACATAGCCGTCAGACTTCAAAAATTCTTTTATTTTATTCAAGTTAATAATATATGAGTTGTGTATTCTAAAAAAATGATCTTCGGGGAGTAATTGATTTATTTCTTTTAGTTTTTTTGTTACTACTATTTTTTTATTAGTTCCTGTAGTATATATTGTTGAATAATTACCGTCAGATTCTACAAATAAAATCTCATCTTGAGCTAGAAAAACTAATTTTCCATCAGTATTAATGGTAATCTTTCTTCTATTAAATTTTTTATTAAAACTTGATAATATTTTTTCTACCTTTTCAGTATTATTATTATTCTTATAATGTTGTTTAATTCTTCCTATTGTTTCTTCCAAATCATCGGAATCAATAGGTTTCAGCAAATAATCTATAGCTTGGTTTTTTAAAGCCTTTATAGCATACTCATTATATGCTGTAGTAATGATTATAGCGAAATTTTTATTCTCTAATTTTTCTAGTAATTGAAACCCATCCATCGTAGGCATTTCAATATCTAAAAAAAGACAATCGATAGTATTCTCGTTAATAAATTTAATTGCTTTTTCTGCTATTGTAAATGTTTCTATGATTTCTATATCATTTTCAAAGGTTGACAATTCCCAAGAAAGTCCTTGTATTGCTTTAGGTTCATCGTCAACTATAACTGCTCTCAACATTTTATATACATTTGTACCAAATGTAACAGATAATATTTTAAAAAAGAAATGTCAAGCATAGCTTTTGTTACAAAAAATTAAAGCTAAATGATTTCTGTATATATTTTTTACCATTTACACATAAAAGCACACCATTTATACATCCTTTACTCTAAAAAAGATTCTTTTATATGATATTTGTAGTGTAATACACAAGGGGAATCATATTGATAAATTGGGGGATTAATCAATAATGATATTAAGTTATAAAAACACCACTTTAAAGTGGTGTTTTTTTATATATAAATTTCAATGTTCGTTTAATTTATATGCACAAAAAAAGCTCAACTAAATTAAATTTAGTTGAGCTTTTTATCTTATCCTAATCAGTTAGTTTCCTAAGCCTCAAATGGAGTAACAGAAACGTATGATTTATTATCTCTTTTCTTTTGGAATTTTACAACACCATCAACTTTAGCATGTAAAGTATGATCTTTTCCCATGTAAACATTTTCACCTGGATTGTGTTGAGTTCCTCTTTGACGAACAATAATGTTACCTGCAATAGCAGCCTGTCCTCCAAAAATCTTTACTCCTAATCGTTTCGATTCTGATTCACGACCGTTCTTCGAACTACCGACACCTTTCTTATGAGCCATCTTTGTAAGTTTTTAAAGTTAATTATTTACTTAATGCTTCAATTAATTCTGCTTTCTTTAAAGAAGTGTATCCTGAAATACCTTTTTCTTTAGCTAAAGCTTTTAATTCTGCAACAGTCATTGAACTTAAATCTGTCGATTCTTCTTTAACCTCTGTTTTAGGAGTTTCTTTTTTAGCTGCTGCCTTTTTAACTCCTGATGCAGAAATTCCTTCGATTTGGATTTCAGTTAAATACTGTCTGTGTCCATTTTTCTTTTTGTAACCTTTTCTTCTTTTCTTTTTGAAAACGATTACCTTATCACCTTTTAAGTGACCTAAAATCTTTGCAGTTACTCCTGCACCTTCTATAGCTGGGGCGCCAATAGTTACGTTTCCTTTATCTTCAATAAGCATTACATTATCAAAAGTTACTTTTGATCCTTCTGCTTCTGGTAAACGGTGTACGTATACTTTTTGGTCTTTTGCTACTTTAAATTGCTGCCCTGCTATCTCTACGATTGCGTACATACTATTTGTTTTGCGTTTATACTTTATTCACACTTTCTTAATAAAAATGCGGGTGCAAATATACATTTTTTACTTCAAAAAAAAATGTATTACTCAGAAAATTACTCTTTTAAGATAAAAAAGTTTAATTTTTATTGTTTTGAATGTAACAATTACTATAACTTCACGTCACATACACGAAAATATTAAAAATTAAACTTTAATCAATGAGAAAAAGAGTTATCACTCTAGCTTCAGCTTTTATAGCATTTCATTTTACGTATGCTCAAAAAGTTGATTTTGAAGAGTATGATTTAAGCAATGGAATGCATGTTATTTTACATCAAGATAATACAGCACCAGTAGTAACAACATCTGTTATGTACCATGTAGGCGCGAAAGATGAGCAACCAAATAGGACAGGAATGGCTCACTTTTTTGAGCATTTATTATTTGAGGGTACAAAAAACATAAAAAAAGGAGAGTGGTTTAAAATAGTTTCCTCTAATGGAGGTACTAATAATGCTAACACTACCGATGATAGAACTTATTATTACGAGGTTTTTCCTTCTAATAATTTAGAATTAGGCTTATGGATGGAGTCTGAACGCTTATTACACCCAATTATTGGTCAAGAAGGTGTAGATACACAAAATGAGGTTGTAAAAGAAGAGAAGCGCTTACGTGTAGACAACCAACCTTACTCTCGTTTTTTAGAAAATGTTAAGAAAAACATGTTTAAAAAACATCCATATAAGGGAACTACTATAGGTAAGATGGAACATTTAGATGCTGCTACCTTAGAGGAATTCTTAGCATTTAATAAAAAATATTATGTTCCAAACAATGCTACTTTGGTAGTTGCAGGAGATTTTGAGCTTAAAGAAGCTAAACGACTTATAAAAGATTATTTTGAGCCTATACCTAGAGGTAAAGATATAGTAAGAAATTTTCCGAAAGAAGACCCTATTACAAAAGAGTTTTTTGCCAAAGCTTACGACCCTAACATTCAAATACCTGCAATTATGGCTGCTTATAGAACTCCTTCTATGAAAACCAGAGATGCTAGAGTGTTAGATATGATTTCTACTTATTTAAGTGGTGGAAAAAGCTCTGTACTTTATAAAAAATTAGTTGATACTAAAAAAATGGCTTTACAGGCTGGTGCAATAAACCTAAGTCAAGAAGATTATGGGACCTATATTTTATTTGCACTTCCGCTAGGAAATAACTCTTTACAAAGTTTAGTAAAAGAAATTGATGAAGAGGTTGTAAAACTTCAAACAAATTTAATTTCAGAAAAAGATTATCAAAAGCTACAAAATAAATTTGAAAACAACTTTGTGAATGCAAACTCAAGTGTAGAAGGTATTGCTAATTCATTAGCTCGCTACAATGTATTGTATGGTGATACTAATTTAATAAATACTGAAATTGATATTTATAGATCAATTACACGTGAGGAAATTAGAGACGTAGCAAAAAAATACTTAAACACTAACCAACGTTTGGTAATGGAATATTTGCCAGAATCAAAAAAATAATTCAGTAATAAGACATTCAATATGAAAAAAATAATAATAGCAGCATTAGCAGTTGTAAGCATGTCTTTTGCTGTAAATGCTCAAATAGATAGAAGTGTACAACCAAAGCCAGGGCCAGCTCCTAAAATTAAGTTAGGGAAAGCCGAAAAGTTCAAATTAAACAATGGTTTACAAGTAATTATGGTTGAAAACCATAAATTACCAAGGGTTTCTGCTTCATTAACAATTGATAACTCTATTTATTTAGAAGGTGATAAAACAGGTGTTTCTCAGGTTATGGGAGACATGCTAGGTAACGGCACAACAAATATGCCTAAAGATGAGTTTAATGAAAGGGTTGATTACCTTGGAGCAAATGTTTCTTTTAGAAGCAATGGAGCCTCAGTAAGATCATTAACAAAGTATTTTGGAGAGGTTTTAGGTTTAATGGCTGACGGGGTTAAAAACCCTAAATTTACACAAGAAGAGTTTGATAAAGTAATTGAACGTACTTTAGAAGGAATTAAATCTAACGAAAAAAGTGTAGAAGCTGTTGCTAGAAGGGTTGAAGATGCTTTAGTATATGGTAAAAATCATCCGTATGGCGAGTTCATAACTAAAGAAAGTATTAAAAATATTACACTACAAGATGCAAAAAACAATTATAACACCTACTACAAGCCAAATAACGCATATCTTGTAATAGTTGGAGACATTAACCCTACTGAGACTAAAAAATTAGTTAAGAATTTATTCAGCGATTGGAAAAAAGGAACCATACCTACCACTAGCTACAATGTACCTACCAATGTTGAAACTACTGAAATTAATTTTATAAACATGCCAAATGCAGTACAATCTCAAGTAGCTGTAATTAACACAGTTGATTTAACATTAGGTGATAAAGATTATTACGCAGCTCTATTAGCAAATAATATTTTAGGAGGCGGTGGTACTGCACGTTTATTCATGAACTTACGTGAAGATAAAGGCTATACATACGGGTCTTATTCGAATCTTTCACAAGATAAAAATAAAAATGCTGGTGTTTTTAAAGCAAGTGCAGCTGTAAGAAATATAGTTACAGATAGTGCTGTTGTAGAAATTCAAAAAGAAATTAATAAAATTCGTTATCAAAAAGTAACACCTGAAGAATTAAAAAATTCAAAAGCTGAATATATAGGTAGTTTTGTACGTAATGTTCAAAAACCATCTGTAGCAGCGAATTTTGCATTAAATATTGCTCGTTATAATTTGCCAAACAATTTTTATGAAAAATATTTAGAAAATATCAACTCTGTTACTTTAGACGATGTACAAAACGCAGCAATTAAACATTTCAGAGGAGATAAAGCTCGTATAATTATTACAGGTAAAGGAATTGATGTTTTAAAGAACTTAGAAAAAACATCAGAATATAAAATAAATTATTTTGATGCGTATGCTAACCCTACTAAAAAACCTGAAATGAGCTTACCTATTCCTGAAGGAACTACAGCAAGTTCAGTTATTAACAATTACTTTAAGGCTATTGGAGGATTAGATAAAGTAGGAAACGTGAATTCTTTAATGATTTCTTCTGAAGCAAAAGTTCAAGGAATGCAATTAAGTTTAGTCCAAAAAAGCGCTACACCTAATAAATCTTCTGTAGTCGTTTCTATGATGGGCAACGTAATGCAAAAAGTAATTTTTGACGGAACTAAAGGATATCAAGAAGTTCAAGGTCAGAAAAAAGAAATGACAGGTGAAGATTTAGAAGAAGTTAAAAACACTGCTGCTCCTTTTGCTGACAAAGCTTATAAAACAGGCACTTTGGACAGAATTGAGCCTATAGACGGAAACAATGCTTATGTGATTAAACATGGTAAAAAAGAAATCTTTTATGATGTAAAATCTGGGTTAAAGGTTAAAGAGGTTAAAACCGCTAAAGGACCACAAGGAGAAATGAAAGTACCTGTTGTTTTTTCAGATTACAAAGAAGTAAATGGAATTAAATTCCCTCATAAAATGATTCAAAAGAATGGACCAATGACTTTTGAGTTCATCACGAAAGAAATTAAAATTAATGAAGGGGTTTCTGACGCTGATTTTAAATAATAGTTAGACTTAAATCTATAAAAACTAAAAAAAGAGCCAAAATATAATATTTTGGCTCTTTTTATTTAAGTCATTTTTAAAATTATCTTGCTTTATTTACCAACCAAACTCCAAGCAGAATAATTCCTCCCGCTAACAACTGAATTAAACTCAATTTTTCTCCATCAATAATTCCCCACATTACAGCAACTGCTGGAATTAAATATGTTACAGAAGCTGCAAAAACAGGAGATGATAAATGCACCATTTTATTAAATAACACTTTTGCTACTCCTGTACCTACAACAGCTAATATTGCTACATAACCCAATGCAGAAGTTGTTTCTGCTGTTATTGCAAAAGTTGAAAAAAAGCCAGAAAACGCTAAAACGATAAATGCTGGAACAGTAAGCACTACAAAATGTCCAACTGTTATTGCTAAAGCATCCAAATCAAATAAGTATTTTTTTATTGTATTAACGTTAAAAGCATAACCTATTGACGCAACTACTACTAATAATGCATACCAGTAATTTTGGTTAGGATTTAACTCTGCTCCTTTTAAAATTAAAATTAAAGTACCTATTAAGCCTATTAAAATTCCAACTAATTGTTTCTTTTTAAAAGAAAACCCAAAAACTAATGCTCCAAAAACAAAAGTGTTAAAAGGGGTAAGCGAATTTAAAATAGCAGCTATTGAGCTATCTATTCCCTGTATTGCAAATGCGAATAGAAATACAGGAAAAAAAGTTCCTAAACCAGCCGTAATTATCACATACTTCCAGTGTTTTTTTTGAATTCTTTTTAAACTCTTAAACCCAACTAACAATAAAAAAAATGCCGTAATTAACATTCGTAAAGCACCTACCTGAATTGGAGTTAATCCTATCAAGGCTTTTTTCATTAAAATAAAAGAACTTCCCCAAACTAGCGAAAGCACAATTAAAAACAACCATTTTTGTTGTTGATTATTCATTTTCAATAATTTTAAGCACAAAAGTCGTTTATTTCTATTTTTAATTTTGATTTTATTGATAAATTTGCTGAATAACTCAATAAATAAAAATGATGAAAATTCAGAAAATACTATTTGCTTTAGTTATCGTAAGTTTTTTAGCTGTTGGATGTAAAAATGAAGCTAAAAAAGAGGAGGTTACTCAAGAACAAAAAACTGAAATTGCTGCTAATGCTAAAGAACTTTCTTTAAGTATTTCAGGAATGACTTGTGAAATAGGATGTGCTAGAAAAATAGCTTCTGACTTAAGTAAGAAAGAAGGCGTTTTAGAAGCAAACGTTGTTTTTAATGATAGTATTGCAACTATTAAATATGATGCTAACAAAACAAACAAAACTAATTTAATTGCTTTTGTTGAAGGAATTGGTAGCGGTGACATGTACAAGGCTTCAGAGATTACAAAAAAAGAAGAAGAATAACCTTGCTACATCTTAATTTGGCGTAAATAAGATTCAATTTAAACAATATCGAAAGCTCCTTAATAAGGAGTTTTTTTTATGCCTTTTAAGTATCTTTGCTAAAACTTTTCGTCAGATGAAGAAACATTTTCCTCTCATTGTAAAAATCTCGTTGATTGCTGTATATGTTATTTTTCTAGCCGGTTCTGTTGTTCGTATGACAGGTTCAGGAATGGGCTGTCCTGATTGGCCAAAATGTTTCGGGTATTACATCCCACCAACTTCTGAAGAAGAAATTACTTGGCAACCTAATTACGAGTACAAAAAAGGAATGATCATCGTAAAAGATGAAGCGTTATTTGTCGCTGGTCATAACATAAAAACCACTGATGAATTTAACGCTAACAACTGGGAAAAGTACACCAAACACGATTACGCTAAGTTTAATAAATTTCATACTTGGACGGAATATATTAACCGATTGAGTTCTGCTCTGGCGGGTATTCCTTTTCTATTTTTAATTTTTGTTTCTGTTAAATTTTGGAAAGAAAACAAACAAATAACTCTTTTATCTTTCGGAGCTTTCTTTTTAATGTTGTTTGAAGCTTGGCTAGGAAAAACTGTTGTAGACTCAAACCTAAAACCAACAATTATCACCATTCATATGGTTGGAGGTTTAGTTATTGTTGCTTTATTATTATGGCTGCTTTACATCGTTTCCGATCGAAAGAAAACATCTTACAAATACAATTCATTATTTAGTAAGTTAGTAATTCTTTCAGCTATATTTTCGCTAATACAAATTGCTTTAGGAACACAAGTACGCCAATTTATTGACGAACAAGTAAAACTACACGGATTTGAAAACAAGCACTACAGCTTAATGGATCCTAACCTTAAATTTTATATTCATCGTTCGTTTACTATTGCTATTGTATTGGTAAATCTTGGATTATTCTACTTAAATCAAATAAAAAATTTAGGATATAAACTAGTAAATTGGATAGTTTTCTTAATCTTTTTAGAAACGATTACAGGTATTTTAATGTACTATGCAGAATTCCCTTTAGGCACGCAAGCTGTACACTTATTATCAGGTGCTATTTTATTCGGATTACAATTTTATTTGTGGTTACAGAGTAGGAAAGTAACGATTCAATAGCTTAATCTTTCCATTCAAGCGTTTCCATCATATGAATCATATCTTTTTTGATGTATTCAACTGCTGGTAAAATAGAATCGTAATTTGGTTTGGTATAAAAGAATAAAGACCCTTTTAAAAAGTGTTTAGAGCTATCTGTTGCGTGAAACTGCACTTGTGATGCAGCATTTCCTAAAATTTGGTATAAACTTCCGTAAACTTTTGTATTTGGATTTGCATATTCTACTGGAGCAGTAATTTGATCTGCTTTAATAGCATGTTCAAATACTAGTTTTTCAGATTCTATTAATAATTCTCTTAAATTTCCTTCAATAGGGCGATATGTGATATCTACCGATGCTTTTAAACTTGGATACTCAATTTTTATCCAGCCTTTCGGTAAATCTTTGGTTTGAGCTATTTGAGCTATTTCAAACGCATATGGTTTATTTAAATTTTCTTTTTTATAAACCTTATCAGGATACTCTAAACTTAGATAACCTTTTGGCTTAGGTAAGGTTTCCTCACCACAACTTATTAAAAATATTGCTGATATCAGCAAAGAGAGTTTACGCATTTCGGGTAACTTTTACTTGTTTTATACGTTTTTTAGCCAACGCTTCAATAGTAAACGTATAATTACTAAAGTTTATTTTTTCACCTTTTTTTGGAAATTTACCTGAGACTTCTAAAATAAAACCTGCTATAGTTTCACTTTCTCCTTTAGCCTCTTCAAATTTTTCCTCATCTTCATCTTCTAAGACACGGCAAAAATCTTTAATAGTTATTTTTCCTTCAAAAATATAATTATTTTCATCAAGTTTCGAGTAAGTGAGGTCTTCATCGTCAAATTCATCATTGATATCACCTACTATTTCTTCTATTACATCTTCTAATGTTACAATTCCGCTTGTACCACCGTACTCATCGACTACAATTGCCAAATGTTTTTTCTTTTCTTGAAACTCTACTAGCAAATCATCTAGTTTTTTATTTTCTGGCACAAAAAATGGTTCTCTCAACAACTTTTGCCACTTAAACGTTTTCTTACTCAAGTGCTCTAATAAATCTTTAGCATATAAAACTCCAGTAATATTATCAATACTTTCATGATATACTGGATTTCTTGAATATCCGTTTTTTAAAATAGTTTGTAACACCTCTTCGTAACTAGTATCATCTGCTATTGCACACACATCTGTTCGAGGCTTCATAATTTGTACCGTTTCAGTATTCCCAAAACTTACAATCCCTTCTAAAATCTTTTGTTCTTCTTTAGTCGTTGCGTCATCAGATGTTAACTCCAATGCTTGTGACAAACGCTCTACAGAAAGGTTATTATTCTTATTGCCAAGCTTGTTTTCAACAACACTTGTTAATCTAATAAGCGGTAAACTTAAAGGTGTAAGTAAAGTGTTTAATGCTAAAATAGGTTTTGACATAAACTCTGCAAACTGTAATGATTTTCTACTAGCATATACTTTAGGTAACACTTCACCAAATAATAAAATTAAGAAAGTAACAAGAATCACTTCTACCAAAAACCTCAAAACATCTGATAAACCAATAAAAAACACTCTACCAATACTTGCAAAGAGTAATACAATAAGAATATTAATAAAGTTATTTGTTATTAAAATGGTCCCTAATAACTTTTTAGGGTCTTGAAGTAGTTTTACTACAGTGTTTTCTTCTTTGGAATTCGCTGATAACTCATCTAATTCTGTTTGTGAAATTGAAAAGAAAGCAACTTCAGTTCCTGAAACTAATGCAGAACAAATCAATAATAAAAGTAACAACAAACAGTTGATAGCAGTCAACCAATCAAAACTTGATAATACTAAAAGTAAAGGTTCGGGTTCTGGGTCCAATTTTTAAAATTTAATTAAACTAAAACGGTAAATCATCATCTTCTTCATTACCTACATTTGGTGGTGTATGATTAGGAGCTCCTTGAGTAGGCACCACATTTGGTTGTGCATTGTTTGGATCTTTTTTCGTTGATAAAAACGTCATGTCTTGTACATGAATTTCGGTTGTATACCTTTTTTGTCCATCAACTTCATACTGTCGTGTTTTTATACGCCCTTCACAATACACTCGATCTCCTTTAGTTAAGTATTTTTCACAAATTTCTGCTAGTTTATTACGTACAACTACATTATGCCATTCAACATTTGTTATTCTTTCTCCTGTTTGTCGGTTGGTGTAGGTTTCATTGGTTGCTAAAGGAAATCGCCCTATTGAATTTCCTCCTTCAAAATAATGCATTTTAACCTCATCACCTAAATGCCCTATTAAAATGACTTTATTTATTGTTCCTGCCATAGCATTATAATTTTGCGTAAAATCAAATATACAAATTTTAAGATTCTTTGCTTAAATATTCCTCTAAAAACTTATCAATTAACACTGGTACTGGATATTTTTTTACTACAGTCCAATCCATCGTTTGTTCATTAACTTTCCTAGTTTTTACTATCCAAAACTTAGTAATTAAGTGTTGATGCGATAGTTTATGAATAATATCTTCAGTATTAAAAAGAGAAATTGTAGTTTCTTCTGGGAAAAGCATTGTAAACTGTTTATTTTTCACTAATTCTTCTTCGCTTGTTTTCTTTTGTGTCTCCACTAAAGGAAATTGATACAATCCTTGCCATATACCTTTACCCTTTCGTTCTTCTAAAACAGTTTTATTTTCTTCTGTTATTGGAACCAAATAATTAAAATATCTTTTTTTAATTTTTGTTTTTTTTTCTTTTACTGGAAGCTCTTTTATTTGATTTTTTGCTAAAGCCACACAGCCATTAGCTAATGGACATTTATTACACAGAGGATTTTGAGGTTTACAATGCATCGCTCCAAAATCCATTATAGCTTGATTATACACATCCGGTTGTGAGGTATCAATAAGTGTTTGCGCCAACTCCTTAAACTCTTTAATTCCCTTAGTAGAATTTATTGGGGTACTTATGCCGAAATAACGAGAAAGAACTCTGTACACATTACCATCAACAACAGCAACTGGTTCTTTAAAACAAATGGAAGCAATAGCTGAAGCCGTATAATCTCCCACGCCTTTTAACTTAATCAACTCTTTGTACGAACTAGGAAACATACCTTTTAATTCATTTGCCACGAATTTAGCTGTAAAATGTAAATTTCTCGCCCTAGAGTAGTAACCTAAACCTTGCCATAATTTTAACACTTCACTTTCATCTGCTTTTGCTAAATCAAACACTGTTGGAAATGCCTTTGTAAACTTTAAGTAATAAGGCAAACCTTGCTCTACTCTGGTTTGTTGTAGCATTATTTCACTCAACCAAATAAAATAAGGATTCTTTGTCTCTCTCCAAGGAAGACTCCTTTTATTCTCACCATACCAACAAATCAATTTAAAAACCAAAAAAAAACACTATTTAAATTAAAAAAAAACACAACAAACAAAAACACAATTACATTATAACCACTTAAAACAACAAAAAACAAACAAAAACATAATTTAGTTAGTTTTTTTTTACAAAAAAGTAGGGTAAAAATACTTTAAACTGTTATTACTTCTGATAATGAAGGGGAAAATTTATTTTTTTCCGGGTACTAATTTAAATAATTTAATTAATGAAATCTAAATTCATGCTAACACTATTTATAGTGTTACTTGGGCGAATAACATACGCTCAAGAAAAAAGTATTTCTGGTACAATTTCCGACACAACTGGACCTCTTCCTGGTGTTACTGTTTTAATTAAAAACACAACCAAAGGAACAGAAACAGATTTTGATGGAAATTATACCATTAGAGTAAATCAAGGAGATGTACTTGTTTTCAGTTTTATTGGAAAAAAGACTACTGAAGTAAAAGTACTAAACCAATCCGTAATTAATTTAGTATTAGAAGATGACGCTAACATTCTTAATGAAGTAGAAGTTATCGCTACTGGTTACGACAAAATAAACAAAAAAACCTTTACGGGTTCCGCCGTCTCTGTAGGGATAGATGATCTTAAATTAGATGGAGTTGTAGATGTAACTCGCATGTTAGAAGGTAGAGTTGCAGGGGTTAACATTCAAAACCTTTCAGGAACATTCGGTACTGCTCCAAACATTACCATTAGAGGGTCTTCTTCTATTTTTGGAAACAACACACCTTTGTATGTAATTGATGGTGTGGTACAAGAAGATGTTATTGAACAAAACCTAGATCAATTAACATCTGGTGACCCTTCAACCTTAATCAGCTCATCTATAGCAGGTATAAATGCCAATGATATTAAAAAAATAGATATTTTAAAAGATGCTTCAGCTACATCTATTTATGGTGCTAGAGCAAGAAATGGTGTAGTAGTAATAACTACTAAGTCTGGTAGAAAAGATTCTCCTTTAAAACTTAATTATAACCTAGAACAAACAATACGCGACATACCTTCGTATAATAATTTTGATTTATTAAACTCTAAAGAAAGTATGGCTATTTTTAGAGAAAATGAAAGTAGGGGTTTTTTTCAATTACCTAGCGTTTCTAGAGGCAGATATGGTGGTGTTTATTATATTAGAGCTACTGCTTTAGATAATTACAATGAATCTACTGGAATGTTTGAACTAGGAAATACTCCTGAAGCTAGAGAAGCTTTTTTACGTAAGTATGAGCTAGCTAATACTGACTGGTTTAAAACATTATTTAGAAATAGCTCTTTAATGCAAAACCACTCTTTAAGTCTTTCTGGTGGTAGTGAAAATAATTCTTACTATGCTTCTGTGAGTCTTTTGCATGATCCGGGATGGACGATTGCTGATAAGGTAACTCGTTTTACAACTAACTTAAAAAATACGTTCTATTTTTCTGATAAGTTTAATGCTACTCTTGCTGTTAACGCATCCATAAGAAAACAAAAAGCACCAGGTACATTCAGCAGAGAATCAGATCCAGTAACAGGAGACATATCTCGTGAATTTGATATCAACCCTTTTAGTTACGCTCTTAATACCTCTAGAACATTAAGACCATATAACGATACTGGAGGTTATGAGTATTATAGAAACAACTGGGCTGACTTTAATATATTAGAAGAGTTAGCTAACAACTCTATTGACATCAACCAAAGAGATATTCGATTCCAATTAGATGCATCTTATAAAATAACAGACAACATCACTTACGATTTTAATGGTGCTGGTCGTTTTGTTAATACCGTAAGAGAACATAACGTTAGAGAAAATTCAAATGTTGTAAGAGCTTATAATGCTGATTCTTCAACTGTTTTAAGAGATGATAATATATTCTTATATCAAGACCCTACAGATCCTGATGCTTTACCTGTTGCGGTTTTACCAAACGGTGGTATCTATTTTAAAAACGACGACTACTTAACGACTTTTTATGCTAGAAATAGTTTTAAGTACGACAATACGTTTAATGAAAAACATAATTTTAATGCATTGTTAGGTCAAGAGATAAGATTTGTAAATAGAAATTCAGACAGGTTTACAGGATATGGATTACAATACGACAATGGTTTAACAGCATTCACAGACCCTAGAATTCTTGAAAAACTGATAAATGGAGGCGAAGCTTATTTTGGATTAACTAAAGAAAGAGAAAGAACAGTAGCTTTCTTTGGTAAGGCAACTTATTCTTATGACGATAAATATGTTTTCTCTTTAACAGGAAGATATGACGGGTCTAACAGACAAGGGCGCAGTAGTAGCTCAAGGTGGTTACCAACAGGAACTGTTAGTGCTAAATGGAACGCTAGTAAAGAGTCTTTCTTAGAAAACTCTAACACTTTTAGTAACTTACAGTTTAGAACTTCATATGGTTTAGTGGCAACTCCTGGTAACGCAACAAATGCATTAGCTATATTTACAAGTCAAATAGCAGACAGACTTTTACCAGCAGATAGAGAAAACTTCTTAAATATAACTGCATTACAAAATTCTGAGTTAACATGGGAAAAGCAATATGAATTAAACTTTGGTGTCGACTTAGGCTTATTCAACAATAGAGTTAATTTAATAACAGATGTTTACAAAAGAGATATATTTGATAATATTGATTTTGTAAGAACTTCTGGTATCGGTGGGCAATTTATAAAACAAGGAAATAACGCAGATGTTGAAACTTATGGTATAGAATTTACTTTAGACACTAAAAACATAGTAACAGATAACTTTACATGGTCTTCTAACATTAATTTCTCATATTTTGATCAAGAAATTACAAAATTAGACAATACACCTATTGCCTTTGATTTAGTAGATCAAACTGGAGGTAATGTTGTAGGGTACCCTATCAACTCAATGTTTTCTTTTCAATTTGCAGGTTTAAATAACGAAGGATTACCACAGTTTATAAATAAAGATGGTGAAGTAGCTTCTGTTTTAGACTTTCAAAACAACGAAAACTTAACTGACTACTTAAAACACGAAGGTTCCGTAAACCCTAATATATCAGTTGGTTTTTCTAACAATTTCACTTACAAAAACTGGGATTTAGGAGTATTGATAACTGGTAGCGGAGGAAATAAAGTAAGGTTAAACCCTGTATTTAGCTCTACTTATTCTGATACAAGCATTTTTTCTAAGAGTCATGTAAACAGATGGCTTAACCCTGGAGATGAGAATATAACCAACATCCCTGTATTACCAGACCCTTCTGCTTTTCAAAGAAACTCAAACTTAAGAACGGTTTATAATGCTTACAACTATTCTACTGAGCGAGTAGCAGATGGGGATTTTTTACGTATGAAAAACATTTCATTAGGATATAAGTTTAATAATGAACTAGTTGAAAAACTAGGCCTTTCACATTTAAAAGTTAAATTTCAAGGAACAAACTTGTTTTTATTATACTCTGACTCTAAACTTAACGGTCAAGATCCAGAATTCTATCAAACAGGTGGAGTTGCATTACCAATTACTAGGCAATATACTTTCTCATTAAATTTAGGATTTTAACAAAATAATAGTATGATTAAAAATAAAATAAACAAAGTTATACTATATGCTACATTAGCCTTTACTTTTGTAGGATGTAGTGAATACTTATCTGAATTACCAGATAACAGAACATTAATTGATTCTCCTGATAAAGTTTCTCAATTAATTACAGCAGCATATCCAGATCAAGATTATGCACTAATGGCAGAAATAATGTCTGACAATGCTGATGATAAAGGTAATGTTTCAAATGTTGAACAATTAGATCTACAACTATATCAATGGCAAGACTCTAATTTAGAAGAAAGAGGCTCTCCTGTTAACTATTGGAATTCTTGTTATGAAGCAATTTCACAAGCAAACCAAGCATTAGCTTCTATTGAAGAATTAAAAAATAAGTTTGACTTAAATGCTCAAAAAGGTGAAGCTTTAATTGCCAGAGCTTATGCTCATTTTATGTTAGTTAATTTTTGGGCAAAACACTATGATGCTAATACAGCTTCTACCGACCTAGGAATTCCTTACGTATTAGAACCTGAAACTGTTCTTTTTAAAACCTACAAAAGAAATACAGTTCAAGAAGTATACGATCTTATTGAGAAAGATTTAATTAAAGGACTTTCAATGGTTGGTGATAATTATAACTCTCCTAAGTTTCATTTCACTAAAGATGCTGCTAATGCCTTTGCTGCTAGATTTTATTTATACAAAGGTCAATGGGATAAAGTAATTGAGCATGCAGATAAAGTAGTTACCAATCCTGTTTCTGAAGCTAGAAATATGGTTGCTTATGGAAATATGAATTTAACAGGAATAAGAATGTTATATAATAGTGTTGACGAGCCTGCCAATTTATTAATCATTTCTACAAACTCAATATGGGCAAGAAGACATAGATCTTCACGATTTGGGTTATCGGTAGACAAAATAAGACCTCAATTATTTACAGGATCATCAAACCCATTTAAAAAGAATTGGGCTTATGACACATATAGATCTAATCAGTACACTTATTTTACTCCAAAATATAACGAATATTTCAAGTATACAAATGAAAGTGCTGGTATCGGCTTACCTTATTTAGCACAAACAATGTTTGATAAAGACGAAGTAATACTAAATAGAGCAGAAGCATCTGTTATGTTAGAAAATTATAATGAAGCCTTAAATTACTTAAACGCTTACATAGGAAACAAAACAGAAACCTATGATCCTAAAACCGATATACTAACAGAAAGCTTAATTCAGTCAGAATATCCTGTTATTGCTAATGAGTACACACCAGCTTATGGCTTAAATGATAAGCAAACCTCTTTCATTAAAGCTATAGCTGAGTTTAAAAGAAGACAGTTTTACCACGAAGGCTTCCGTTGGTTCGATGTAAGACGTTTTAACCTAAGTATTACACACGAACTAGATAATGGTTCAAATGTTGTGCTTGAAAAACAGGATTTAAGAAAACAATTACAAATACCTTTAACAGCTCAAAACGGAGGTTTACAGCAAAATCCAAGATAAAACAAACAGTATGAAAAAAATAAACAAATTATTATTAGGTATTGGCGTGCTGGGATTAATTTGCTCATCATGCACAACAAAGGAGGAAGATTTGGGTTCAAGTAATATAAATATCTCTACACCTGTACTGAATGAAACCGACAAGTGGTTACGAGATAATTATACTACACCCTATAACATAGAGGTTTCTTACAAATGGGGGCCAGGGAAAGTTGATTTAAACAGATATTTACACCCACCTAAGATAGAGAATGTTAGACCTGCAATGGAGGCTATTAAAGCAGTTTGGGTTGAACCTTACTCACAATTAGGAGGTGAAAACTTTATTAAAAATATAGCACCTAGAGAAATTCTTTTAGTGGGTGGACAAAACATAAACCCAGGTGGAGCAACTTCTGTTTTAGGTTTAGCCGAAAGTGGAATGCGAATCGTGTTTTTTGAAGTAGATAATCAAGACTATAAAAACAAAGATCAATTAATACAATTCATTGGAACAATTCAACATGAATATATACATATTTTAAACCAAAGAATTCCCTTTGATGAGATAGCTTATAGAAACATTACTCCGTCTGATTACACAGGGCAATGGTTCGAGATATCTGATGCTGAGGCTAGAGAATTAGGGTTTATTTCTGCTTATGCAAGAGCAAACGAACATGAAGATTTTGCTGAAATGATAAACGCTATGCTATCTTCAAACAAAGCAGATTATGATGCAAAAGTAAACGGTATTACAAGCACTAAAGCAAAAGAAGATATCAGAAAAAAGGAAGCTATTGTAGTTAAATACTACAAAGATAATTTTAATATAGACTTGTATGAACTACAAGAGTTAGTAGCAAAAAATGTTGATGAATTCACTAAATAATTAAAATGATAAAAAAACATATAACTAAAATACGTGTGCTTTTGGCTTTATTTACTCTATCTCTTTTTATTACATCTTGTAATGAAAATAAAGAAGAGGAGTTATTTAATCAATCGCCAACCGAACGTATGAATCAAAGAGAGAAAGAATTAAGAGATTTACTTCTTTCTTCAGAACACGGATGGAAAACAGTATACTTTACTGATAATAATAACCTAGGAGGATATACTTTCTTATTTGATTTTTTAGATGAATCTAGAGTTAGAACAATAGGTAACTTTAATAATAATATTTCTCCAGTTGAAAGTGAATATACCATAGGTTTAAACACTACAACAACTTTAATTTTCACAACAAAAAGTGAACTTCATGAATTATCAGATTCTGGTAACTCAGCTCCATTGCCTAATTTTGGTGGTAGTGGATATAAAGGTGATTTTAACTTTATGTACTACGGTGTTGAAAACGATGAAATTGTTTTTAGAACTTCTAGAGATTTTGTTGAGGTGAGATTTAAAAAAGCTACAGCAGAAGATTGGACAGATTTTCAAAAGTACCAAGACATGAAAGATTTCCTTAATAGTTCTTCTGGTCATTTAGCTTATGAAAATAATGGAACTGTTCACAATTTTTCTTATATCGGAAACGATGAAATAAGGTTTGCTACAAACCTTGAAGGTAATTCTTCGTTGAACTTCGGAGTAGGCTTCACGTCTAGTGGCATCGAAATTTCACCGGCGATTGATGTTAACGGAACAAAATATTCTGAGTTTACATTAAATGAAACGGAAAATAAATACACTTCGGCTGATGGAAGCTTTTCTATTTCTATAGTGTCTAGTCCTATCGACATGACTGTTACTTGGACTACAGCTGCTAGACCTGCATTTAGTAATCAAGAATTTATTGATACTTTTAACACAGTAAAACCTATCCACGACTCGTTATTTCCATCTTTCCCTTTAAATGACATATATCTTCTTGGTGAAGGTGAGATTACATTTTTAATAGGCTCTACTTCTGGTGTACATGGCATGTCTTTTTCTGGTGTCTTAGGCAATAAAGATTTATTAGCTATAGGTAAATTAGCCCCTGGTAGAAACTGGAGTTTACTACCACATTTAAATCCTCTAGTTGATTTATTAGTGAATAAATCTCCTTATAAAGTGCAGTTAATAAACCCTGATACAGCCATTTTAACAAGTGATGGCGACCCTAACTTTGTGTTTACAATAGTTAAATAAAAGCTTGTTCTCATTAAACTTACCCAAAAAACAATTGTTTTTTGGGTTTTTTATTCTTATTTTTTCCGGAATGAATTAATTATCATATATTTGCACCCTCAATTTTTTAAAAGAAAACAAACAAAATATATTTATAATGACAAAAGCAGATATCGTATCTAAGATTTCAGATAAGAGCGGAATTGAAAAAGCAGATGTTTTAGCCACTGTTGAAGCATTTATGGAAGAGGTAAAAGATGCATTAGAGAATGGTGACAATGTATATTTAAGAGGTTTTGGTAGCTTCATTATTAAAACTAGAGCAGAAAAAACTGGTAGAAACATTTCTAAAAATACAACTATCAAAATTCCTGCACACAACATACCTGCTTTTAAGCCTTCTAAAGTATTTACCGAAGGGGTAAAAACAAAAGTAGCTGTAAAATAATTAAAAAAGTATTAACCCAAAACCTTCAATAAAAAGGTTTTACAAAACATTTTAACTATGCCAAGTGGTAAAAAAAGAAAGAGAGCTAAAATCTCTACACACAAAAGAAAGAAAAGAGCAAGAGCAAATCGCCATAAGAAAAAGTAAGCAGTAGCTTACTTTTTCGTTGCTTTTATAAATTACGTTCATTGACATTAAGGTTTTAACACCTTAAATGGTATAAACAACATACCTGTTTACAAATTTTAATCCGTCTTCGTAAAAATTTACGATGGCACAAAACCATATTCAGAATGAAAACAGAATTAATAATTCGTTCCAATTCTTCTGATATTGATTTCGCCTTACTTAGAGATGGTAAACTTATTGAGTTAAACAAAGAAACGAGCGATCATAATTTTTCAGTCGGTGATATTTTCCTTGCTAAAATAGGAAAGGTAATGACTGGTTTAAATGCCGCTTTTGTAAATGTTGGTTATCCTAAAGATGGTTTTTTACACTATCACGATTTAGGTCCACAAGTACAATCTTTAAATAAATTCATTAAAAAAGTAAGCACAGGTAATTACAAAGAATTCACTTTAAAAAACTTTCGTTTTGAAGAAGATATCAATAAAGACGGAAGTATTAACGATGTACTAAAATCAGGTCAAAATTTATTAGTACAAATTGTAAAAGAACCAATATCTACCAAAGGTCCGCGTATTAGCTCGGAACTTTCTATTGCAGGTAGGTTTTTAGTTTTAGTTCCTTTTTCTAACCGCATATCGGTATCACAGAAAATAGCAGATCCGAAAGAAAAGGAACGTTTAAAAAAATTAGCAAAAAGTATCAGACCAAAAGGGTTTGGACTTATTTTACGTACTGTTGCCGAAGGTAAAAAGGTAGCAGAACTTGACAAAGATTTACAAAACTCACTTGATAGATGGAAAACTATGTGCAAACGCATAGCTAATAATAATACTCCTACAAAAATATTAAGCGAATTAAACAGAGCATCTTCTATTTTAAGAGATGTTATGAACGATTCTTTTACAAGTATTGTAACCAACGATGAAACCTTAAAAGTTGAAATTAAAGAGTACTTACAAGAAATATATCCTGAAAAGGAAAATATTGTAAGACATCATCGTTCTGATGTTCCTATTTTTGAAAAATATGGTATTGAACGACAAATTAAAACATCGTTTGGAAAAACAGTTTCAATGAGTAAAGGAGCTTATTTAGTTATTGAGCATACAGAAGCTTTACATGTTATAGATGTAAATAGCGGTAATCGCTCTAACAAATCCTTAAACCAAGAAGAAACTGCTTTAGAAGTCAATTTAATTGCTGCCAGTGAAATAGCTCGTCAATTACAATTACGAGACATGGGTGGAATTATTGTTGTTGACTTTATTGATATGAAGTCTGCAGAAAATAGACAAAAACTATATCAACATTTAAAAGATGTAATGTCTTTAGACCGTACTAAACATAAAATTTTACCTCCAAGTAAGTTTGGCTTAGTACAAATTACAAGACAACGTGTACGACCTGAATTAGAAATAAAAACACGTGAACCAAACCCTAATAAAAATGGAGAAGTTGAAGCTCCTATTGTTTTATTAGATAAAATAGAATCAGAATTAGAACGTATACTTAATAGCGGCAAAAAATATAAAGAAATCACATTAAATGTGCATCCGTTTATAGCTGCCTATTTAACAAAAGGCGTTAATTCAATTCGTTTTAAATGGTTTATTCAACACAAAAAGTGGATTAAAATATTACCTCGAGATGCTTACCAATACTTACAGTATAAGTTTTATTTGAAAAAAAACAAAAAAAGTAAGTAAGGCAATCTTATTATGAAATAAAAATCCCATATCGTTTTGATATGGGATTTTTTTATTTTTAGAACCAAAAACCTAAATTAAACAACCAATAATGATCTGAATGATCAGGAGACCATGTGTATTTTAATTCTATAGGACCTAAAAATGTTTCTACACTGTACCCTATAGCATATCCTGATTTGGTGTTTTTAAATAAATCTCCATCCTCAAATATATCTTCTTCAACACGAGCATAATTTGCTATAAACATTGCATAATGTTTTTTATAAACCTCATAGCGTAAGTTAAATTCAGATCTTAAATAAGACTGATTGTTTAGCCCACCTGTATCGTATCCATACATTGGAATAAAATTATTAATATAATTTTGATTATATCCGCCCAAACGATAGTCAAATATTTCAAACGATTTTTTTCCGAGCGTATATCCTGCTTGTGAAGTATATTGAAATGTCAATTTATCATAAAAAGTAGTTGCAAACCCCAACGTACCACCCAGTTGTGAAAACTGATGGAAAGGTTCACTACCTTGTATTAATTCATCCAGTCTATTATCTCTATCAGACCATATAAACCACTTAAAACCTATATCTGCATAAAACCCTTTTGTTGGAAACATCTCTTTGTTATAGGTGTCTAATTTTAAAAAAGCGAAAGTGTTTATATAATTGCTTTTATCAAAAAAATCTTCTTTTCCTTCAGTAGAAATGTTTTTTGTTCTTGCATTAATGTTTTTATGTTCTGTTCCTACACCTATTGCAAACTTTTTATCAAATGTTGTTTGCAAATATAAAGAGGTTGAAAAATCTCTATACTTTCCATTTATAATCCCTTTATTATATAAAAAATCACTATTAAAAGTATTATACCTTGTTCTTATTCCATAACTTGGAGATAACCCATTATCAATGAAATACTCTAAATTATACCTTATTTTATCACCAACTCCTACATCTAATGAAAGTTCATCATTCTGGAAAAGCAGCTTTTTATGATTATAATTAAGTAGTACTGCTGATTTGTATAGTAAATCATAATGTAAACCTAGTCTTAAAAAAGATTGTATTTTTTCTTCCTTTACAGTTATCTCTAATTTTTTTCCTTGAAAAGATTTTTCAAAATGATAATCTATTCTTTTAAAGTTTTTTGAAGCTGTTAATGTGTTTATTTTTTTAGAAATTTCTTTGTAAGACACACTATCTCCTTCACGTAGCTGTAGCTTTCCTAAAATATAATTATTAGTATAGTTTTTATTACCCTTTATAATAATTCTATCAACTAAAAACCTTTTTCTTTTTGGTGATATTTTTAGTCTTCTATTCTTTTTAGTTTGCATCTTAGCAATACTATCAAAAACCACTCTATACATTTTAGCTGTTTTTTCTCCTTCTTCTAAAATTTCTTTCTTAGCATCAAACGAAATAACACTGTAGTCAATTACATTTGGTTTTATGTAAACATCTAACAATTCAACCTGTTGGTCTGATTTCTGATACATTTGAAAATTAATTATTTGCATTAACAGAGAGGCCACAGAAGTTAATTCTTCTCTTTTCAATAATTCTCCTTGTACACTAACTCCAATAATTATATCAACACCTTTCTTTTTCATTACATCAACAGGAAAGTTATTAACTACACCGCCATCAACCAATAATTTATTGTCTATATCTACTGGATTTAACAACGAAGGAAAAGCAGCACTTGCTCTTAAAGCCAACGGTAATGAACCATTCTCTAACACTTCTTCTTCACCTGTTTCTATATTTGTTCCTATACAATAAAAAGGTATTGGTAGTTTAGAAAAATCTGTAATATCATCAACTGGCGCTAATAACTCTGTTAAAAAATTCAACACGTTTTGCCCTTTTGACAAACCCAAAGGCAAGCCTAAACTTCCTTTTTTTATAGGTAACGAAACAGCATATTTTTCTCCATGTTCTTTATTAAAAAAAGGCTTTTGTCTTCTAGAAACTTTATCTTGTAATAAATCTATAAAATTAGTTTCTAAGACAGCCTCTTCTATTTGTTTGGCTGTATAACCAGAAGCATATAAGCCTCCTACTATAGACCCCATACTTGTACCACCTATATAATCTATTTGTACACCTGCTTTTTCAAGCTCTTTTAAAATCCCTATGTGCGCAATCCCTTTTGCACCTCCACCACTTAATACCAGTCCTACTTTAGGTTGGTTTTGCGCCAACATAAATGTTGGCAGCAGTAATAAAATTAATAACTTTTTCATTCCCCTTTTTTATGATAGTGTTTGTATATTTTTTGAGCCCTAGCATTCCCAACCACTTCTTTTAATTCTTCAAAAGTAGCTGATTTTACTCTTTTAGCTGATTTAAACTTACGCAGTAAGTTTGTAATAGTTTGCTTTCCTACATCTGGAATTTGCTCTAATTCTGATTGTATAGCACTTTTACTTCTTTTGTTTCTATGGAAAGTAATTCCAAAACGGTGAGCTTCGTTACGTAGGTACTGAATTATTTTAAGTGTTTCTGATTTTTTATCTAGATATAGCGGAATAGGGTCTCCAGGATAAAAAACCTCTTCTAATCTTTTTGCAATACCAATTATAGCTATTTTACCCCTTAAACCTAAAGCATCTAAACTCTTTAAGGCTGAAGATAACTGTCCTTTACCTCCATCAATCACTATTAACTGTGGTAGTGGTTGATTTTCATCTAATAATCGTTTATATCTTCGATATACGACTTCTTCCATAGAAGCAAAATCATCAGGGCCTTCAACTGTTTTAATATTAAAATGACGATAGTCTTTTTTACTCGGTTTTCCATCTTTAAAAACCACACACGCAGCAACAGGGTTTGTTCCTTGTATATTTGAGTTATCAAAACATTCAATATGACGTGGTTCTTTTCTTAGTCTTAAATCTTTTTGCATTTGTGCCATGATTCTTTTTACATGACGATCAGGGTCTACAATCTTTATTTGCTTAAACTGTTCTTGACGATAAAACTTTGCATTACGTTCAGACAATTCAACAATACGCTTTTTGTCTCCTAATTTAGGTATGGTTACTTTAATATCTTTACCAACATTTACTTTAAAAGGAACAAAAATTTCTCTTGATAACGAGTTAAATCGTTGACGAGTTTCAATAATAAACAACTCTAAAAGTTCTTTATCTGTCTCTTCTAGTTTTTTCTTAATTTCTGTGGTATAGGATTGTACAATTGAACCGTTCATTATCTTGAAAAAGTTTGCATATCCATGCGATTCATCAGAAATAATAGAAAACACATCCACGTTATTAATTGATGGATTCACTATTGTTGATTTGGCTTGATAGTTTTGTAAAGAAGCTAACTTTTCTTTGATTTTTTGTGCTTCTTCAAATCGCATATCTGCAGCTAAATCAAACATTATTTTTTCAAACTGCTGTAAACTTTCTTTAAAATTTCCTTTTATGATATTTCGAATTGCTCTGATGTCCTCTAAATAACCCTCTTCACTTTGGTATGCTTCACAAGGGCCTTTACAATTACCTAAATGATATTCTAAACAAACTTTATACTTATCAGCATCAATCTTTTCTGGACTTAAATCATAATTACAAGTGCGTAGCGGATATAGTTCTTTAATCAAGTCTAACAATGCATATACAGTTCGTACATTAGTATAAGGTCCAAAATACTCCGATCCATCTTTAACAACTCTTCTTGTAGAAAATATACGAGGAAATCGCTCTTTCTTTATACAAATCCACGGATATGTTTTATCATCTTTTAACAAAACATTGTATCTAGGTTTATACTTCTTTATAAGATTATTTTCAAGAAGTAGCGCATCTGTTTCAGTATCAACCACCACATGCTCTATTCTAACAATTTTTTTTACTAGAACTCGTGTTTTACCATTCTCATGATTTTTAGTAAAGTACGATGAAACTCGTTTCTTTAAATTCTTCGCTTTTCCAACATAAATAATTGTATCATCTTTATCAAAATATTGATAAACTCCTGGTGAGTTCGGTAGTGTTTGTACTTGAAGTTCGAGTGATGTTGGCATACTACGAAAATACGATTTTTTACCCTTTTAAAAGGGTATGATTTTTAGTTTTACTACCTTTACAATATGAGCAAACTCATAGATAATTTTGGAAGACAAATTAGCTACGTTCGTTTAGCAGTAACCGACCGCTGTAACTTACGTTGTCAATATTGTATGCCTGCTCAAGGAATTGATATTGTTCCAAGAAAAGAGCTACTTACCTACAAAGAAATGTACCGAATAATTCGAGTACTTACTGAGTTGGGTGTTAACAAAGTTCGTTTAACAGGTGGAGAACCTTTTGTTAGAAAAGATTTTGTTTCTTTTTTAGAAATGTTATCGTATAATGATTTGTTAGAGGATATTAATATCACGACCAACGGAGCGCTTATTTCCAAACACATCAAAACGATAGAAAACCTTAAAAAGGTAAAGAATATCAATTTAAGCATTGATAGTTTACACCCTGAAAAGTTTGCTAAAATTACCCGTAGAGATGTTTTCCCAGAAGTATATAAAACCTTTGAGTTATTAGAAAAAAGTTCGTTGAATTTAAAACTGAATGTAGTTATTCAGTCTGGATTTAACACTGATGAAATTAACAATTTTGTGCAGCTTACTAAAGACAAGGATATTGCAGTTCGTTTTATTGAAGAAATGCCTTTTAATGGAAAAGGACAACGAAATGCAGAAGAAGTTTGGAACTACCACAAAATCTTAGATGAAATCCAGTCTCAGTTCACTGTAACTAAGCTCCCCTCAAAAAAATCATCTACTTCTAGAAACTTTTCTATAGAGAATCATAAGGGAACTATAGGGATAATCCCTGCATTCACTCGTACTATTTGTAATGATTGCAACCGAATAAGAATTACCTCAACAGGAACTTTTAAAAATTGCCTGTTTGATGATGGCGTTTTCAACCTACGTGACTTTATTAGAAATGGTGCAAACAATGAAGATTTAAAAGCCTTGTTTTTATCATTGATAAAAGAAAAACCTGAAAATGGTTTTGTTGCTGAGGCAAATAGAAAAGGAAACGTAACCGAAAGTATGAGTACGATTGGGGGGTAATTTCAATGTATCAATTAGATAATTTGAAAAATGTAACAATTAAACTTTTTAACAGTTACACTTTAACATATGATAACAGTAGAAGAAGCCAAACATATAATTTTAGAAAACACACAAGATTTCGGAATTGAAGAAGTTCCATTTTTAGAAGCTGTCGGAAGAGTTTTAAAGGAAGATATTGTTGCCGATAGAGATTTTCCTCCATTCAACCGAGTGGCAATGGATGGTATTGCTATCAATCATCGTTTTTTTGAACACGGTGTTCGCGATTTTAAAATTGAAGGAATCCAAGCTGCTGGAAGTCCACAACAAACACTAGATAATGCAGCCAACTGCTATGAGGTAATGACAGGAGCTGTATTACCTAACAATACTGACACGGTAATTCGCTATGAAGATATTGATATTAATACGTTAGTAGCCACTATTACTATTGATGAAATTAAAGAAGGACAGAACATTCACACACAAGGTTCTGATAAAAGTAAAGGTACAGTTCTAATAAAAAAGAACACTATAATTTCTGCTGCTGAAATTGGAGTATTAGCTACTGTAGGTAAAGCCACTGTTAAAGTTGCCAAGCAACCTAAAGTAATGATTGTTTCTACAGGTGATGAATTGGTTGATGTAAATGAATATCCGTTAGACCACCAAATTCGTAGAAGCAATGTATACACATTAGTTTCCTTATTGAACGATTTAAAAATCCCAGCAGATACAGCTCATATTACTGATGAAAAACAAGTTTTAAAAGAAAATATAGCGTCTTTTCTACAAGAATATGACGTGCTTTTATTTAGTGGTGCTGTTAGTAAAGGTAAGTTTGATTTTTTACCCGAAGTTTTAGATGAATTGGGTGTTAAAAAATTATTCCATAGAGTTTCACAAAGACCAGGGAAGCCATTTTGGTTCGGCACTACAGACAACTGCAACGTGTTTGCTTTTCCTGGAAATCCAGTTTCAACCTTTGTAAATTGTTTGGTCTATTTTTATCCTTGGTATTATAAATCTATAGGTGTACAACAAGAAAAACAAACAGCAACTTTAGCAAAAAACATTACTTTTAAACCTAATCTAAGCTGTTTTTTACAAGTAAAATTAACCTCGGAAAACGGACAAGTATATGCAACTCCAATACAAGGAAATGGTTCTGGTGATTTAGCTAGTTTGGTTGAAGCTGATAGTTTTATTGAACTTCCAAAAACTGAAGAGATAGAATTTAAAAAAGGAAGTGTTTTTCCGATACTAACGTATCGGGGTTTTTAATTATTAATGTTTAGTTTTGAGTTAAAAATTTAAAATGAAGGAAAGTATTGTTCAAGGCAAGAGTTTTCAATTCTCTTTAAAAATAATTTCTCTGTACAAAAAACTACAACAAGAAAAAGAGTTTATAATTTCAAAACAGCTTTTAAGAAGTGGAACTTCAATAGGAGCAAATATAGAAGAGGCTTTAGCTGGTCAAAGTAAGAGAGACTTTATTTCTAAAATGTCTATTTCTTCAAAAGAAGCTAGAGAAACTAATATTGGTTACGTTTATTAAAAGAAAGTGACTTAACAAATATTGATATTACAGATATACTTTCGGACATTCACGAGCTAATTAGGCTATTAACAGCAATTGTAAAAACATCACAACAGAGTTTAACTAAAAATTAAAAACTCAACATTTAAAATTTATACAAAGTGAGCAACTTTTCCCACATAAACGAACAAAATCAACCTAAAATGGTAAATGTTTCTGATAAAAAAATCACGAAACGTACAGCCATTGCTAAAGCTACTATGTTTTTAGGTTCAAAAATTGTAAGTCATTTTACCAATAATGAACTCATCACTAAAAAAGGACCTGTTTTTCAAACCGCTATCATTGCTGGAATTCAAGCAGTGAAAAAAACCTCTGATATTATTCCAATGTGTCATCCTTTATTAATTAATGGAGTGGATATTGACATCAATATTATAGATGATGAGTATGTAGTGGTTTTTTGTAAAGTAACCATTGAAGGAAAAACAGGAGTAGAAATGGAAGCGCTTACAGGAGCTTCTGCAACTTGTTTAACCATTTACGATATGTGTAAAGCTATTAGTCAAAAAATGGTGATTCAAGAAGTGAAATTGGTAGAGAAAACTGGTGGTAAATCGGATATTAAAAATGGATAAAAAACATACTAAACATACAAATCTAGTTAAGAAGTATAATAATAATTTTGCGCCTAATGAAGTAGCTATCTTAGGAACCAAATGTGGAATTATTGCTGATTTGGTTCATGAAGTTTCTGCAAAATTATCACAATACAATTTAGGATATTTTGATGCTTCACACGCCAAAGATGTCGAACAAAATACGTTAGCTGAATATACCTTTCATCATGAAGGAAATTTACAAATAAACACTTCTTCACCTGTAAACAAGTACGAACAACGTTTACAGTTTTACAATCACGATTTTGTCTTTATTAATGGAAATCATTACCAAGGGGCGAAACAAATTTTGATTTTAGATGATGAGAAAGAAGCTTCTGTAAAAAAAAGGTTAGATCAATTAACAAACATTCAGTTTATAGTTAAGTTGAATAAAAACTCAAGATATTTTGATTGTTTGTTAGAACGTTTTCCAAACATCAAAAATAGCACCTCTTATACGATTAATGAGATTGATAAAATATCTAATCATATACATAATCTCATTAAAGAAAATATTGCTCCTGTAAAAGGGTTGGTTTTAATAGGCGGGAAAAGTACTCGAATGGGTCGTGACAAATCGGAATTATTGTACTATAAAAAGCCTCAAAAAGAACATGTAAAAGAGTTACTAGAAAACAACAATTTAGAAACTTTTTACTCTGTAAGAGATTTATCTACCTCACCAGAAACGACAAATGAAATTCACGATACCTTTTTAAATCTAGGACCTTTTGGAGGTATTTGTTCTGCTTTTCAAAAAAATCCAAACTCAGCATGGTTGGTAATGGCTACAGATATTCCATTTGTAAATAATGAGCTTATTCAATTATTATTACAAAAAAGAAATCCATCTAAAATAGCAACTACAGTTAAAGGAAAAAACAAAGAATTTCCTGAACCTTTAATCACAATATACGAACCAAAAGCTTACGGAAAATTATTAGCCTATTTAGCACAAGGTTATTCGTGTCCTCGTAAAATGTTAATTAATTCTGATGTTGAAATTATTGAGGTTGATGATAATTTAATTAGAAACATCAACACTCCAGAAGATTATAAAGAAGCTATAAAAGAGGTTAACTCTTAAAAGCTACAAACAAAATTAGATTTAATAAGAAAACCTATACCAGAAACATCTTGGTATAGGTTTATATATTTATAATATTTCCTTCTTGTACTGTATTATTTAAGACTTCAAATCAAACCTATCTAGGTTCATCACCTTAACCCAAGCTGCAATAAAATCTTTTGCAAACTTTTCTTTTGCATCATTACTCGCATATACCTCAGCTAAAGCTCTTAATTCAGAATTAGATCCAAAAATTAAATCTGCTCTAGTTGCTGTCCATTTTACCTCATTTGTAACTCTATCTTTTCCTTCAAAAATTAATTGTTCTTCAGAGATAGGCTCCCAATACGTATTCATATCCAACAGATTTATAAAGAAGTCGTTTGTCAACACTCCTAGTTGGGTTGTAAAAACTCCTTTTTTTGAACTATCATAATTTGCATTTAAAGCTCGCATACCACCAACCAACACCGTCATTTCAGGAGCTGTTAGAGTTAATAATTGTGCTTTATCAACTAACAATTCTTCTGGTTTAAGTGTGTATTTCTTTTTTTGATAGTTTCTAAAACCATCAGCCATTGGTTCTAAAACAGCAAAAGATTTTACATCGGTTTGTTCTTGCGTAGCATCCATTCTACCAGGATTAAAAGGAACTTTTATTGAAAATCCTGCTCTTTCTACTGCCTTTTCTACTGCTGCGGATCCTCCTAAAACAATTAAATCAGCCATGGAAACTTTTTTCTCCTTTAACGATTCATTGAATTTATTTTGAATTTTCTCATAAACTGCCAACACCTTTTTTAATTGCGCTGGATTATTACTTTCCCAATTAACTTGTGGTTCTAAACGAATACGAGCTCCATTTGCTCCTCCTCTTCTGTCTGAACCTCTATAAGAAGACGCTGAAGCCCAAGCTGTTTCTATTAACTGATTATAAGGAATTCCCGAATTTAAAATTTCTTTTTTAAGAGAATTGATATCTGCTTCGGTTATCAGTTTATGAGTACGTATAGGAATAGGATCTTGCCAAATAAATTCTTCTTGTGGAATATCTGATCCTAAGTATGTTGTTTTAGGCCCCATATCTCTGTGGGTTAATTTAAACCATGCACGAGCAAAGGCTTTATCAAAAGATAATGGGTCTTCTAAAAACTTCTCACAAACTTTCTTATATTCAGAATCAAACTTTAAAGCTAAATCTGAAGTTAACATCGTAGGTCTATGTCTCTTATTTTTATCAAAAGCATCTGGAAAAACCTCTCCAACGTCTTTTGCTACCCATTGATGTGCTCCTGCAGGACTCTTGGTTAGTTCCCATTCATTATCAAATAACGTATTTAAAAAAGCATGACTCCAACGAGTAGGCGTAGGCGTCCAAATAACTTCTAACCCAGAGGTAATAGCGTCTTTCCCTTTTCCTGATTTGTAGCTACTTTTCCATCCTAATCCTTGTTCTTCAATGCCAGCAGCCTCTGGTGAAGGTCCTACGTTATCAGCTGGTCCTGCTCCGTGAGTTTTTCCGAAGGTATGTCCCCCTGCTATTAAAGCAACTGTTTCTTCATCATTCATTCCCATTCTACCAAATGAAATACGTATGTTTTTTGCTGATGCTACTGGGTCTGGGTTTCCATCTGGACCTTCAGGGTTTACATAAATCAATCCCATTTGTACAGCTGCTAGAGGGTTTTCTACTTCTAAATCTAGCTCTCCATCCTCATTTAACCTTCTGCTTTCTAACCAGCCTGATTCAGAACCCCAATACACATCCTCTTGTGGTACCCAAACATCTTCTCTTCCTCCTGCAAACCCTATAGTTTTTAATCCCATAGACTCTATAGCTACATTTCCTGTTAAAATCATCAAATCAGCCCAAGAAATTTTCTTGCCGTACTTTTGTTTAATAGGCCATAACAATCTTCTAGCTTTATCTAGGTTAGCATTATCTGGCCAACTATTTTGTGGAGCAAAACGCTGAATTCCCATACGGGTTCCTCCTCTACCATCTCCTGTACGGTATGTTCCGGCGCTATGCCACGCCATACGAATAAATAAAGGTCCGTAGTGTCCGTAATCAGCAGGCCACCAATCTTGAGAATCTGTCATTAGCTTAGTTAGGTCTTCCTTTAACGCTACATAATCTAGCTTATTGAATTCATCAGCATAATTAAATTCTTCTCCCATCGGATTCGATAATTCCGAGTTTTGTGCAAGTACATCTAAATCTAACTTATTGGGCCACCAATCTTTGTTTGACTTAGTTTCTTTTAACTGTTCTTTTTTGTGTCCTTTGTCAAAACCAAAAGGACATCCTCCCTTTTCTTTTTCTTCTCCATGGTTTTGTTTACCACTGCAAGAAAAAAGCAAAGAAGCTGTTACTACGCTTAAGATTATTTTTTTCATTATAAATTATTAATTGATTTTCAGCAAATCTATATTTGAAATAATTATGTTTTTTAAATTTTAAATAGAAATAACTTATATTAATGTAGTTTAGATTTATTTTTGAGCAAGTGGTAATTCTCTACTTTTAAATTAGACGCATAAAAAAAGCACACTATTTTTTAAAAAAATAGTGTGCTTTTGTACCAAAGGTGGGACTCGAACCCACACGCCCTTGCGAGCATCGGATTTTGAATCCGACGTGTCTACCAATTCCACCACTTTGGCTTTTGGTGAGTGCAAATCTATAAAATATTTCATTTAAAATATCTTTTAAACTCTTAAAATAGTTTTATTTTTGCCCCAACAACAACACTAACTAAAAATATTTTTTTGTAAATGGCTACAAATCAATTAAGCCCAAAAATCTTTGCGTGTTCACAAAGTATTGAACTAGCAGAGGAAATTGCCAGCGCCTACGGAACCAAACTAGGAAATGTAATTACCACACATTTTAGTGATGGTGAATTCCAACCAGCTTTTGAAGAATCAATCAGAGGAAGAAGAGTTTTCATCGTTGGATCAACCTTTCCTTCTACTGATAACTTAATGGAAATGTTATTAATGTGTGATGCTGCAAAACGTGCATCGGCAAGACATATTACCGCTGTAATGCCTTATTTTGGTTGGGCTCGTCAAGACAGAAAAGACAAGCCTCGTGTAGCAATTGGCGCTAAATTAGTGGCTAAATTATTAGAAACTGCAGGTGCAACTAGAATTATGACCATGGATTTACATGCTGATCAAATTCAAGGTTTCTTTGAAAAGCCAGTAGATCATTTATATGCTTCTACAATTTTTTTACCATATGTTAAAAGTTTAAAGCTTGATAATTTAACGATTGCTTCTCCTGATATGGGAGGTTCAAAAAGAGCTTATGCTTATTCCAAATACTTGGAAAGTGATGTTGTTATTTGCTACAAGCAGCGTCAAAAAGCCAATGTAATTGCTCATATGGAACTCATTGGTGAAGTAGAAGGTAAAAATGTAATTCTTGTTGATGACATGATTGATACAGGAGGAACACTTACAAAGGCAGCCGATTTAATGATGGAACGTGGTGCAAAAAGTGTACGTGCTATTTGTACACACCCAATTCTTTCAGGAAATGCCTACGAAAGAATTCAAAATTCACAGTTGACAGAGCTAATCGTTTCAGATACAATTCCTTTAAAAAAGAGTATTTCTAAAATAAAAGTTGTATCTTGCGCCGCTTTATTTGCTGATGTGATGCATAAAGTTCAAGACAATACATCTATTAGCGATAAGTTTTTAATGTAAATAAATTTAATAAACAAAGTAATGAAATCAATTACAATCAAAGGATCTCAAAGAGAAAGCGTAGGTAAAAAAGCAACAAAAGCCTTACGTAATGCTGGAAAGGTTCCTTGCGTATTATACGGAGGAGACAAGCCTGTTCACTTTTCAGCTGAAGAAAAATCGTTCAAGCCATTAGTATATACTCCAGACGTATTTACTGCTACGATTGAATTAGATGGTGTAACATATAGCGCTGTATTACAAGACATACAGTTTCACCCAGTAAATGATAGCATTTTACACGTAGACTTTTACCAATTATTTGAAGACAAGGCTGTGACTATGGATATTCCTGTACGTTTAGTAGGATCTTCTAAAGGTGTTATGGTAGGTGGTGCTTTACGTCACAACTTACGTAAATTAAAAGTAAAAGCATTACCAGCTAACTTACCAGATTTTATTGAAGCTAATATTACTGAGTTAGAAATTGGTAATAAATTATATGTTACTGAGTTAAAGAATGACAACTATACGTTATTACACCCAGATAACACAGTGGTTGCTCAAGTTCGTATGTCTCGTAACGCCGCTAAAGCAGCAGCTGAGGCTGAAGCATAGACTGCAAAACAATAATCATACAAAAGCGTTACCATGTGTAGCGCTTTTTTTATTTTTGATGTATGATTATTACACCTTTTTTTAAACAATTATTTGGTTTTTCTACAAAACAATTAACAGATAAAGAAGACGATTCTATGAAGAAATTTTTAATTGTAGGCTTAGGTAATATTGGCGAAAAATATGACAATACACGTCACAATATAGGTTTTAAAATCGCAGATGCTTTTGTTAAAGAGCATGAAGGCTCTTTTGAAACCGAAAAGTTAGGAGATATAGCTAAACTTAAAATTAAGGGTAAAACAGTACTTGTTTTAAAACCTAATACTTATATGAATTTAAGTGGTAAAGCGGTTAAATACTGGATGCAAAAAGAAAACATTCAAGTTGAAAACTTGTTAATTATTACTGATGACCTAAATATTGATTTTGGAAAAATTCGTATCAAAGGAAAAGGAAGTTCTGGCGGACATAACGGTCTAAAAGACATCCAAGATAAGTTTAATACAGGTGCTTATCCTCGTTTTCGCTTCGGTGTAGGAGCTGAATATAGTAAAGGTCGTCAAGTAGATTACGTTTTAGGCAAATGGAATCCTGATGAAGAAAGCGCAATGATTGAGCGTATTCCTTTTTCTGTAAAAGCGGTTACTTCTTTTATTACAGCTGGTTTAGCTAATACCATGAATGAGTTTAACGGAAAATAATTACGTTTTACACCGTTAACTTATTCAAAAATTAATTATCAGAAGCATACCACTCAGCAAAACTAGTATCTGTTTCTTGTAGCTTAATGCCATGTAATTTTATGTTTTCTGGAAGTCTTTTTTGAATTTTCTCAGCAAAATCAATCACCATCATTTCGCTTGTTGGTTGATAGTCTACTAAAATAACATGATGTCCACGGTCTTTTAACTCTTTAGCTAACTCTACATGGGGAGTATTCTTATTGAATACCGTAGCATGGTCAAATACATCTACAATCTCTTCTTTTACAATCTTCTTTAAATCTCCAAAATCAATTACCATTCCGTACTTCACATTGGATGTATCAGTAATTGGAGAGCCTATCACAGTAACCGAAAGCTTGTAACTATGCCCATGAACATTTTTACATTTTCCATCATAACCATACAACGCATGTCCAGTTTCAAAAGTAAACTGCTTGGTAATTCGAATCTTACTCATAAATATCTATCTCTAAAGTGAAATAAACTTAAAAAATTACTTCTCTTTTAACCTGCCTTAAATGACGACTAAAGATGTGTATTGACTCTTATTTTCTTTTAAACTTTTTGTTTGCTCTGTATTTATTAAAGAAATAAACTACAGCTACACCCGCCGCTAAAATGGCAAATAAATAATCTCCACCCATAATATTTTACTTTTATTTGCCGAAAGTACGAATTTGATTTTAAATGCTATTATTTTTTCACTCTCTAGAGAATAAAATCTTTAAAAATTAACACCTAACTCCAATTCAAGGTTAAATTCTTTATTTAATACGTTAGAATTGATAAAATGCTGTTTGTAATTTATACCTAAAACTATACCTAGCTCTTCCCAAGGAATTAACCTTATTCCTTGTTTAGATTCAAGCCCAATTAAGAGTTTGGATTTTTTTTCGTTATTCAGCCCCCTAGTTGTTTCATATCCAAAAGGAACATTTATACCAACACCTACATAAATACCTTTGTAAAATTTAATAAACCCATCTAAACCAGCTCCTAATAAAAACTGATTAAAACTTTTATACCCCTTACTCTTTAAAAGGTTGGGTTTTAATTGATAGTTATTGAATGAAAATACAGTTGGAATTATAAAATCCTCCTCTGTATCTGAAAACTCAGAGTATTTTATTTTAAATCCTTTATAGTGTTTACTAAAAACAGTATTGTAAGAAAGTATATGAATGGTTCTTGGGGCTTTTTTATTACTTATGCTAGGGTTTTGAGCATGAACGAAGCTAACAAAAAAATTAACCAAAATAAGCAGCGCATATTTTATTGTTTTTTATAGTGAAAAATAATGTAGTTTAATTCTTTAGTGTTGTACTTTATAGTTAAAAAATCTGAGGTAATTTGTAATACAGTAGCATCTAAAATTTCATTATTGTCTACTATCAGAGATATTTTAGTCTCCCCGTTTAGTCTCCAAGTTCCTTTATCATGATATCCTTCAGAGAAGGCTTCAAAAAACATGTTAGTTTTAAATAAGATATAATCATTACTCTCTTTTAAAGAAGGTTGATGCACTTCACCAAATACCTCATAGTTTTGAATGCGCCATTTTCCAATTAATTTAGATTTTAGACTTTTTTGAGAAAAAAGAGATAGAGATATTAAAAACAAGATGACAAGTAAAACAATTCGATACATATTACAAGTGGTTATTAAATTCCAGGTAAAAGTATAAGGCAAGTAAAATGTGAGTTTGTTTATTTAAGACAATGATTATTTTATTACCTTTTGTCGTAAATAGACAAACTATAAAGTAAGAACCTATTGTAATTTTGATGGATAAAGCATCACAAATGAAAAACTCAACACAAATAGAGCGATATAATAAGTTGTTAGATTTTTTAGAAAAGCGTTTTAAAACATCAATTCACACACATGAAATAGAAGATATTTCCTTTTACTCTTATCGAAATATCAATAGAATATTTTTAGCGTTACAACATGAAACTATTGGTCAATTTCTTAAAAGAAGAAAACTAGAAAAAGCTGCACAGTATTTAAAATTTTTAGATATTGAAATTTCAGATATTGCCCTAGAAGTTGGGTATAGTGATGTGGCAGCTTTTAGTAAAGCTTTTAAAAAACATTTTCGCTGTACACCTTCTAGCTTTAAAAGCTCTTATACATTTCAACAAAAAATTACGAATCAAATTTTAGAAGAACCTAATAAAAAAAATGATCCTTTATTACAGTTTGAAATTGAAATTATACCATCATTTCAAATGTTGTATTTACAATATCAAGGAACTTATGAAGATATAAAAGGGATTGAAAGAACATGGAAACAGCTTTTAAAGTATGCTGATAAGCATGATTTATTAACTGATAAAACTATTATTGTTGGTGAAATTTTGGATGATGATGAAATAACAGAGTTTGTTAATTGTAGGTATAATGCAGGGATTATACTTACAGAAGCACAAAAAATTGAAGTTAAAGGAATGTTTAAAGTTAAAGAAGTTACTTCTCAAAAATATGCCAAGTTTGTTCATAAAGGAAGTCATGAAAGCTGTTTTGAAACATACAATACAATTTATGCACATTGGATGTATGATGTCAAATTAGAGTTTGCGGACGCACCAATTTTAGAGTTTTATTTAAATGACGAGAAAAATACTCCTCAAGAAGAATTAATAACAGAAATTTACATTCCTATTATTTAAGCAAAACCAACAAATAAAAATTAATTTTTTTTTGAAATTTATACTTCGTCTTTGTCCTAAATAAACAAACACACCTACATTTTCCAGCCTACTTTTGTGTTATTAAACAAATAAAACACATGAAAAGTTACAAATTACACAAGTATTGGCACATAGATTCTTACCTTCTTCTGGGATTGTATAATTGGCTTTTCTCAAGGAAACAATTCTATTTTGGTTTTCTTGTCCTATTCCTGAATACATAACTAAAAAAGTTAAGAAATGAGTTTTGCTAAATTAATATCACTTTTTGAAGAGTCTACAATCATGTTGCATATCGGTTACTTTTTTTTATTTAATACAAGTTTAATAGTATTAGAAATAATTATTGATGTGCTGTTTAGAAAAAAGAGAAAATGGAAAGATACCTTAGCCAATATATCTATTTTTTTTATGAATCAACTTATAGAAAAAACAATTATAGGATCGATTGGTGTAATTTGTTTAATGCCTTTTCATTGGATAACACCAATAACGATTCCTAGTAATGTATATACATGGATCCTGGCTTTTATTATAGCAGATGTAACGTATTATTGGATGCATCGTTTAGAGCATGAACATCGAATATTATGGGCTAGCCATAGTGTTCACCATTCTTCAGAAGATTATAACTTAACTATTTCTATGCGATTAAGTATTGTAGAAGGATTGTTTGAGTGGGCTTTTTTAATACCGATGGTACTGATAGGTTTTTCACCATTTCAGGCTATTGTAGGGTTAATATTAGTCGCACAATTTCAAACATGGATTCATACGGAGCGAATTGGTAAGTTAGGGTGGTTAGATGAAATATTCAACACACCATCCAATCATAGAGTACATCATGGATCTAACCGAAAGTATTTAGATAAAAATTACGGAGGTGTTTTTATTATATGGGATAAACTTTTTGGAACATTTCAAAGAGAACAAGAAAAAGTAGTTTATGGGCTTACAAAGAATATAAAAACTAACAACCCTATTAAAATTAATTTTATAGAATATATTAATATTTACAAAGAAGTAAAAAGATGTAAAACACTAAAACATAAGCTAAAAATAATTTTTGGAAACCTAATTTGGAAGCCTGATTATTTTAAAAGTAAATAAGTTCAGCTTAAGCTTACTATATATTTGGAACGGTATTAGTTAGTTTAAAGTTTATACCTAATACCGTACTTTTTTACTTCTTAAATTTTTCTAAGGCTTTTTTGGTAAACTCGGATAAAACAAGCTTTCCAGAAGTCTCTGCACGTTCTATTAACAGTTCTTCCCAGTGTTCCGTTCCAATCCACAACGCTCTTTTCATTTCAACCAATGCTTCTGGGTTATACGAAGCTAATTTTTCTGATAAGATTTCAACCTCTTTATCTAATTCACTTTGTGTTTCAAAAACACGCGCATACAACCCTTTTTCTTTCGCCCAATACGCATTTTTCCAGCTCGTTGCATCTAAGGTTAACTCTGCCAATCCGCTTACGCTTATTTTGCGTTCTACGGCAGGTGCAATTACAAACGGACCAATACCTATCGTAAACTCAGAAAGTTTAATAGAAGCGTGCTCTGTAGCTAATACATAATCACAAGCAGCTGCTAATCCAACTCCACCACCTACAGTTTTTCCTTGTACTCTACCAACAACTAGCTTCGAACAACGTCGCATCGCATTAATAACATTCGCAAATCCTGAGAAAAAAGCTTTCCCATCTTCTAAATTATCAATTGCTACCAATTCATCAAAAGAAGCTCCAGCACAAAAAGCTCGTTCTCCTTCTGATTTTAGTACAATTACTGAAACTTCATTATTAATTGAAAGCTTATCAAATTCATTTGCTAAACGTTCTAATAACACACTTGGAAAGGAGTTACTTGCTGGATGCCCAAATTCAACCGTAGCAATCTTATTTTCAATATGTGTATATAAACTTCCGTTTTCTCTAGTTGTAGTCATTTGTTTATTGTTGTTTGCTCAAAATTACGTTTTTTGAGCAAGTGGTAAAAACTTTCTTCTAAACTTTATAATTAATGGAGTTCCTCTAGCAATCATCCACAGGAAAAAAGCAATCCAAATAGCATACAGTTTATAATCTAGTGAATCAAAAAATAATAAGGTTGGGACAAATACGAATCCTGTTGCTAATAATAAAACGTTTCGTAAGTACTTCATTTCTCCCATACCTTTAAACATTCCGTCATAAATAAAAGCGATAGAACATACAGGCTGCATGAGTAAAATAATCCAAAAAGTATTGTAAAATTGTTTTAAAACCTCAGGTTCTTTCGTGAATATTTTTCCTATAAATTGATATAAAACAAAACCTACAACTGTGAGTAAGAGTCCGAAAAGGAATCCGTATGTAATTAATCGATTTCCTAACATGACTAAGGTTTTATATGCTTTTGCTCCTAATAATTTTCCTGATAATATATTTCCTGCAGAAGAGTAGCCGTCAATCATAAAAGCGCCCATAAGCCATAAATTGAAACCAATCGTATAAGCTGCGATATAAGCGTCGCCATAATCAGTAGCATAGGAAGTACCAAAATATAAAGCAACATTTAACGCTATAGTTCGCACAAATAAATTTAAAACCATGTTTATAAACTTTGGTATTTCAGCATTAAGAGGCAGGTTGAACCTTAATGGAATATCTGTCTTCTTTAACAATAATACCGCCGAAATTATTGCCATAGTAGCTTGTGCTACAACACTTGCATAGGCTGCACCTTGAATATGCATTGCAGGAATCAAGCCTTCTATTCCATATACCAATACAACATCCAACCCTATATTAATAAACGTACCTATGAGTGCTATTACCATCGGATAATACGTGTTTTGCAACCCTCTAAACGTACCAAAAACAGCAATCGTAAAAAGCGTAAACGGGAATCCGAAAACACGAATTTTGTAATACGAAACAGAATAGTCTAAAATGGTTCCTGAAGCATTATACAACTCAAAAATTTCTTTTGCAAAAGGGTAACTAATTCCTAAAATAAGCGCACTTACCCCTAACACAATAACAATAGCTTGTGCTGGTAGGTTTTTTATTTCGTCAAGTTTATCAGCTCCTAAATATTGAGAAACGATAGAAGAAATTCCGCTACGTGTTTGCCCAAATACCCAAATTAACATGGATAAAAAAGCCCCTACAATACCAATCGCAGCAATACTTTCGGTAGCATTGTGCTCAATGTTACCTACGATGGCTAAATCTGTGGTAGAAAGTAACGGTTCAGCAACACCTGCAATTAATGCAGGCATTGCTAATTTATTTATGTGTTTAAAACTAATGTTGTGTTGCATAATAGTTAACAAAAATAACTATTATTGAAGTTGGAAAATGAAATTGCAGTGTATTGTTTTATTAATGTTATTTAAGAGCAAATCTCACATTTACCTGTTAAAAAAACAGTAGCACTCTCTATGATATGATTTTCAACCTGAGGAATTGAAATATCAACTGATAAACATGTTACTTTTTTGCAGTCAGTACATTGAAAATGAGGATGTATATCATTATGATGATGCGAAGAACAACTAGTACATTTAGCATACCATTTTACACCTTCTTTCCCCATAAAAGAATGTATAACGCCATCGTTTTCCAGACGATCCAAAACTCTATAAACCGTAGTTTTATTCATTTCGTCATTTAATTTGCTTACTAAATCAACAGCAGCAATTGCTGAGACTCCAGACTCAAATAAGCTTAATAATTTTTTTACTGCTTTTGTTTTCCTAATAACTCCCATAAAACTAATTAATGCAACATTATTGCAATTAAAAAAATAATGTACTTTTGCTTTTCAAAATACTAGATTAAGAAAATCAATGGTACTCAAACAAAAATCAGATACATTAGGAGCTTTGTCGAGCGGTCTATGTTTGGTACATTGCGTATTTACACCTTTTCTGTTTGTTATACAATCTCATGCTACTTGTTGTAGTCATGAAGCAGTTCCTTTTTGGTGGAAAAGTATAGACGTTTTATTTCTAGTCATTTCATTTTTTGCTATTCAAAAATCCGTTCAAACTACTTCAAAAAAATGGATGCAGTATGCTCTTTGGATTACGTTTTTGATTTTGTTTATAATCATTTTAAACGAATATACACAAGCCATGAAATTACCTGAAGAAAGTATTTATGTACCATCATTAGGTTTAGTGTTTCTACATATATATAATAGAAAGTATTGTCAATGTGCAAACAACACTTGTTGCGCTAATAATTAAATAGTTTAAGTAATAAACAAGCATGATTACATAGGTGATAATCACATTTTAACAAATATTAAAACACCTTTAACACCAAACGCTATTGATAAATCAGACGAAGAAAAGATTGTAAATATTCAAGGTCATTTTGCAAAAATAATGGAGGAGCTCGGTTTGGATTTAACAGATGATAGTTTGTCTGGGACACCTTATCGTTTTGCTAAAATGTATGTTAAAGAGTTGTTTTATGGATTGAACCCAGCTAATAAACCCAAAGCTTCTACTTTTGATAATAAATACGGTTATAGTAAAATGTTAGTGGAACAAAACATTACTATCGATTCTTCATGTGAACACCATTTTCTTCCTATTAGTGGCTATGCACATATTGGTTATATTCCAAAAAATAGGGTTATCGGGCTTTCGAAAATTAATCGTTTAGTAGATTATTATTCACACAGACCACAGGTACAAGAGCGATTATGTTTACAAATCTTAACAGATTTACAAGAAACTTTGGAAACAGAAGATGTAATTGTACTGGTGAATGCAAAGCACCTATGTGTTTCTTCTCGCGGAATTAAAGACAAGAATAGTTACACAACAACTATTGAGTACGGAGGAAGTTTTAATGATTTAGCTGTTCGTAATGAGTTTTTTAAAATTTGTGAGTTTGAAAATAGAGAATAATTAACCTATTACTTCTTCGTTAACATTCGTTTTATTTCATTCAGCTTCATTAAAGCTTCAATAGGTGTTAGTGTATCGATGTTTGTAGTTAAAATTTCTTCTCGAATATCTTCTAACAACGGATCATCTAACTGAAAAAAGCTCATTTGCATATCTTCATGCTGTGCTTCTTTCAAGGTTTCTTTTACCTCCTTGTGTGAATGTGAGTTTTCTAACTCTTTTAGAATTTTGTTTGCTCTATGAATTACCATACTTGGCATTCCTGCTAATTTTGCCACGTGAATTCCAAAACTATGATTACTTCCTCCAGCTACTAACTTACGTAAGAAAATAATACTATTATCTAACTCTTTTACCGATACATTAAAATTCTTAATACGTTCAAACGTGGAAGTCATTTCGTTTAACTCGTGATAATGCGTTGCAAATAGTGTTTTTGCTTTCGATGGGTGTTCGTGTAAGTATTCCGAAATTGCCCAAGCAATAGAAATTCCATCATAAGTAGATGTTCCTCTTCCAATTTCATCTAATAACACCAAACTACGGTCTGAAATGTTATTTAAGATTGATGCAGTTTCATTCATTTCAACCATGAATGTCGACTCTCCCATCGAAATATTATCACTCGCACCTACTCTGGTAAAAATCTTATCCACCATACCTATTCGAGCATTTTGAGCAGGAACATAACTTCCCATTTGTGCCAATAATACAATCAAAGCTGTTTGACGTAAAATTGCCGATTTACCCGACATGTTAGGACCTGTAATCATGATAATTTGTTGCTGATTACGGTTCAGCACCACATCGTTCGCTATGTATTCTTCGCCTATTGGTAATTGTTTTTCAATAACCGGGTGGCGACCATTTTTGATTTCAATATCGGTACTATCGTCCATCAAAGGGCGCACATAATTATTCTCGGTAGCTAAGGTTGCGAAAGATTGCAACACATCAATCTTAGCTACATTTTGAGCATTTTGTTGTACTGGTTGTACAAAGCCTATAATGTACTGTACTAACTTGGCAAAAATCTCCGTTTCTAATTGCTGAATTTTCTCTTCTGCTCCTAAAATTTTTGCTTCGTATTCTTTTAATTCTTCAGTAATGTAACGCTCTGCATTCACTAAAGTTTGCTTACGAATCCACTCTTCAGGAACTTTATCTTTATGCGTATTTCTAACTTCAATATAGTATCCAAAAACATTATTAAACGCAATTTTTAAACTCGGAATCCCTGTACGTTCCGTTTCACGAGCTAGCATCGTATCTAAATACTCTTTTCCAGAGTTTGAAATGTTACGTAATTCATCTAACTCTTCTGAAACTCCGTTTGCAATCGCATTTCCTTTATTTATATTTACAGGGGCTTCTTCTAAAACAGTCTCGGTAATTTTATCAATTAATTCATCACAAGTATTAATTTTTTCTCCTAATAACCTAACGGCAGCGTTTTCGCTGCTTTCTGCGGATTCTTTTATCGGAAGAATCGCTTTTAACGAATTTTTCAACAAGATGACCTCTCTTGGAGATACTTTACCCGTAGCAACTTTCGATATCAATCGTTCGATATCAGAAATTTGTTTTAATTGGTAGGTTACAGTTTCAGAAAAAGTATCGTTATCAATTAAAAACTTCACTAATTCGTGTCGCTGCTGAATTTGGTCTAAATCTTTTAACGGAAGGGCTAACCAACGTTTTAACAAACGCCCTCCCATTGGAGAAATCGTTTTATCAATTACATCTAGTAACGAAACCGAGTTCACCGAATTCCCACCGTATAACTCTAAGTTTTTTACGGTAAAGCGATCCATCCACACATAATTATCTTCCGCAATTCTGCTAATAGATTGTATGTGTTCTATTTTGTTGTGTTGTGTTTCCGATAAATAGTACATTGCTGCACCACCTGCCACAATTCCATATTCTAACTCTTCAACTCCAAATCCTTTTAACGTTTTTACCTTAAAATGATTTCGAAGTAATTCATCTCCATAATCTTTTTGAAACACCCAATCATCCAAATAAAATGCATGAAAACGATTTGTAAAAGCTTCTAAAAATCGTTGCTTGTGTTTCTTTTCAACCAAAACTTCACTTGGCGTAAAGTTTTGTAAAAGCTTATCTATGTATTCTTCATTTCCTTGTGCTATGAGGAACTCTCCGGTAGACACATCTAAAAACGAAACTCCTAATAGCTTTTTCCCAAAATGAACGGCTGCTAAAAAGTTATTCGACTTCGATTGTAATACCTCATCGTTCAACGCAACTCCAGGAGTTACCAATTCCGTCACTCCCCGTTTCACAATCTTCTTAGTCATTTTTGGATCTTCTAACTGATCACAAATAGCAACACGCAATCCAGATTTTACTAATTTAGGCAAATACGTATTTAAAGAATGGTGCGGAAACCCTGCCAATGCTGTTTCACTTTCGCTGCCACTTCCTCTTTTGGTTAAAATAATACCTAAAACTTCTGACGCTTTTACAGCATCTTCTCCAAAGGTTTCATAAAAATCGCCTACTCTAAATAATAACATCGCATCCGGATATTTTGCCTTGATTCCGTTATACTGCTGCATTAATGGAGTTACCTTTTTTGCCTTTGTTTTTGCCAAGTTTCTAGATTTTTTGGGTTAGTTTTGCGAAGATAGAAAAGTTTAGAGTTTCTTTTGTTTCAAGTTATCCACAACTTTAAACTTTTGAACCTGAAAACCACTTTATGAGAAAATTAAAAAACAGCGAACTAGGCAGGAAAACAGTTGAAGAGTTTAAGCAAACTAACAAAACTCCCATCATTGTAGTATTGGATAATATTCGTAGTTTGAATAACGTAGGTTCTGTTTTTAGAACTTCGGATGCTTTTTTGATTGAAAAAATTTACTTGTGTGGTATCACTGCTACGCCCCCTAACAAAGAAATTCATAAAACTGCTTTAGGTGCCACTGAATCTGTAGATTGGGAATATGTTGAAAATACTATAGACTTGGTTGAAAAATTACAAGCAGAAAACGTAAAGGTCTTATCTATAGAACAAGCAGAAAATAGTACAATGTTAGATACTTTTACTCCTGAAATTGACCAAAAATACGCAGTAGTGTTTGGAAATGAAGTAAAAGGTGTACAACAAAAGGTTGTTTCTGCTTCTGATGTTTGTATTGAAATTCCGCAATTAGGAACCAAACACTCGTTAAATATTTCGGTAAGTTGTGGTGTGGTGTTATGGGATTTGTTTACTAAAATGAAAAAGTAACATCATTATTAACAACAATAATAACTAAGTAATTTACTTAATTAGAGTTCATAATTCAAAGATTACTTCACTTTAGCCTGTCTTGAGCGAGAACCGAAAGATTCGCAATTGTAAAGGTTAACTAATTCGTTGACAAAATCTTATATTTTGTTATGCGTATAAATACAGATGATTTAACTCTAGTTCGAAGCTATTTACAGAAGTATCAATTTTTGATAAGTGAGTACGAACAAGTAAAAAACAAGACACACCCTCGTTATCGTTTTGTAAA